>NZ_JAIWOT010000001.1:1607500-1950000 GCF_021295335.1 Komagataeibacter sp. FNDCF1 | reverse complement strand
GCAGTCGGAGCCTCTTATGGGGTGACGGCGTACCTTTTGTATAATGGGTCAGCGAGTTTCTGTTTGCAGCAAGCTTAAGCCGTTAGGTGTAGGCGCAGCGAAAGCGAGTCTGAACAGGGCGACGAGTTGCTGGCAGAAGACCCGAAACCGAGTGATCTAGCCATGGCCAGGCTGAAGGTGCGGTAACACGCACTGGAGGGCCGAACCCACGCCTGTTGAAAAAGTCGGGGATGAGCTGTGGCTAGGGGTGAAAGGCCAATCAAACTCGGAAATAGCTGGTTCTCCGCGAAATCTATTGAGGTAGACCGTCGAGTATTACCCCGGGGGGTAGAGCACTGGATGGGCTAGGGGGGCCCAAAGCCTTACCAAACCTAACCAAACTCCGAATACCCGGAAGTATGAGCTCGGCAGACAGACAGTGGGTGCTAAGGTCCATTGTCGAGAGGGAAACAGCCCAGACCACCAGCTAAGGCCCCCAAATCGTGGCTAAGTGGGAAAGGATGTGGGGATTCCAAAACAACCAGGAGGTTGGCTTAGAAGCAGCCATCCTTTAAAGAAAGCGTAATAGCTCACTGGTCTAATAGAAACCCTGCGCCGAAAATGTAACGGGGCTCAAGCCACGTGCCGAAGCTGTGGGTGCATACTATGTATGCGCGGTAGCGGAGCGTTCCGTAGGTCTGTGAAGGAGACGGGGTGACCCTCTCTGGAGATATCGGAAGTGCGAATGCTGACATGAGTAGCGACAAACAGTGCGAGAAACACTGTCGCCGAAAGTCCAAGGGTTCCTGCGCAAGGTTAATCCGCGCAGGGTGAGCCGGCCCCTAAGGCGAGGGCGAAAGCCGTAGTCGATGGAAACCGGGCAAATATTCCCGGGCCTGCCAGAAGTGACGAATACAATATGTTGTCGGGTCTTATCGGATTGATCCGGCTTTTGGCGTATTCCAGGAAATAGCTCTGGCATATAGACCGTACCCGAAACCGACACAGGTGGACTGGTAGAGAATACCAAGGCGCTTGAGAGAACGATGCTGAAGGAACTAGGCAAATTACTTGCGTAACTTCGGGATAAGCAAGACCCGTCAGTGGGCAACCATCGGCGGGTGGCACAGACCAGGGGGTAGCGACTGTTTAGTAAAAACACAGGGCTGTGCGAAGTCGAGAGACGACGTATACGGCCTGACGCCTGCCCGGTGCCGGAAGGTTAAGAGGAGGTGTGCAAGCACTGAATTGAAGCCCCGGTAAACGGCGGCCGTAACTATAACGGTCCTAAGGTAGCGAAATTCCTTGTCGGGTAAGTTCCGACCTGCACGAATGGCGTAACGACTTCCCCGCTGTCTCCAGCATCGGCTCAGCGAAATTGAATTCCCCGTGAAGATGCGGGGTACCCGCGGTCAGACGGAAAGACCCTATGAACCTTTACTGCAGCTTTGCAGTGGCATCAGAGACATTCTGTGTAGGATAGGTGGGAGGCTTTGAAACCGGGGCGCCAGTTCCGGTGGAGCCATCCTTGAAATACCACCCTGACTGTTTCTGATGTCTAACCGAGGCCTGTTAGCCAGGTCCGGGACCCTGCATGGTGGGCAGTTTGACTGGGGCGGTCGCCTCCCAAAGTGTAACGGAGGCGCGCGATGGTGGGCTCAGGCCGGTCGGAAACCGGCTGTCGAGTGCAATGGCATAAGCCCGCCTGACTGTGAGAGTGACAGCTCGATCAGAGACGAAAGTCGGCCATAGTGATCCGGTGGTCCCGCGTGGAAGGGCCATCGCTCAACGGATAAAAGGTACTCTAGGGATAACAGGCTGATCTCCCCCAAGAGTCCACATCGACGGGGAGGTTTGGCACCTCGATGTCGGCTCATCACATCCTGGGGCTGGAGCAGGTCCCAAGGGTTCGGCTGTTCGCCGATTAAAGTGGTACGTGAGCTGGGTTTAGAACGTCGTGAGACAGTTCGGTCCCTATCTGCCGTGGGTGTTGGAGACTTGAGAGGATTTGTCCCTAGTACGAGAGGACCGGGATGAACATACCTCTGGTGCACCGGTTGTCGCGCCAGCGGCACAGCCGGGTAGCTAAGTGTGGACGGGATAACCGCTGAAAGCATCTAAGCGGGAAACCCACCTCAAAACAAGGTCTCCCCAAGGGCCGTGATAGACCATCACGTCAATAGGCCAGGTGTGGAAGCGCAGTAATGCGTGCAGCTAACTGGTCCTAATCGCCCAATAGGCTCATTCCATAGCCCCCTTGAAAGGGCAACACACATGCACAGCAGTCATCCACTCTCAACACATGACAAAAAACACCAACCCATCCACATCCCCTCCCCATACCGGGGAGACTGGATGACCTGGTGGCAATGGCGGGGAATGATCCACCCGATCCCATCCCGAACTCGGCCGTGAAATGCCCCAGCGCCCATGATACTGTGCCTCAAGGCACGGGAAAGTCGGTCGCCGCCAGGTCTTCCAGTCTCCCCAAACAAACGCGGGGTGGAGCAGCCCGGTAGCTCGTCAGGCTCATAACCTGAAGGCCGCAGGTTCAAATCCTGCCCCCGCAACCATCTGAACTTGCGATGCGAACGCATCACGAACCCCAGCCCGGAAACGGGCTGGGGTTTTCGTTTGTCCGCCGCCCGACGCCATAGTCAGAATGCCGGCCAGATCACCCCGGACGTCAATCTGGAGGCCCTTGTCGGACGGCGTGAGGATGATCGCCTCGATCAGCGAGCGGATTACCTCGGCCGCCTCCTGGCGCTTTTCGTCCAGTTCGGAATGCAGCATGTCGTGCAGCCGCGCGAGTTGCCGGTGGTAGAACTCCGCCATCTGCGGATGGAGCAGGGGCGGGGGCGCCTCGGCGGTGGCAAGGAACTCTTTGAGTTCGGTCTTGCGGGCTTCGAGCTTCGATCCGCGCTCCTTGACCGTCTCGATCGAGATCGCTTCTGAAAGGTAGAGATCCATCAGGCGCTGGATGTCGCGCTCGACCCGCTTCAGTTCTGACTCTGCTGCGCCGATGTCGGCCGATGCTTCCATGCGCAGCCGGTTCATCTCGGTGGTGAAGGCCGTGCAGAACTCGGCGAACAGGTCCGGGTCCATGAGGTGGTGGCGCAGGGCGTCGAGGACACGCCGTTCCAGTTCCTCGCGACGCATATTGGTCCGGTTGTCGCAGGTGCCCTTGTTGCGGGCTGTCGAGCAGCCGAGCAAGGTGCCGGAGATCATGGAATAGCCGCCACCACAGCAGCCGCATTTGCTCAGGCCGGAGAACAGGTAGCGGGGGCGGCGCTTCTCGCGGAAATGGTCGGGCGATGAGGTGTCGCGTGTGTCGCGGCTGGCGCTGACGCTGGCCTGTCGCGCCTTGACCGCGTCCCACAGTTCCTGGTCGACGATCCGCAGTTCCGGCACCTCCTGGATTACCCATTCGGATTCCGGATTGGGGCGGGCCTGCCGCTTGCCGGTGTCGGGATCCTTGATGAAACGCTGCCGGTTCCAGACCAGTCTGCCAACGTACATCTCATTGTTGAGGATACCGGTGCCGCGTAGCCGGTTGCCAGTGATGGTCGAGAAGCCCCAGGCGCCGCTGCCCGGTGCGGAGATGCTTTCGTCGTTGAGACGGAAGGCGATGGCGCGCGGTCCCAGCCCGGCTGCGAAGTCGCGAAAGATACGACGGACGACCTCGGCTTCCGCTGGATTGATGGTGCGGTCGCCCCGAATGGGCTCGCCATTGGCGTCGAGCCTGCGCACGACATCATAGCCGTAGGCATTGCCGCCGCCGGACTTGCCCTGTTCGACCCGGCCTCGCAGGCCGCGATGCGTCTTCTCAGCCAGGTCTTTCAGAAACAGGGCGTTCATCGTGCCCTTGAGGCCGACATGAAGGTGGGAGACTTCGCCCTCGGAAAGGGTGACGATCCGCACGCCGGCGTAGTTCATGCGCTTGAAGACGCCGGCGATATCTTCCTGGTCACGGGAGAGGCGATCCATCGCCTCGGCCAGAACGATTTGGAACCGTCCGCGCTGTGCGTCCGCGATCAGCGCCTGGATGCCGGGCCGCATCAGGGAGGCACCCGAGATGGCGTGGTCGGTATATTCCTCGACGATGGTCCAGCCTTGTTTCTCCGCCTGGGTACGGCAGACCCGAAGCTGGTCGGCGATCGAGGCGTCGCGCTGGTTGTCGGAGGAATAGCGGGCGTAGAGCGCGACCTTCATGGTGGATCATCCCTTACGGTCTGGAGCGGCGGCGCTGCTCCTGTTGCTGCGACCGGAACCAGTCCCGTGCCGCACGGCGCGCCATGAGGCGGACAAGCGCCACCAGGCGCGGGTCGGGCGCGTTGGGTCGCAGGACGAGCCGCAACTCGGGCTCGGGCGGCCGATACGCCGGGGCAATGGACTGGCTGGGTCTGTCTGTCATCGTTGCTCTCTTCCGACAGCAAGGCAAGAAAAACAGACACACGATCCGGACAGATGACTGTTATTTCAACGGAAATACGCAATATGGAAAGTCGTGTCTGTGCGTGCTCAAGCGTACGAAATCGTAGTTATGGGTAGTCCCGGATAGAGGCGCGTCGTACAAATACTGGCGTATGACGGCAGCACGAGAGGGGAGGGCGGATCATGAATGATGTGGGAATGCCGTTCTTCCGGCTGGCCGGATGAACGGACGCGCTTCTGACTCTTCGCCCACGGAGGCGCTGGCCGGGCTTGTGGAGCGGGTGACGTTCCACAACGCCGAGAACGGTTTCTGCGTCCTGCGCGTGAAAGTGCGGGGGCAGCGCGACCTGGTCACCGTCGTCGGCCACGCCGCCATGATCTCGGCGGGCGAGTTCGTGCAGATGTCGGGGCGCTGGTTCAACGATCATACCCATGGGCTGCAGTTCAAGGCCGAGTTTCTCAAGGCCAGCCCGCCGACCACGGTCGAGGGCATCGAACGCTACCTGGGCTCCGGCATGATCCGAGGCATCGGCCCGGTCTACGCGAAAAAGCTGGTGAAAGCGTTCGGCGAGGCGGTGTTCGACCTGATCGAGCAGGAACCTAGACGTCTGCGGGAGGTGACGGGCATCGGCCCCAAGCGGGCCGAGCGGATTGTCGACGGCTGGGCGGACCAGAAGGTGATCCGCGAGATCATGCTGTTCCTGCACAGCAACGGCGTCGGCACCTCGCGGGCGGTGCGTATCTTCAAGACCTACGGGCAGGACGCGGTCCAACTGATCAGTGAGAACCCGTACCGGCTCGCGAAGGACATTCGGGGCATCGGCTTCAAGACCGCCGACCAGATCGCCCGAAAGATGGGGATCGCGCCTGACGCCATGATCCGGGTGCGGGCCGGAATCTCCTACGCGCTTGGTGAGGCCATGGACGAAGGGCATTGTGGTCTGCCGATCGGGGAACTGCTGACCAGCACCGCCGAACTGCTGGAGGTCGCCGTCCCTCTGATCGAGACGGCTCTCGCGCTGGAACTGGAAGCGGGAGACGTTATTGCCGACAGCGAGGGCGAGACGGGCTGCATCTTCCTGGCGGGTCTCTATCGCGCGGAGCAGAGCATCGCCGAGCGATTGCGCGCCTGCGCCTTCGGTCGTCCGCCCTGGCCAGAGATCGACGCTGAAAAGGCCATGACCTGGGTGGAAACGAAGACCGGGCTTGCGCTCGCGCCCAGCCAGCAGGAGGCGGTGCGCCTTGCCCTGCGCAGCAAGGTGCTGGTGATCACGGGTGGTCCCGGCGTCGGCAAGACCACGCTGGTCAACGCCATCCTGAAAATCGTGGCGGCCAAGGGCACCGACGTGCAGCTCTGCGCCCCGACCGGACGTGCAGCGAAGCGTCTGTCGGAAAGCACGGGACTGGAGGGGAAGACCATCCACCGCCTGCTGGAGACGGATCCGGCGACTGGCAGCTTCAAGCGGGACGATACCAACCCGCTGACCTGCGATCTCCTGGTCGTGGACGAGGCCAGCATGGTGGACGTGCTGCTGATGCGATCTCTGCTGCGCGCCTTGCCCGACAGCGCGGCCTTGCTGATCGTGGGGGACGTGGACCAGTTGCCATCCGTCGGACCGGGACAGGTGCTGGCCGATATCATCGGCTCCAACGCCGTGCCGGTGGTGCGGTTGACGGAGGTGTTCCGCCAGGCGGCGCAGAGCCGGATCATCACCAATGCGCACCGGATCAATGAGGGCAGGATGCCCGAACTGAGCGCGGAAGAGGGATCGGATTTCTATTTCGTCGAAGCGGCCGAACCCGAGGTCGGGCTGCGCAAGTTGCTGGCGGTTGTGAAGGACCGCATCCCGGCGCGGTTCGGACTGGACCCGGTCCGCGACGTGCAGGTGCTGTGTCCGATGAACCGGGGCGGGCTTGGGACGCGGTCGCTGAATATAGAATTGCAGCAGGCGCTGAACCCGCCGGGCGAGGTGAAGGTCGAGCGGTTCGGCTGGACCTACGGGCCGGGCGACAAGGTGATGCAGATCGCCAACGATTATGACCGGGACGTTTTCAACGGGGATCTTGGCGTTATCGACAGGATCGATGTGGAAGAAGGCGAACTGACGGTCTCATTCGATGGACGGGAGGTCGTGTATGGCTTCGGCGAGCTGGACGAACTGGTGCTGGCCTACGCGACGACCATTCACAAGAGCCAGGGCTCGGAATACCCGGCGGTGGTGATCCCGCTGGTGACGCAGCATTACGCCATGCTCGCGCGGAACCTGCTCTATACCGGCGTCACACGGGGACGGAAGCTCGTCGTGCTCGTGGGGCAGAAGAAGGCGCTGGCCATCGCGGTGCGCAACCAGGGTGGGAGACGGCGGTGGTCGAAGCTCAGGGAATGGCTGGTGGACAGCACCGCATGATGGGGTGACGAGAGTGTTTCCATGTCGGCTTCCGCCTTCGACATAGACGTAAGATACCGGGTATCAGATTCCCGAAAGGAGACGGTCGGTGTTCGTATTTTTACCAGAATGACCAAGCGGGACACGCCGCACTGTAGCGTATCATCCGCCCCCTGACCGATCTATCCATTCAGGTTTTCCGATATGCGAATGCACCGATCATTCCGTAGATACTAACGAGCGACCAGAAAATTTCGATCAGGAAAGAGGCTGGATTGAAGTCATACGACAACGAAATCATGATCAGGAAACATCCTGCCAGGTTCGTCGCCGGATAGAACAGTTTCCGAGGATCAACCAGGCCCCGCATGTTCAGGAAGTATAACAGGACGACGGTTGCGGACCCCATATAGCCGCATAGGTCATGCCATGTCAGATAGGATGCCATTCTATTGTGCCTTTGAGATCAGTATGGACGCGACAGGCCAAAGGGCGTCAGGCCAGCAGCCTCTCCCAGTGAAAAAGAAAGTTGCAGACCGCCGGAAAAGCTGTGCGTGATTTTCGGATTGGGCTGCGTGATAGTGTAGACCTGCTGGTCTGGATGAAAAATGAAAGCGGCAAAAGGCGTAAGCCGCACCCCAGCGACGAGGCGGATGCTGTAATCCGCTTCAAGCGTCTGCTCATGGGTGGACATACGGCCGGAGCGGCCCGAAGCCATGATCTCATCATCCAGATAATCTGTAGCGTTCCTGTTGAGATGATGCTCTGTCGCTTTGAACGCCAGAAAATCATGCCTGTGACCGGGAAACAGGCCCTCCCATATAAAGCCCAGCAGGAAGTAGTTTTTCTGAAGCGAATGGCCGGATGTATCGAACACCAGACCACCCAACAAGGTCAGAAGCTGCTGCCCTCTACGCGGATGCCATACGGTCTGTTCAAACTGGGCATAGATGCCGTTCTGACCCGATTGCATGCGGCCGGCATCATGGGTGAAGGCGATCCTCCCGCCATTGGCGTCGTAGCGGAAATTGCCGACCGGGCTGGTATCCTCATATGCCCCCACATCGTAGCGTCCCGGTAGGCGGCTGCTGTCCGCCGTTTCATATCCGGCCTCGATCATGACATGCGCACCGCTTGCGCCATGGAGCGACCAGCCGTCCCCCCATGGGAAGCCACCATTATAGTACTGTGTGGAATTCGACTCTTCCCCTCCGAAACGCAGATAGGTGTTACGACGTGGAATGACCGTCATCTCACCAGCCCATACGGATACGGGCCAGAAGGGCGCGTCGGAATTGCTCGACCATGTCATGGGATTGAGGTTCGCGCACATGCCGAGTTGAAACAGGCAGTAATAGCGGGACGTCGCGAAAAAGGACGAGAGCTGCATTCTGCCTACGCTCACGCGAAGCCGGTCATCGGCCAGATGCTCTTCGATTTCCAACTGCGTCAGGCGTGTCTGGTTATTCGGACCGCTGCCATGGAAGTAGGACACGCCAGAGCCGGCCATGTCGTTGACACCCTGTGGATTGCCGCCAAAGCGGGAGTCCACCGCGAAACGGACGATCGTGCCGGACAGGCCCGCAATCCGGTTCATATCCAGATCCGCACCGAAATAGGCTTCATGAAAAACGATGGCTTCCCGTCTTACACCGCCTGCGGCATTGCCGTAGAGGGTGTCGTCAAAGAAGGCTTTGGGATAAATTCCGGAATTGATCAGCGCATTTCCCGTATCTGTTGCGATGTTTGGCAGTATTCCTGATTTCAGGTCGGCCGTCAGACTGGCATTGGCGTCTGGCGCAATTATAAACACCATTATGATTATCGGTATTATCGGGACGATACGCGCGTACATTAGAAAATACTTCCGTCAACATAACATATTCTCTGGCAGCGGCAGTATGCGTAGTGCCGCCGGAGGAAATGATGTTGGAAAAGTAGACGCTAGAGCGTTGCCATAATAGCACTGTTTTTTTATACGTCCGTTGCCGATACGGTTACGGTCGGTGTTATCACGAGGTTGAACCATGCTGCACAATCGTCTCCTGACCTATCTGGACACGGTCGCCCGCGTCGGCTCCATCCGACAGGCAGCAATCCGGTTGAACGTCGCGGCCCCCGCGATCAACCGGCACATTCTTGCGCTGGAGCAAGAGTTTGGCGGCCCGTTATTCGAACGGATGCCTCGTGGGCTGAAACCGACACCGCTGGGCAACCTGGTCATTGCCCACGTCAGGGAGACCTTGCGCGGATTCGACGCGCTTCAGGGCAGTATCGCCTCCCTTCGTGACATGACGCGGGGCGAAGTGACACTGGTGACCATGACCGGTTTTGTATCGGGCCTCCTGGCCGATGCCCTTGTGACATTTCGTGCGCAGTATCCGCTGGTCCGGCTGATCCATCGCACCGGGGATGGAGAAATCATCATCCGCATGGTGGCGTCCGGCGAGGCAGATATCGGCATCGGCTATAATCTGCCCGATCATCCTCAATTGCGCCGGAGCGCGGAATTCGACTATCACCTTGGGGCGGTTGTCGCCCCCAATCACTCCCTGACACGTCAGGCATCGGTGTTACCGGAAGACTGCCTAGCCTTCCCGATGGTGCTCGCCGAACGTTCCATGACGTTACGGCAGGTTGCCAGCTTTCTGGTTCCGCCCACCACCGACTTGGCGGCGGCTATTGAGACGGACTCCGTCCATCTCATGAAAAGCCTGGCAAAACGCGCGCCGTATGTCGCCTTCATGAACTATGCGGATGTCGCACCCGAGTTAGCTGATGGAAGTCTGGTTTTCTTGCCCCTGAACGTGCGGGGTGATCGGCAGACACTTTCGATCGTTCATCGTGCCAGTCATCCCTCAGATCCTACGTTGCGACTGGCTCTGGAAACGATCCAGACTGTTTTTGCGTGTAAAGTCGGACGTGAGCGGCTGGGAGAAGGACAAACGAGTATATGAAGGGAGGACCGGCTTACGATGTGAATCGCCGTCGATCTCGCATATGGCCAATGGATTTTCTGACCTCGGACAAATCATTTATCGGGAGCCACGGCGGCTTTCGCCTTCATCTCAGCCATCCGGTCAGCAGGGCACTATGCTGCAAAGCAGACAATAGATATTTGTTGTTCGCTCCTATATTGAACGTTGGCCTTATTAGGCTAGGGCCTGTTAGGCCTTGACGTAGTCTGTTGTAGCAGCGAGGAGAGTGACGGAGAGGAAGGACGCAGCCGTCTTTTCATAGCGTGTGGCAACGGCCCGCCATTCCTTGAGCCTTGCCCACGGGTTTTCGACCAGATGTCGGTGTCTGTAAGCCCATTTTGGACAGGCGACTTCTGGATCATTCTCCCTTGGTGGGATGACAGGGCAAGATCCCGGCTCCAAAGATACTCACGGAACTTATGTGAGGCGTAACCACGATCGCAGACGACATAGATCGGTGGGTATGGCAGATCATCAAGCAGGGCGTAGGCACACGGTAATTCGTGCGCCTGTCCGGGCGAAAGCGTGAAGGACAATGCCCTGCCATGGCCGTCCGCGGCTACGCAGACCTTGGTGCCAAATCCTCCACGTGAGCGGCCAGGAGTTTCGCGATCCTTTCGGCCTTCTCTGTGCCCCTTTTTTAGCTGCCCCGGCCGCCTTGTGATGGGCACGGATCGTCGTGCCATCGAGAAAGGCCATACCGAGAGCCTGATCCCTGTCTGTGACCTTTTCAAAGAGGCGCTGCCATACACCGAACGTCGACCAGCGAATGAACAGCTGTGCGGCAATCCACCAGGGGCCAAACTGCAGATGGCAGGGCGCGCCATTTCGCGCCATCCTGATGGCGCCAGAAAATCGCGGATATCGTTCGTCGAAGGTTCTTCGGCGGGTCTTGCCCCTCGGACGGACTTCCTCGATCAAAGGCTCCCAGACGGATCATGCGGTATCAGGAAAGACAGAATGCATCATGCTCATCACAAACACCTATGCAATCCGTCCCGTCATTCAAGGTCTAACAGGCCCTAGAGATCTTGCCATAATATGTATAATGCTGTTGTTCCTTGGACCCGACCGGGACGGAGAATGGGTGGTATTTTCGGCGACGATGTGAATGGTCATTGTGCGCGCGATCGCGTGCGATATGTACGTGGACGAAGCATGAGCCCAACTCCGTATCGGCAAACGGCTGCTCCTGCGGTTCCTCCAGATGGCCATCGACACAGTTCGATCTTCGACACGTTGCACCACATCGGTCTTACCCATGGCACGACCTATCTAGAACCGTATGGGTGCGACACGATCGAGGAAGGCACGACCGTCGACCATATTCGCGAATGTCCCTTACTCGTCGCTGTGGGGCAGATGTAGGGCAATGCCATCAAGGACCTGCCTCAGTCCGGTGTCGAACACTTCCTCCGCCGACATGATAGGCGCGTCGCGCACCAAAGTGACAAGGGCTGGAAAACGTCCGCTGGAAAGCAGGTTTTCGACGCTTCTGGCATTGGCGAACTGCCACGCCGCCTTGTCCAAACCGGTCCGCGCCTCGGCGCGTCGTTCTGCCATTTCAACCCGGAGCGCACCGATCGTATAAGCGGTCACCGTGCGCAATGCCTGCATTGCACTCTCGATTGGAAAATCCCCGAGCGCTGAGAGCACGTACTCCAGCTGGCTCATGACATGCGGGCCGTGATTGGGCCGCCCGCCCAGCAGATCGACCAGCCAGGGGTGAGCACACGCGGCGGCGCGGAGCCGCCGCGCCATGCCATCCAGTGCCGGTCGCCAGCCGCCCGCAAAGGGTTTGTCGACCATTTCAGCGTAGACCGCATCAACCATCAATTCCAGCAATTCGTCCTTGGTTCCCGCATAGCCATAAAGCCGCATCGCGCCCGTTTTGAGCATGGCAGCCACCTTGCGCAGTGAGACGCCTTCCAGGCCGTCCCGGTCGGCAAGGGATATGGCCGCGCGGACGATCGCCTCTCTTGAAATCGGCGCCGGCGCCGCGCGAGCGATGGGTTCCGGGCGGTCCCAGACGGAAGGAGGGGGAAAAGGAACATGTCGAGACATGAGCGATATTTTGAGATGAACCCCCTTGACGCGCAATACACCGCACGCACTTATACGGTGTATAATAAGACATAAGGGCACATCATGGCGCAAATTTCCGCCGCATCGGACGAATTTCACCGCCTTGTGGTGATCGGGGCGGGCGTAGCCGGCCGGCATTTCGCAACGGCCATGCTGACGGCCGGGCTGGACGTTCTGGTAATCGAAAGCGGGAAGCGTCCCGAAAAGGGTGAAGGCAGCATGTTTCCCGACGAGGCAATCCAGTGGAACCGGAGCGTCACCGGGCTGACATCCACGGACGATCGCGGCTGTCATCGCCTTGCCTTGTCCGATGGCACGGCGATAGTGGCGGGTGTCGTGGTTGGAGCCGACGGCCCGGACTCGGTTGTGCGACCGTTGATCGCAGCCCCATCCGCGACCTCGTGGACGACAGTGCCTGGTCTTGTCTTGATCGGTACCGCAGCGCATCCGAGCATCGATAGCCATGACATGACTGTGCGCGATGCTGACGAACTGGTGCGTGCCCTGTTGGAAACGCGTGATCCGTCTGCGGCTATCCCGACATATGAAGCGCGGCTGTTCCAACGGATAGCTGCCGCCACGTCGCCCAACCCGGTTCTGGTGGTTGGCGGCAGTCTGGTGGGGCTGTCGGCGGCGATGTTCCTGGCCTGGCAGAACGTGCCAGTGATCGTGGTAGAGAAACATGCGGGTTCGTCGCCCCACCCGCGTGCGATCGGCTATACGCCGCGCACGATGGAACTGTTTCGCGCAGTCGGGATCGGCGACAGGGTGCCCGAGGCACCTGCGGATTTCCGGCTGATCCGGGCTCGGGTGGCAAGCCTGGCGGAGGAATGGTTCGAGCAGTCATCGTGGTCGGACGGTGCGAAGGATAATGAAGCGGTCTATTCGCCCTGTCGTGGGGCGGCCATCGCACAGGACCGGCTTGAACCGATCCTGCGTGCCCGAGCAGTCGAACTCGGCGCGGATATTCGCACCTCTGTCGAACTGATCGACTTTACGCAGGACGCAACAGGGGTAAGTGCGACCGTCCGTCCGCGTGACGGTTCGGCGGTGTCTGTGATCCGTGCGTCGTATATGATCGCGGCGGACGGTGCGAAGAGCGCAGTTCGCGAGGCCCTTGGTATGTCCCGCAGCGGACGGGGTCCGATCCGCACCGTGCGCAGTGTGCTGTTTCGCGCGCCGCTGGAGGAGTATCTGGCGCGGGGCGTCACGCAGTTCGAGATCGATCAGCCGGATCTGAAAGCGTTTCTGACGACCTATCAGGACGGGCGCTGGGTCTTGATGTTCAAGGATCAAATCGAGCGGGACGAGGAAGCATTACAAGCCGCGATCCGCAAGGCGATCGGTCGCGATGATCTGCCGATCGAGATCATCACGACAGGCGTCTGGGAACTGGGAGCGCTGGTTGCGGACAGTTTTGCGTCGGGACGGGTATTTCTGGCCGGGGATTCCGCCCATGCCCTGCCGCCGACGCGTGGCGGCTATGGCGCCAATACCGGCATCGCGGATGCCCATAATCTGGCATGGAAGCTGGCCGCCGTGCTGGCAGGTCATGCCGATACCGCTTTGCTGGACACGTATGATGCCGAGCGACGTCCTGTGGCCTGGTGTCGTCACCAGCAGATCTTTGTCCGTCCCGATTATCGGCGCGATGCGGCGGGACATGCCGTCGACGAGCCCATGATCGATGACGACGCCATGGAGTTCGGAGCGCTCTATCGTTCCTCCGCGGTGATCGGAACGACCGACGCGTTGCCCGCCGCTCTGCGTCCCGATCAATGGGCCGGACAGCCGGGTACCCGCCTGCCGCATCTGTGGGTGATGCGCGAGAAGAGGCGTGTCTCGACGCTCGACCTGCTGGGCACGGGCTGGACGGTTTTGACGATGGATGCGGCATGGCCAGTGCCTGAGGGCGTTGCGCGTCTGCTGGCAGGTGTGGATTTCATTCCTGAAGACGTGGATACGTTGCGAAGCGCATTGGGGCTGGGACGAAGCGGGGCGATGCTGGTCCGTCCGGACGGGGTGATCGCCGTGCGCTTCGCCGATTTGCCGCAGGATCCTGCGACCGTACTGCGGATGGCGTTCGAGAGTGTATCGGCGGCATTATAGGGGGAACGATCATGCCGGCACTGGAAGAACGCATCCGTCGCCTCGAGGATCTGGAAGAGATCCGCACCCTGACTGCGCGCTATGCATTCCATATCAACAAGGGCTGGAATGGCAAATCGGTGCATGTCGATGCCATGTCGTCGATTTTTACGGAGGATGCGCGCTGGGAAAGTCTGGCGATGAAGCTGACGGTCGTGGGATTGGAGAACATCATGACGTCGCTGCAGGAGAAGACCGAACACACGGATTTCTCCATGCACAGCTATACCAACCCGATCCTGGAAGTGGATGGCGATGCGGCGACGGGCAACTGGTTGTTCTGGATTGCCAGCCGGCGCAATGGCGGTCCGCCTAACGAGGTGTTCATGAGCGAGGACATCAGCTATCGCCGCACAGTCGACGGATGGCGCATCGCTGCCGTCAATGTTCATTACGGCATGATGCTGAACGAGCAATCCGCGCCCGCTCGCGCTAGCTGAGCGCCGCGAACACGTTGGATTGCGCTTAACTCTTGCGGTTCAGCAGGCCACGTGTCCACAGTTCCAGCGTCTCTTCAATTCGCGCCCCGCCATTCATGAAATCCTGAATCATGGTGATCCAAGGAGTCAGAACTCATCATAAAATGCAACTGTAGGCTAATCCAGCATGGTGGGCCCGCCAGTTGGTGGCATTCCAATGCCCATTCGGATTTATAAGGTTTTCGAACAAGATATCACCGTCACCTTTCAGCGATGACCATCCTTCGCTCCTTGCGATTTATCCGGGCATATTGACTCGTTATTTAACTTGTTATACCCGGGTATAACTATGAAAAATATGAACAACGAAAAACTGGCAGCACGCTGCACCGCGTTCGTAGGGTCCAAGCAGGTTGCTGCTGGTACCTTGGTGGATGTAGCGCTCGCCCTCAATCCGGTCGTGAACGCCGCCCAGAACCCTGTCCTGATTTTTGAGGATGCAACAGGCAGTGTCATTGATGTCGAGTTGCATGGCACAACAACCGAACTGGTATCTCGCCTTTCCAGCTATGGAAAAATGTCAGATACACCCCCTGAAAAGCGGCCAGGACGTCCGAAAATGGGAGTGATTGCGCGCGAGATCACACTTCTGCCCCGACATTGGGACTGGCTGGCCCAGCAGCAGGGAGGGGCGTCTCAGACACTGCGTCGGCTGATTGACAAGGCACGCCAGGAAGATGGTGACGAGACAGTCATACGTCTTGCCCATGAGCGTACCTATCGTTTCATGTCTGCGCTGGCGGGCGATTACCCGCAATTTGAAGAGGCTTCACGTGCACTTTTTGCACGCGATTTCGAAAAGCTGGGGACAATTCTCGCGCTGTGGCCGGAAGACGTAAAAATCTATGTAATGAAGCTTCTTCAGGATCAACCAGCAGAAGTCTGCTTATAACAAATCAGGAAAATAATGGCGCGAAAAACGGACATCCCGAATTATAATGGTCCTGAAACTGATGAGAGCCTTACTGCCTTTGAGGACCATGGTATTGGGTATCTGTCACGTATTCGAGCCAATATACCGACTGTCCTTTTTCGTCGTTGGCCGCAATGGCGACATGCGACATGGCGCTTGTATTCGTCGCTCCATGCCAGTGCCTGACATTGGGGGCGATGACGACGACGTCCCCGGGCAGCATGTCGTACACCGGTCCGCCTTCAGCCTGGACCCACCCATGACCGGACATGACAACCAGCATCTGGCCATGGGGGTGTGTATGCCACCTTGTGCGCGTGCCGGGCTGGAAGCTCACCGTGGCACCGAGAAGACTGGCGCCTCCCGTGCCCTGGAATGGTGTGTTGAGCGCCGCGTGTCCTGTAAAATTGACCGCAGGGGCCAGTGTCGCCTTAGATGCGAGCCGGTAGACCCGGATTGGTGGTGCGTCTGTCTGCGTATCGGGGGACGGCGCTGCAAGCGCTTTCTGGGTAGCCGTCACGGCAGCCAGTGCTTTGGGCCAGCCCCGATAGAAGGCAAGCTGGGTCAGCGTCTCGGCAATCTGGGCGCGGGTCAGACCGTTTTCGATCCCACGCTGGATATGAAACCCAAGCTGATCGTCATCCCCGTCCGCAGCCAAGGCCGCGATGGTAATCAGACTCCGGTCACGGGGGGCCAGATCCGGGTGACGCCACAGGTCGCCGAACAGAACTTCATTCGTCAGGGTTGCAAGCTTGGGATCTGTCGGCCCGACATGGTCATTGACCAGTTTTTCCCTTGCCCCGTCAGAGGCGGGTACCGGCAGTAACGGCTTGTTCCCTGAGCTTGGGATCTCGACATGGATATGACGTTCGGCAAACACATGCTGCACGACATCCAGGGCCGACAGTGCATTCGGCCATCCGCAATAGAAGGCCAGGTGCGTGACAGTAGCGGTCAGGTCGGTCGGGTGAAGGCCGTTATCCAGTCCCCGTTGCACTTCCCGTTCAAGCTGCTGCCCGTTGCCGCTGGCAATCAGGATGGCGATCGTCACCAGACTACGATCACGGGGGGAGAGATCTGGCCGCTTCCAGATGTCCCCGGTAAGGACATGGTCAGTATAGCGCGCAAGTTCCGGAGTCAGCGTGTGCAGCGGGTCCTGGCTGTGCTGATCGGTTGGCTGTGCCATAGCGGCACGCGGTACGATCAACAGGAACAGTCCCGCTATCCAGCCTGTTTTCACTGCAGATACCTCACGACCGGAAAATCATAAAAACAAGAGTGCAATAAAAAGAGATGGGGCGGATTCCCCATCCAGACCCTCAGACCGTTTCCGGGAACGAGGCCATGTCGATAACGAACCGGTAATGGACGTCACCTTTTTCGAGCCGGACGAAAGCCTCGTTGATTTCGTCCATCCTGATCATCTCGCAGTCGGCGAGAATGTTTTTCCGACCACAGAAATCCAGAAGTTCCTGGGTCTGGGCGATGCCACCAATGATGGACCCGGCAAGCTGGCGGCGGCCGATCAGGAGCGGACTTGTATTGAATGCGGGTGTCGCACCGAGCTGACCGACCATGACGATTGCCCCATCAATATCGACAAGGGGAAAAAACTCGGAGACATCATGCTGCACCGGGATGGTGTCGATGATGAGGTCGAAACTGCCCGCAGCCTCTTTCATGGCCTGCTCGTCGGTCGAGACGAGGAACCTGTCCGCACCCAGAGCAAGGGCGGAATCCTCTTTCGATTTTGAACGGCTTATGACCGTAACATCCGCCCCCAGCCCCGCAGCCAGCTTGACTGCCATATGGCCCAGTCCGCCCAGACCGGCGACCCCAACCCGCGAACCAGGTCCTACATTGCGGAAGCGCAGTGGCGAATAGGTCGTAATGCCCGCGCACAGGATGGGAGCAACCCGCGAAAGATCGAGAGTTTCGGGAACGAAGAGAACGAAATCGTCACGGACGACGATATGCCGGGAGTAGCCCCCGAACGTCACCTCCTTCGTGACCCGGTCAACCCCGTTATAGGTCCACGTCGCGCCTTCCCGGCAATATTGCTCGTCACCCTGACGGCACTGGTCGCAGTGGCTGCAACTGTCCACCATGCATCCGACAGCCACCTTGTCGCCGACCCTGAAACGGGTCACGTCACTGCCGACATCCGTGACGCGGCCAACGATCTCGTGTCCCGGCACGGAGGGGTAGAGTGTGTTGCCCCAGTCATTGCGGGCCTGATGCAGATCGCTATGGCAGACGCCACAATACAGGATTTCAATGGCGACATCGTTGCTGCGAACATCGCGGCGATCAAAGGAGAACGGCTTCAGGGGAGCTTCGGCACTCTCGGCAAAAAAACCATGTGTCTTCATTGTCTGCATCCTTCTTTCAGGCCGTCTTGCGGCCTTCGACCGGATAGCCGGGGTCCGTATAACCGGGGGTGGACGCATGGCCGGGCCTGACCAGGCTGTCGATAAAGGCCTCGTCTTCGGGTGTCAGGGTGACATCGAGCGCCGCACAGTAGCTCTCCCAGTGCGCTTCCGTACGCGGGCCTGCGATCAGGGCGCTGACCAGCCTGTTTTTCAGTACCCACGCCAACGCGAAGGCGATGGGTGTCGTCCCTCGGTCTTTGGCATGGGACGCGATCTTCTGGGCGACCTCCAGTGATTCCGGACGCCATTCCGTCTGCATGATCCGCATGTCGCCCCGACCGGCGCGCGTATCCGCTGCCGGAGAGGAACCGGGAGCGTATTTGCCCGTCAGAACGCCGCGTGCCAGCGGGCTGTAGGGCACAACCCCCAGCCCATAAGCCGCTGCGGCCGGAAGCTGTTCGACTTCACAGGTACGATCCACGATGTTGTAGAGCGGCTGGCTGACGACAGGGCGTTCCATGCCGAGCGCGTCCGCGAGGCGAACGATCTCTGCGATCCGCCATCCCCGGAAATTGGACAGTCCATAATAGCGCACCTTCCCCTGGCGGATGAGGTCGCTTATGGCGCGGAGACCTTCTTCAAGGGGGGCATCGACCAGGGCGCGGTGGAAATAGAGAATGTCGACGTAGTCGGTGTTCAGGCGCTTCAGGCTGCCCTCGACGGTCTGCATGATCCACTTGCGGGACTGGCCCTGCTGGTTGGGGCCGGATCTGGGGCCGCCATATCCGAATTTGGTGGCAATCACCCAGTCGTCACGATGGGCGGCAACGGCCTTGCCAACAGCAACTTCCGATTTGCCGCCATGATACACGTCAGCGGTATCGACGAAATTGACCCCCTGTTCACAGGCACGATCAATGATACGCTGTGCTGTCTGCTCGTCCGTCTCACCACCAAACATCATGGCGCCGAGGCAGAGCGGGGAGACCTTCAGGGCACTTTGTCCGAGATAGCGATAGTCCATAGGGAATCTCTCTGTGTCTTTTAGCGATCGGATTGTTGAGCCGCATCGGCGTCAGCGAACACCTGGCGGGCGATGCTGAGCGCGGTCATGGCGGTCGGCCAGCCGGAATAGAAGGCGAGCTGCGTGATCACCGCGATGATCTCGTCCTTCGTCAGCCCGTTCTCCAGCGCCTTCTTCATATGGAAAGGCAGTTCGTTTTCCCGATAGAGGGAGATCAGGCTGGTGATCGTGACAAGGCTGCGGTCGCGGGACGACAGACCCGCTCCGGCCCAGACCTGCCCGAACAGGACCTTGTCAGAGATCTCTGCAAGCTCGGGAGCGATGTCCCCGAATGACTGGCGCGCGGCCGTAGGTTCGTCTGCCATCAATTGCTCTCCTTCGTCGTTTTGCAGAGCATGTATCCCGCCTGTATCGAGAGGCGCCGATTCAGCCCGCTCCGCGAAGCGCACCCGATAACCGATGGCAACGTAGACGCAATGGAATGCCCTGAAGATCGAACCAGCGACGGCGGACAACGATCAGGTCAGCCTCTCTCCTGCCAGATCACCATGCGCTTCAGAGGCACAGGTCGCAACCGAACGCGAGAGGCGGGTCCCGCTGCGCAGATGCTTTTGCAATGTCGGGAACAACATTGCCGAAACCAGAAATCCGGCTGTTTTCCGCGGAAAATTGTTCTATTTGACCTCGGAACCAAGGGCTATTGATGAATGAAAGTCATCGTTGCAATGAATTATTCGCGTCATGCAAGAGCATGTGTTGCTATGATGTCAGGCGATCGGCACGGGATTCACTTCATCTGGTTTGATTCTGATGGCGGGGAGACATTCTGAGTCGATCGTAAGTTACGAGGAACATTCATGCATATCATGCAGTTCGGCCGTTCGGATCTTGCCGATTTCACCTATTTTCTTGCCATTGCCCGGCATCGGAACTTCCGCAAGGCCGGGCTGGAACTGGGAATCAGCGCTTCGGCCCTCAGCCATGCTCTGAAGGGACTTGAAACCCGACTGGGTATCCGTCTCGTTCATCGAACCAACCGCAGCGTCACCCTGACGGCGGCGGGTGAAGAACTCTGCAATTCCATCACGGCGCCGTTCGCAGCCATCGGGCAGGCCGTCGAAGAACTGAACCGGTTTCGTGACAGCCCGATCGGACGTATTCGCCTCAATGTCGTCGCCGATGCGGCGCCCCTGCTGCTCGGCCCGGTCCTGCCTGTTTTCATGGACCGGTACCCGGATGTGGACGTGGAGATCACGTCGAGCAACCGGATGGTTGACGTCGTCAGGGACGGTTACGATGCCGGTATCCGATATGGCGGGACCGTCCCGCAGGACATGATTGTCCAGCGTCTGTCGGCGGATATCCGCTGGGTTGTCACGGGAGCCCCGGCCTATCTGGAACGTTTCGGAACACCAGAAACACCATATGACCTGAAGGATCATCGCTGCCTGCGCATAAGACTGGGCGATGAAAGCATCTATCAGTGGGAATTCCAGCGTGACGGCAAGGAATTCGCGGTGCATGTCCCCGGGACGGTCACGATTGATGAAAGTCAGACCGGCCTGTCTCTGGCACGAAACGGAGCGGGACTGTTTTTTGCGGCGGAACCGGTTCAGGCACAGCTTGTCTCCGAGGGGGCGGCCAGGATCGTTCTGGAGGACTGGTCAACCACCGGGCCGGGATATCATGTCTACTATTCCAGCCGCCAGCAGGTCCCATCGGGACTGAAACTCCTGATCGATCTGATTCGCGAGATGCGTCCGCTCGGCTTTTAAATGAAATATACTCATCGCCGCACTGGGGGATGCTCAACACCAAACGGGCAATCATTAGTTTAGGATAGAGCAGCAGCCAAATCCGCCTGTTGTTTCAGGTGGTTCCTGTTGGCCAGAAGAAGGCCGCCCCTGAACGGATGAAAACACGATGAATCCTTTCTATGATTTCAAGGGCCGGGTTGCCCTCGTTACCGGTGCCGCATCCGGTATGGGACTGGCGACCGCCCAGGCTTTTGCGCAGTCCGGCGCCGCCGTCGTGCTCGCCGACGTCAATGCAGACGGCGTGAAGCGCGCCGCAGATGACCTGATCGCCGCAGGCCACAAAGCGCTGGGGATCATCTGCGACGTCGCCGATGAAGATCAGGTGGCCTCCATGGTCGCGCAGACCGTTGCCGCGTTCGGCCGTCTCGACATGGCGTTCAACAATGCCGGTATTCAGGTGCCTCCCTGTGATGCAGCCGATGAGCCGGCGGCGAGTTTCGATCTGGTCAACGCGGTCAATCTGCGCGGTGTCTGGGCCTGCATGAAGCATGAACTGGCTCAGATGCGTCAGCAGGGGAGCGGCGCGATCGTCAACTGTTCCTCGCTTGGCGGTCTTGTCGGTCTGCCCTGCCGTGCTGCGTATCATGCGTCCAAGCACGGGGTGATCGGGCTGACCAAGAGTGCGGCGATGGAATACGCGCCGCGTGGCGTGCGGATCAATGCGATCTGTCCTGGAACGATCGACACGCCGATGGTGTCTGACATGCTGGTCGAGCAGGCCGATGCCATCAAGGAAATCCTAAAGGAACAGCCCATCGGGCGTCTGGGTCGTTCCGACGAGATCGCATCCGCCGTGCTGTGGCTGTGCAGTCCCGGTGCGAGCTTTGTCCTGGGCGTGGCATTGCCCGTCGACGGGGGCTTTACGGCTCACTGATTGGGACAGACACGTTGATAACCGCAATCAGGGCATGACCGGTATGGACCCGGGCAGTGCTGTCCGGCAGCCCGGACATGTTCTGGCCATTCTGGGTCTTCTGATGGGGTTCGCGTCGATCTCGACCGATCTCTACCTGCCCGCCATGCCGGACATCAGAACGTCCCTGGGCACAACCAGCGGCATGGTGGAACTGACCGTGTCCGGCTATCTGGTCGGGTTCAGTCTGGGGCAGCTTGCGTGGGGGCCGATCAGCGACAGGCTCGGTCGCCGTCTTCCGATCAGCGTGGGACTGACCCTTTTTATCCTCGGCTCGGCAGGTTGTGCGCTCGCGGAAAGCATTGGTGTCATGCTCGGCTGCCGGATCGTCCAGGCGGCAGGCGCCTGCGCGAGCGTCGTGCTCTCGCGTGCCATGGTCCGGGACCTCTACCACGGTGATCGGGCTGCACGCATGATGTCGACCCTCATGACCGTGATGGCGGTAGCGCCCCTAACCGGGCCGCTGGTGGGCGGCCAGATTCTGCGCCTCGCCGACTGGCGCGGGATCTTCTGGACGCTCGTCGTCATCGGCCTTGCGGCTCTGCTTGCCGTTTGGACACTGCCCGAAACCCTGCCGTCCGGGCGGCGGGTTCGAGGCTCTTTCCTGCGGGTCCTTTCCGGGTATGGCGCGTTGCTTCTCGATCGGCGCCTTATGGGGACAGCCGGAGCCGGCGCGCTGATCTATGGCGGCAGCTTTGCATATGTAGCGGGCAGTCCGTTTGTCTATATTTCGTACTATCATGTCGGGCCGCAATTTTACGGATTCCTGTTCGGAGCGGGAATCGTCGGCATGATGTGCGCCAACCTGCTCAATGGGCGCCTGGTGACACGATATGGTGCCCGGCAGATGCTGCGCTGTGGCTCCTGCCTCGCCGCATTCTCCGGCGGCCTTCTGGCTTTCGATGCCTGGACGGGCTGGTGGGGGATATGGGGAGTGTTTGTTCCGGTATTTTTCTTCGTGTCATCCAGCGGATTTATCTTTGCCAATTCCATCACCCTTGCGATGGAAGACTTTTCGCGATCCGCCGGGACAGTCGCGGGCCTTGTCGGCGCGCTGCAATATGGCTGCGGCATGCTGGCTGCGGCTCTGGTCAGCGCATGTGCCGACGGAACACCATGGCCCATGGGATGGGTAATTGGGCTGGCGGCGACCGGCAGCCTGTTCTGTGCCTGTCTCCACCGGGGTAGTCATCAGAGAATGCGCAGGTGAATATCCTCTGCTTCTTTGGATAGCCTGGATCATTCCGTGCGTGGCAGGACTTTGACCGTCGCATTCCTTGGGCCACCAGCAATCATGGGAGGAAGATACTGGCTGGCGTGGTATTTTGCACGATAGGCCGCATCCACGGCATCAAGGACAGCAGGGTCGGCCGCTTCGAATCTGACCCCGAAGACCCGGCCATTCAGAACAATTTCCCCGGCTCCCTGCTTTATGGCAGCCCGGTACCAACTGGAACGCGCCCCGCTATAAGGACGCACATAAAGTGCATCGCCCACACGCACCGCCCAGATATAGGTCGGGGTTCCCGGTGTTCTGCCATCTTCCCTGAATGGTGCGATCCGAATGCCATCTTCCTGATCGATGATCTCAAGGTCGGCCCTGTTCCACATACCACACTCCTTTTCCTGTCGATGTCTCTTCGTCCCCCGCAGCGAGGCGAGACGGTCGAAATCAGGAGGCAGATGGCCATCAGGCTATCTGCCGTTATCGGGAAGGGCGAAGGCCACGACGTAATCGCCCATTTTCCTGCTGGCCTCGGTACCGCCGGCGGCAATGACCACGAACTGGCGTCCGCTATGCGCCGAGACATAGGTCATCGGCGTGGTCTCCGCCCCGACCGGCAGACGGCCCTTCCAAAGTTCCCGGCCTGTCCGCACGTCCATGGCGCGCAGGTAGAAATCCTGCGTTCCCGCCATGAAGATGAGACCGCTCCCGGTCGTGACCGGACCGCCCCGTGTCGGCATGCCGATCGGGATTGGCAGATGGGTCGGCAGATCAAAGGGACCGAGATCCTGAACCGTGCCCATCGGAATTTGCCAGGCGATCTTCCGCGTTGCGAGGTCGATAGCGGTCAGTGTGCCATAGGGCGGCGCCTGACACGGAATACCCAGCGGCGAGACGAAAGCCCCCTGCACGACACCCCACGGTGTGCCGGCCTGGGCGGCTCCCGTTCCTTCGGCGTCCGGGCCATGATGGGCGGCATCATAAAGGGCACGGGGAATCAGGCGTGTGGTAACACCCATGCGGATGTCATTGACGATCAGGTACCCCAGATTTTCCGCGATTGAGACAGATCCCCAGTTCATGCCCCCGAACCAGCCAGGGAAATGAATGGCTGTCCGGTCTCCGGGTGGTGTGAAATCACCTTCGTAATGCGCTCTGCGGAAGTTGATGCGGCACATCATCTGATCGAGCGGCGTTATCCCCCACATGCGATGTTCGTCCAGCGGCCGGGTGCCGATCGCCGGCATTCCCACCGAGTAGGGCTGCGTCGGCGCGGCATGGTCATCAGCCATCGTGTCGTGCGGCACTGAACGCTCCTGAACGTCAGCCACAGGCTTGCCGGTACGCCGGTCAAGCATGAAGATCTGCCCACGCTTGGTGGTCTGGATGAGTGCGGGAATGGTGCCGCCTCGCCCATCGGGGACATTATACAGGGCTGGCTGCGAGGGAACGTCGTAGTCCCACAGGTCGTGATGAACCGTCTGGAAGCGCCACCGCTCCTGGCCGGTCGCAATATCGAGGGCTACGATGGAGGACGAATACCGTTCGTCAGCGGCACTCCGATGCGCGCCCCAGAAGTCAGGAGTCGCGTTCCCGGTGGGCAGATACACGAGACCCAGAGCCTCATCATAGGCTGGCGTCGACCAGACGTTGGGTGTCCCGCGCGTGTAAGTTTGTCCCTGTGGGGGCAGGCCAGAATAGGCCGGATCTCCGAGATCCCAGGCCCAGACGAGGGCTCCGGTCTGCACGTTGAAGGCACGGACAACCCCGGAAGGCTCTCCGACTTCGGCATTGTCCCAGACCAGTCCGCCTACGATCACCAGGTCATGCACGATGGTCGGAGCGGCAGTCGGAAAATAGAAGCCGGGTTTGATTGGCCCCATACCGGTACGCAGGCTGACGACGCCATGATCGCCGAAATCGGTGCAGGGCTGACCCGAATTCGCATCCACCGCGATCATGCGGTCATCGACCGTGGTCGAGATGATCCGTCGCGTGCAGAGAGTCGCAGGCGAGCCCGGCAGAGCGGGCAGCGCGCTACGATCGTTCAGGAATGCATCGTGATATCCGACCCCTCGGCAGCGCGGGCGCAGGTTGCCGTGAGCGTGTGGATCAAAGCGCCACCGCTCCTGGCCTGTGTCCGGATCAAGCGCGAAGATGACGTTCGACTGGGTACATCCGTATAGCATCCCGTTCACAGCGAGCGGCGTGACGACAAAACCTTCCGGGCCAGTGGGTATTTCACCGGTTCGGTATGTCCACGCCACCCGCAGGTGCGCAACATTCCGGGGGGTGATCTGCTCCAGCGGCGCGAAACGTGTTCCGGAAGGTGTACGGCCCCATTGAGACCAGTCAGCCTGAGCGTCTGCCCCCACGGGAATGCCGGGCCTGGGATGCGGGAGATTTTCCGCAACAACTAGCGGGCGGGGCTGAAAAGCCTCATAGCCGGTCATCCCGAGAGCAAGCAGAATGAAAGCAGCACTCCCATATGCCGCCCTTTTTGAGATCTGGCCTGTCCCGATCTTGATGGCCGGACAGGTAAGGAGGACCGGTACGGCGAGAACCGCGGGTGCGAACAGCCGCGAGAACAGCGGCCAAAAGTTCAATCCCGCATCCCACACGGACCAGACGACGGTCGCCCCGAGAATAGCCAGATAGAGGGCCGCTCCGGCCGGATGTTTCCGGGCAATCGATACGCCTGAGCCAATGAGACCCAGACCCGCGAGAGCAAAGTACCATGAGCCGCCCAGGCTAATCAGGTAGACGCCCCCCAACGCCATGAAGATGCCGATCGCGAGGATCAGGAGGCCGAGGCTGATGCAAGATAGGGTTTTCAGGCGCTGGGATAGTGACTGAGACATGGGGCCGCCCCTCTGGTGCCCCTGTAGTGCATGAGCTCGTGCCAGGTCGGCCTGCCTGAGACGGAACAAGGGGGTATGATTGGTTGGTAGCAAACCTTAGCAGTCGGGGGAGCAAGGTGCCTATTGTGTCATACTCATCATTGCAGTGATAAATATTCACCGGAATGGCTATGGCTGAATTTTGATGAAGTTTCGTCAGGATGAACAAACTTCGTTATGTACGCTTCATGCCACGGCCTCTGATTTCCTGCCGGAATATGTCTTTCATTACAAGTATCCAATCGTGCAGACAGCAATATACTCGCGGGTCAAAAGCCGTTTCTCCACGTTGGGGGGAAATGAAGCATCCAGATCAACAACAGGGCTGTAAACCGGTCAAAAACCGTCCCGAGTGTACCGAAGTAAGGAACGTCAACTATTTCTTGTTTATAGCTCAAACCACACATTCTGCTTCCCCCCATTGCCGTCGTTTCCTGCCGGGAAAATGCTGCGGATTGGGTGGGTCTGGGGCCTTCAGAGTCAGAGGGCTGCGCGGATTTCGTGACGGGTTGAGAGGGTGGGAGGGAGTCTCCTGTCCGCCCGTCATGGAGTTTTTCGTCATGGCGACCGCTGTACCCAAAATTACGTTGAGTTCCTCTCGCGACATCCCGTTCAACCGGCTGGTGCTGTCCCAGTCCAACGTGCGGCGTGTGAAATCCGGCCTGTCGATCGAGGAACTGGCCCGCGATATCGAGCGCCGCGGGCTGCTGCAGAGCCTGAACGTGCGGCCCGTTCTTGACGGCGAAGGGGCAGAAACCGGGTCATACGAAGTGCCGGCCGGGGGCCGCCGGTTCCGCGCTCTCGAACTGCTGGTGAAGCAGAAGAAACTGGCGAAGACGGCCCCGGTGCCCTGTGTCGTGCGCGAGGCCGGCTCGACCATTCTCGCCGAGGATGATTCCCTGGCTGAGAACGTGCAGCGCGTGGCCCTGCATCCGCTGGACCAGTTTCGCGCCTTTCGTGACATGCTGGAGAAGGGCATGTCCGAGGAGGAAATCGCTGCAGCGTTCTTTGTCGCACCGGCCGTGGTCAAACAGCGCCTGCGGCTGATGACGGTGTCCGACAAACTGCTTGAGATCTACGAGCAGGACGGCATGAAGCTGGAACAGTTGATGGCCTTTTCCATCAGTGATGATCATGCCCGTCAGGAACAGGTCTGGGACATCGTGGCCCAGAGCCATAACCGTGAACCCTATGTCATCCGCCGCATGCTGACGGAAAAGACCGTGCGGGCCTCGGATCGTCGCGTGCGCTTCGTCGGGCTGGACACCTATCTCGCGGCCGGTGGTCCTATCATGCGCGACCTGTTCGAAGCCGATGACGGCGGCTGGCTGCAGGATCCGGCCATTCTGGACCGGCTGGTCATGGAAAAGTTGCAGGAGGGGGCTGAACAGGTCTGCGCCGAGGGTTGGAAGTGGGTCGAAACCGCCCTGTCATTCCCATGGGGCCACACACGGCAGTTCGTCGAGATCGATGGCACGGAAGTGCCCCTGACCGATGAAGAGACAGCCCGTCTTGAAGCCCTGCGTGCCGAGCAGGAAGCCATCGAGGCTGAATACGCCCAGGCCGATGAATACCCTGATGAGGTGGATGCACAGCTGGGCGAGATCGAACAGGCCATTCTTGCCCTGGAAGCCCGTCCCCTCGCATTCGATCCCGCTGACATGGCGCGGGCGGGGGCCTTCGTCAGCCTTGCCAGCGATGGCACGCTGCAGGTGGAGCGGGGCTTCGTCCTACCCGAGGACATGCCGACTGAGCCGGAAGAGACCGATGATGCGGGCAGCGCCGATGAATACGATCGCCCCGCATATGATGGGCAGCACCATGATAGCACAGGCCATGGTTATCAGGAGGGCGATAGCATTGCTCCAGACGTCGAACCCGAGGAAGAAGACGGGATCAGACCGCTTCCCGACCGGCTTCTCACCGAACTGACGGCCTGGCGCACGCTGGCCCTGCGGGACGCGTTTGCCAGCAACCCGCACATCGCCCTGACGGAACTGCTGCACACCTTGGTGCGCGATGTTTATTGGCAGATACCGGGTGCGGATTGCTTGGAAGCCTATGTCCGCGAAATCTCCCTGCCCGTCCATTCGCCCGACATGCCGGGTAGCCTGCCGGCTCATGCGCTGCGCCAGCGCAACGAGGGCTGGAAGCACGATCTGCCCGAGGACGAGGATGCGCTGTGGCGATGGATTGACGGGCTGGATGATCCCAGCCGCATGGCGTTGCTGGCCCACTGCCTGTCCTTCGGAATCAATGCGCTTTACGAGCGCATGCCCGCCTATGGCGCGGTGTCCCAGCGCAGCGTCACCGAGCGCCTCAAGAGGGCCGATCGACTGGCATCGGCCCTCAGCCTCGATCTGGTCGAGGCAGGCTGGCAGCCGACCGTCGAGAACTATTTCGGCCGGGTGACCAAGGCGCGCATCCTGCAGGCCGTGCGCGAAGCACGCGGTGACGAGGCGGCTGACCGCCTTGCCCACCTGAAGAAGCCCGACATGGCCCGCGAGGCCGAGCGGCTGCTCGATGGTTCGGGCTGGCTGCCCGAGGCGTTGCGCACGGCAGGAGGTGCAGAGCAGGTGCCGGTTGAAACGGCAACGGTGGACGAGGGTATGGAGGCTATCGCCGCCGAGTAGCCTTTATGAGGTCTGGAACTTTGAGACAGCGGCTTCCGGTGCCCGGAAGCCGCTTTTTTCATGTCCGGCGCCCCGGAAAGAGGGAGAGGGCGGCTTCGCCTCTGGTGCCGAATAACCGGCATCAGAGGAGAGTTTTCCATGACCACAACCACCATCCTGCCCCCTGCGTCCCGCGGTGCAGCTTCCGGCGGCTTCCGGATTGATCCCTCCCGCGGCGAACGCAGCGCCCGCGTCTCGTCCGAATGGTTCTCGCGCCCCGATGACGAGCGCTACCTGTCGCTGTCCGATCTGCACGCCGCGACCTTGGCGCGTGCGGATCGGGCCACGGCCCGCACCGTGGAGAGCCGCGCCATTCGCGTCGAGGCGTCCCGCGACAATGCCGAGCGCCTGACCCTGACCGTGCCAGGACAGAATGACCCGATCGCACCCACCCACTGGTCCTTTGGCCAGATGTGCAGCCTGGTCGGCGCGCCATCGTCATACCTGCGCAATCTCCCGGCCCCACTGGCGGCGATCAACCTGCAGCACGGGCTGCTGTCGCACCGCGTCGAACTGGTGAAAACTCTGGAGACCGAAGACGGTCGGGTGGAACTGCGCGCCGTGACCGGCCCCGATTACGGCCGCATCTGGGACCATGAACTGGTCGGCGCGGTGCGCAAGATCGCCGGCGACGGCACTGGCGATACCAACTGGAAGGTGCCGGGCGTGATCGACTGGGCCTCCATGACCCATAATCCCTATGTCGACATCACCAAGGAAACTACCACGCTCTACGCATCGGATCGCGATGTCTTCCTGTTTCTGGTCGACGACACGCATCCGATCGAGGCGGGACGCCTTCCCAACGGCGACCCCGATCTCTATTTTCGGGGCTTCTACGCCTGGAACTCGGAAGTCGGCAGCAAGAGCCTCGGCATAGCGTCATTCTATCTGCGCGGAGTGTGTCAAAATAGGATGCTCTGGGGCGTGGAAAATTTCGAACAGATCACGATCCGGCATAGCAAGTTCGCAGCATCCCGTTTCGTGCATCAGGCGACACCAGCCCTGCGGAATTTCGCCACGGCCAGTCCGGCCTCGTTCGTCTCCGGCATTCAGGCCTCGCGCAAGGCGCTGGTTGCCAGAACCGATGATGATCGGGAAAGTTTCCTGCGTCGGCGTGGGTTCTCCAAACCGGAAACCACGAAGATCATCGAAACGGTTTTGAACGAGGAAGGCCGCAAGCCCGAGAGCGTGTTCGACTTCGTGCAGGGGATCACGGCGCTGGCGCGGACAAAGACCAACCAGGACACACGGCTGGATCTGGAGGGCAGGGCACGCAGGCTGATGGAGAAGGTCGGATGAACGCGCCCGTCATCAGAAACCGGCATGATGGGGAAGGGGCGGCGGACAGGGTCCGCCGCCTTTTGCCTGTCGGCAGGTCAGTCGTTCAGGCTGTCCTTGAGCGCCTTGGCAGGCGTGAAGGCCAGCTTGCGCGAGGCTGCGATCTGGATGGTCGCACCCGTGGCCGGGTTGCGGCCTTCGCGGGCGGCGACCTCTTTCACCTTGAACTTGCCGAAGTTC
The DNA here is from genome assembly GCF_021295335.1 of Komagataeibacter sp. FNDCF1. Classification (NCBI taxonomy): domain Bacteria; kingdom Pseudomonadati; phylum Pseudomonadota; class Alphaproteobacteria; order Acetobacterales; family Acetobacteraceae; genus Komagataeibacter; species Komagataeibacter sp. FNDCF1. The sequence continues at coordinate 1,920,153 of NZ_JAIWOT010000001.1, read as the reverse complement.
GGCAGGGTGATTTCATCACCGGCCCTGGCGGCAGTGGTCATCGCTTCGACCAGGGCGTCCAGCACCTTGCGGGTATCGGTCTTGCTCGTGTCGGTGGTGGTGGCGATATGATCGACCAGATCGGCAATCTTCATGGGACTATCCTTTTGCATTCGGGCCTGTGCCCGTTGCCTCTGCCGTTACGGTGGAATCATGGCGGCATCAAGCCTGCAGGGAGGGGGAGATGACCAATGCGCATTCATGGGATGCTGGCGATCTGGCCCGCAGGCTGGCAGAAGATGCCGAGGCGGTCTGTCGCCATTACCTCTCAGCCGGGCGACGGCATGGCAATTACTGGCTGGTCGGCGACGTCCACAATACCCCTGGGCGGTCTCTTTATGTCCGCCTGCATGGTGGACCGGACGGACGTGGCCGCGCGGGCAAATGGACGGATGGCGCGACGGGGCAGCATGGCGATCTGCTCGACATCATCCGTGAAAGCCTCGGGCTGCTGGATTTTCGTGATGTCGCCGACGAGGCCCGGCGCTTTCTCTGTCTGCCGCAGTCCGAGCCACGATCGGCCCCTCACATGAGGAGTTTCACGTCAATGGCCACTTTCACTGCGAGATCATTTTTTCTTCTCCGTGTTTTGGATCCATGGTCTGAGCCTGTTTAACGACTACCGGCGCGATGCCGCACCTGTAGAACCTCACATCCGGTCGCCGCTCGCGCGCGGCAGCACCACTATCCCGCATTCGGGGCAAAGGCTCAGGAGAACGGGACCATTCTGAAAGGTCGGCATTGCAAGCCATGGGGCCGATCGGTCCGTTCACCTGGATCCACAGGACTGATCAGGTCCTGGGGATGGGGTTTATGTCTGTGGTGTTTCCATCAGCGGGACGCCGGATGCGCGCCATCGATAACGACACCACTCGTGACATATTTCCAGAGCGCAACAAGAAGCTTGCGGGCCAGGGCAACGATCGCCGTTTTGCGGCTCCGGTTACTTCTTGCGCCCACGTGTTCATGGAACCACTGCGCCAGCGCGGTGTCAGGCTGGTAGCGGAGCCACAGCCAGGCAAGCTGGATCATGGCCGTGCGCAGGCGCGGATTACCGGATTTCGAGACGCCTTGTTCACGGTCGATCGATCCGCTTTTCCACGGCGAAGGCGCCAGACCGGCATAAGCCGCGACCTGCCGCCTGTTGTCGAAATGCCGGAACAGTCCTTCCTGCGTCAGAACGGTGGCAAACTCGGCGCCAATCCCTCTGAGACCCTGCAACAGGACAACTGGCGAACATTGATTGTTGTCATTCACTTTTGCCAATTCGTCCCGTTCGCTCTCAACCATTTTAATCTGTTCCATGAGAAGTTCGATGCGGTCCAGTTCTCGTCCGATCTGCGCCTTGAGATGCTTCGGCAAGGGATGACCATCGCCCGTTCGCAACTCGTCGAGACAGGCACGCCGATCCCGTCGCAGCGGCCGGTAACCTCGAATGCCCTGGCTCAGCAGCAGGCCCTGGACGCGGTTGATATGCCGCGTGCGCTCGCCCACCAGAACCTTACGCTCCCGACTGAGACGTCGGCGGTCTTCCTCTTCCCGTGATGGAGGGCGGACCATTGAGCAGACCCGTGCCTCTCCGCGTTTGAACGCCAGCAGCGTACGGACCAGCATCTCCCCGTCGATACGATCCGTCTTTGCACGCCGGTGCTTGCGGGGAACTGCGATCGACGCCGCATCGACGACATGGCTCTCGATCCAGTCCTCCTGCTTCAAGGCTCTATCGATCCAGAATCCATCCAATCCGGCTTCCTGAATCACCACAAGCGGAAAAAGTCTTCCTTCCCGAGCGCGGGCCTTGTCACGAAGACTAGTGAAACAGCCGAACAGGCCCGCAATATCGCCACCTTGAACCGAGTGGCGCGACATCTTCTCGCTTCCGGGTGAGAGCGATGTGACCAGCCAACTCGATTTTCCAAGTTCCAGTGAAACGAAGATCGCGCCAAGATCAACGCGGATAGCGACCGGGGTCGTGGGATGATCAGATGCCTCGAGCATGGTTCTGCCCTCCAGAGAGTTTCAGCAAGCACACTCTGACACGGCGCGGCTCGCTATCCACTCCTCATGGAATCTGATCGCGGCCGTTCCCATGCGTTCAGCCAGGATACTTCCGGGCAGGCATCTGGCACCGCAGACGCCGCACGTCGGCTCTGGTCCATGTCCCGCCCGATCGCCGGCACTCTGGCGGAAACCTGGCTGCGGCATCGTGACCTGACACGCCTGTCAGACCTTTCATCCCTGCGTTTTCACCCGGATTGCTACTACCGGGCCGATGCCGACAGTTCGACCGAGACCTGGCCCGCGCTGATTGCCGCCGTCACCAACCTTGATAGCCGCGTTACAGGCGTCCATCGCACCTGGCTGGCGCGGGACGGAAAGGGCAAGGCCCCCGTCGCCATGCCCCGTCGGGCCATGGGCGACCTGCTCGGCCACGCCGTGCGCTTTGGCGCGATGTCCGACGTTCTGGCGGCAGGCGAGGGGATCGAGACGGCGCTGTCGCTCCATGAGATCATGCCCGCTCTGCCACTGGCCGCCTGCATGTCCTCGGCGCATCTCGCCGCCATGGCGTTTCCGTCCATGCTGCGCCGCCTCTACGTGCTGCGCGATGACGACCCGGCCGGGGACCATGCGGTGACGACCCTGCAGGCCCGGACGCAGGAAGCCGGGATCGAGTGCCTTGTGCTGTCACCGCGTCTGGCGGATTTCAATGATGATCTCCGCTACCTCGGGCGTGGGGCGATGCGGGCGATCCTGCATCCCCAGCTTGCCCCTCAGGACGTGGCGCGGTTCCTGCATCCGGTCACGCACTGAGGCGGGCCGGGAAGAGGGTGTGAGGGTCATCTTCTTTCCGGCGTGGTGTGGGGGCTGTCCTGCTTTCCGGATGGGGCGCGCCCGCGGCCTTTCAGGAAGGGGAGCGGGCGTCAGCCAGACCGGGCCTTCAATGGCGGAGACGGCTATTTTCCGCCGCGCGTGCCGCGCTTTGCATCGCGAAGCAAAATAGCCGTCTCCCTGCCATCCTTCACTGCGTTCCGGCCGCGCGATGCGCGGTTCCGGCCCGGCCTTCGTCTGCCGCTATCCGCCCCCGTAAAGGCCGCGAGGGGCGCGGCCAGAACCGGAGGACAGACCCATGACCCGCACACAGGACGATTTCGAACCCGCCCACGCCACATCTTCCACCGCCGATGTGCTGGCGGAACTCCAGCTTTACGGCCACCGTCCATTCGAGGATGAGCCGGACCCAAGGCCGCTGCCTGACGCCAGCCAGATCGAGGGAACTGTCGCGGATGTCTTCGATGCCCTGTCCGCCACGCTGACCGACACGCGGCTGGAACCTGATCTCGAACCGCTGCTCTGGTCCACGGTCAATGTCTTCCACCGCATGGTCGGGCAGGTGGAGCGTGATCTTGATCGCAACGAGGCGGCGCAGAAACGCAGCCAGCAGGAACAGGATGGCAGCGAAATCCGCTCGGTGGAACTGGAGCGCCTCATTGCCGAGGGGCTGACTTTGCTGGAGCGACGCAACGCTTACGAGATCTTCCGCGATCTCGCCTGCGACCAGTTCGAACGCCTGACCCTCTCGCTCTGGCGGCCACGCTCCGGCTCGCTGGTCAGCCGCAGCACCATGACGGCGTCCATGATCGACAGCCGCGATTTTCTCAACGCCCGCAGGAAAGCTGAAACGGAACTGCTGGTGCCGGCCGGCCCCAAGATCGCGGTCACGGGCGGCCCTGATTACGAGGACCACCATCTGATCTGGACGCGTCTGGACAAGGTGCGGGAGAAGCATCCCGACATGGTGCTGCTGCATGGTGGCTCACCCAAGGGGGCGGAATTCATCGCCTCCCGCTGGGCCGATCATCGGCAGGTCGCCCAGATCGCCTTCAAGCCGGACTGGAACCGACATGGCAAAGCGGCGCCGTTCCGGCGCAACGACGCCCTGCTGAAGGTCCTGCCCATCGGTGTCATGGTGTTCCCCGGATCTGGCATTCAGGACAATCTGGCCGACAAGGCGAAGCAGATGTGCATCCCGGTCTGGAGGTTCCACAAGGAGGCTGGCGCGTGAGCGCCAGTATCCGGTCTGTTCATGGATGCGAACTCCAGCATAACGTTGGGCTCCCTGTTTCCAGCGGGCCTACCTGACCGAAGCATGTCTACCTGCGCCCGGAAGGGTCCGCCCGGAAAGACCGACGGGATGGATCAGGGGCTGTTCCCATTCCTGTTGCAGGCATGGTCCATGGGGGAAAGGCCCTGCTTTTGTCATCGGTGACATGGTCAGGACAGCAGTGGCGAAAGAGGGATCGTCCAGACTGCCTCGATGGAGCGCGCTGTGCTGGGGGCAGGGCCATGCGACGCGGCGCGGACGTGCCCATAAACAGGCGCGGATGATGGGCATAATGCCGGATTGGCTGTGGAAACGACCACCAGCTTTTGCAGAGCCCTTTAACGGGCAGAGACAATTTCGCTCCAGACAGCATGGCCCCACCTTTGTGGACCGGTCATGCTGGCATCGTATCTCCTTGAGGCTGCGGGTCCGCACACCATGGCCTCTGTTGGATGGCTGATCTAGCCGAAGACCGGCTACGCCTCGATCGGCTGGCCGCAACGGCGTTCCAAAACTTTCTTCCCCTGACGGCTGCGCCGTCATTCCTCGCGAGCCAAGAAAGTTCCGGCCCTGCCGTCCTCCGCTGCGCTGCGGCCCCTGCGGGGTGCTCTGCCGCTCGCCTCCGGCTGGTCGATCGCCATCGAGGCCACGGTGGTCGCGGCCCGATAACAGCATGGAGATACGACAATGGCTAACATCGGTTCCTTCAAGAAAGTGGGCGAAGGCTTCGAAGGCGAAATCGTCACCCTGGCCCTGCAGGCCCGCAACGTCCGGCTGGTGGCGGAAACCAACCGTCCTAACGACAACGCCCCCAACTACCGCGTCTATCTGGGCAGGATTGAACTCGGTGCGGCCTGGACCCGCCGCTCCAGCGAAGGGCGCACCTATCTGAGCCTGAAGCTGGATGATCCTTCCTTCGCCGCCCCGATCTTCGCCAACCTGTTCACCGACGAGGAAGGCGAGGGCTACTCCCTTATCTGGACCCGGCCCCGCAGCCGGAACGGGGACTGAACCTCCCACGACCAACCCCGCCCGGTCTCTCCGGGCGGGGCCTTCCGGGTTTTCTGGCGGGTTCTTCCAGGGCGCGGGCGATCGTGCTGGTCGCCCGACGTGAGACGCAGGAAGAACAAGAGGCTTTCCCTCAGCCTTCCCATTGTACCATGCGCGAGGGCAAACCGCGTCAAGGACGCGCGGTGCCCCCAATTTTGCCCGACGCACCCTTCGGGCACGCCAGACAAAATCGGCTCCCCCACGCGCCGGCAAGCCGGTCGCCTGCGGCGATCCCTGACCCAGTCCGCCCCGGCATGAGCCGTCCGTCCTGTCTTCGAGAAACGAAAGGAGCAGGACGATGACCACGCTACACGACCATATCCAGATGCTGCGCGCCGAACTGAGCAGCTTTCATCTCAGCCGTCGCGAGTGCCGGCAGATCGAGCGAGAACTGAAAGAGGCGCTTGCACAACAGACCCGTATCGAATCACACAGGCCGCCACCGCCCCATTGAGGGCGGATACGGTAGGGTGAGGAAGCCTATTTCTGATCGTCCGTCGGGAAATGGCTTTCGTCCAGTAGCGCGGCCGGCCGCACGCCCAGCGCCTGCGACGCATGCCACAGCGAGAGCAGCGTTGCGTTCTGGCGTCCTGTCTCGATCCAGCTGATATAGGCGCGGTCCACGCCCATCCGTTCCGCCAGGGCCTCCTGGCTGAGACCGGCGGCGCGTCGCAGGCGCCTCACGTTCGCGCCGAAAAGTCCTCGGATGTCCATCCGCAGGATAGGAACGATTTGTGTATTATCGCGCTACGTATTATAATACACGGACGGTTTCTCTCCCACCGTAGTGATGTCCCGCACGCATCACGTAATGCCGGAAAAACCGATCTTTCCCGCACGCGCGGCCTAAATCCTCAATCTCCCTCCAAATAATTCCGATCAGTTCGGAAATTTTCGGGATCACCTCTCTGAGTCTTCGGGACTACCCGTTTCGGGTTCGCACCGGATACTGGGTCGAATCCATGATATATCGGGGGAGGGGGACGTGCCGACAATCCGGCCGTGGGATGCCGCACCCCTTCGTCGCGCCTTCGCCGGGCTCGACCCTGCTGGTCTCGCCCAGGAATGGCTGCGGCGCAACCCCGCTTACAGAGACGACCATGCAGCAATCATGACGACGGGCAAGGCGGATGCCGAGGCATGGCGCGCTTTTGCCCGTCGCTGGGGGTTGCGTTTTCCCAGTCGATCCTGATCTCCCCGCCTGGCTTGCCCCCGCTTTCTGGGATCCGGACATCGCGCCGGAGGTCGCCGTGCGTGGTGATGAGGGTGACATCCTGTCTCGTCTCGCGCCATACGCACGGGCACGACATGACGGTCCCGATGGCATCCACCTCGTGCTGGACGGCGATTCTGGTCCGCTGCGTATCGTCATTGTCGTCGATCGGCAGCCTGATGCGCCAGGAACCTGGTTCGTCATCGATGATGGACACCTCGCGGCCCGTCTGGCCTGCGTCGCGCGCTTCGGCCGTCTACTTGCCGGTCAATTACCTGGCCCAATTTCATCCGTCTTGCGCCTGAGCCCCCAGCAGAGACTCCGCCAGATCCGCATGCTTTGCATCGCCGAAGGTCGGCGCATGGGACTGGCGACACGCCGGATCGCGGCGGGCATCTACGGCGAGCGCATCCTGCACCTGTCCCGCAATGAATGGCGCGCCAGTTCGTGGCACCGTGCTTTCTACCGCGATCTCGATGGAGCCGGGTTCTATCTGAATGGCGGCCACATTGCCCTCCTTCAGATTCCATGAGGAGTGGATAGCGAGCCGCGCCGTGTCAGAGTGTGCTTGCTGAAACTCTCTGGAGGGCAGAACCATGCTCGAGGCATCTGATCATCCCACGACCCCGGTCGCTATCCGCGTTGATCTTGGCGCGATCTTCGTTTCACTGGAACTTGGAAAATCGAGTTGGCTGGTCACATCGCTCTCACCCGGAAGCGAGAAGATGTCGCGCCACTCGGTTCAAGGTGGCGATATTGCGGGCCTGTTCGGCTGTTTCACTAGTCTTCGTGACAAGGCCCGCGCTCGGGAAGGAAGACTTTTTCCGCTTGTGGTGATTCAGGAAGCCGGATTGGATGGATTCTGGATCGATAGAGCCTTGAAGCAGGAGGACTGGATCGAGAGCCATGTCGTCGATGCGGCGTCGATCGCAGTTCCCCGCAAGCACCGGCGTGCAAAGACGGATCGTATCGACGGGGAGATGCTGGTCCGTACGCTGCTGGCGTTCAAACGCGGAGAGGCACGGGTCTGCTCAATGGTCCGCCCTCCATCACGGGAAGAGGAAGACCGCCGACGTCTCAGTCGGGAGCGTAAGGTTCTGGTGGGCGAGCGCACGCGGCATATCAACCGCGTCCAGGGCCTGCTGCTGAGCCAGGGCATTCGAGGTTACCGGCCGCTGCGACGGGATCGGCGTGCCTGTCTCGACGAGTTGCGAACGGGCGATGGTCATCCCTTGCCGAAGCATCTCAAGGCGCAGATCGGACGAGAACTGGACCGCATCGAACTTCTCATGGAACAGATTAAAATGGTTGAGAGCGAACGGGACGAATTGGCAAAAGTGAATGACAACAATCAATGTTCGCCAGTTGTCCTGTTGCAGGGTCTCAGAGGGATTGGCGCCGAGTTTGCCACCGTTCTGACGCAGGAAGGACTGTTCCGGCATTTCGACAACAGGCGGCAGGTCGCGGCTTATGCCGGTCTGGCGCCTTCGCCGTGGAAAAGCGGATCGATCGACCGTGAACAAGGCGTCTCGAAATCCGGTAATCCGCGCCTGCGCACGGCCATGATCCAGCTTGCCTGGCTGTGGCTCCGCTACCAGCCTGACACCGCGCTGGCGCAGTGGTTCCATGAACACGTGGGCGCAAGAAGTAACCGGAGCCGCAAAACGGCGATCGTTGCCCTGGCCCGCAAGCTTCTTGTTGCGCTCTGGAAATATGTCACGAGTGGTGTCGTTATCGATGGCGCGCATCCGGCGTCCCGCTGATGGAAACACCACAGACATAAACCCCATCCCCAGGACCTGATCAGTCCTGTGGATCCAGGTGAACGGACCGATCGGCCCCATGGCTTGCAATGCCGACCTTTCAGAATGGTCCCGTTCTCCTGAGCCTTTGCCCCGAATGCGGGATAGTGGTGCTGCCGCGCGCGAGCGGCGACCGGATGTGAGGTTCTACAGGTGCGGCATCGCGCCGGTAGTCGTTAAACAGGCTCAGACCATGGATCCAAAACACGGAGAAGAAAAAATGATCTCGCAGTGAAAGTGGCCATTGACGTGAAACTCCTCATGTGAGGGGCTGAAGCAGGGGGGTGACAGTCTGGCGGCCTGAACTTTGTCATCCCTCCCCACAGCCCATTCTCCGGCAGCGTCCTCCCATGAGCCGCGACATTCCGCACGCGGCCCGATCCAACGGGAGGAACATCTCATGCGTGTCCAGCCGACATTGCCACCGCGCTATCTGCGCACCCCGGACGCGGCCAATTTCGTTGGCCTGTCCATACGCACCCTCGAAAAACACCGGAGTTGCGGCACCGGTCCCCTCTACCGCCAACTCGGCGGCCGGATCGTCTATGCCGTCGAAGACCTCTGCGCCTGGGCCGACCTGAACGTCCGGCTTTCGACCGGGGACGGTGGTGGCATCCCTATGCCGTCCGATCCCCGCGCCTATATCATCCGCTTGCAGGCCAGGGCTCGCAAAGCCCAGCAGCGGGGTGCCGGGCGATGATGCCGGCCGCCGATAGCTGGCGCCAGCCCGACCGGCGCTTCGTGGTCACGGGGGCGGCACGGCCTCGCGACGTCCGCGATCTGATGGGACGCCCGTTCTTCCCGTTGGGGAAAACGCCGCGTGTCATCCCCGTCGATTACGAGGCGCGGCATGCCAGTGTGACGGTATCGGCACCGGACGGATCGGGCATGGCCACGATCTGGGATGCGGACGTGCTGCTTTGGCTGACCGGACAGATCGTCGATGCCCTGAACCACGACCTGTGGGTATCGCGCCATGTGCGCTTCACGCCCTGGCGTCTGTTCCAGGATCTGGGTTGGGCGACGGGGGCGAACGAGTATCGGCGCCTGCACGGCGCGCTTGGGCGTCTGGCGGCCACGACCGTCGCTACCAGCATCCGCCATGGCGCGGACTGGCGGGAGAAGTCGTTTACCTGGATCAGCGGCCTCCGCATCACCCGTGAGGAGGGCGTGGCCCTGACGCTGGCGGACTGGCTGATGGAGGGAGCCTGTGACCGGTCCCGCGTCCTGAGCGTCGATCCCGCTTATTTCCGCCTTGGCGGCGGTCTGGAGCGGTGGCTTTACCGCCTGGCCCGACGCCATGCCGGGCGGCAGAAGGATGGCTGGCGCTTCGATCTGGCGGACCTGCATGCGCGCTCGGGTAGCCTGACCCGGCGTCGTGACTTCGCCGCGAAAATCCGTGCCATCGCCATCCGTCATACGGTTCCAGGTTACACGTTTCGTGTCATTTCTGGCGGAAAACTGGGAGTTTTATGCGCCGCTCCAACGAGTCAATCCACAGGATCTGTGGATAACGATGTGAATTCTGTCGTCGGACCAACGGCGCATCATATCGTGGGACCGTTGGCGGATTCATCGTCGGACCGTTGGCGAAAAACGCCGCAACCCATTGTTCTTAAATGTGAAATCGTCCCCGTAACTTATATAACTTATATAATAACTTATATAGATGGGGATTCCGGCCCTTCGGACACCTTCCCGACAGCCCCGGTGAGGCGGGAAAAAGAGGCTCGGGAAGCGGTCGCGGATCGCATGGTCGGTGTCCCATGACCGACTGTTCTTTCCGACCACGGGGCGATGTGCTCACCACGGTCGAACTGACCTGGATCGAGAAGCGCATCGAGCACTGGGTCCGGTTCGGTCATCCCATAGAGGATCGCATTCTCGACCGTCGGCGCAGGCTGATGAGCTTCACGCCGGACAGCGTGTTCGCCTTCATCCGGTGGGCCGCGAACGATTTCGGGACCGTCGTGTCCTGCATCGACATCGTGCGCGCCGTCAGGGCGGGCGAAGCCTGCCAGACCGTGCCCTTCGTGCGGCCCGGCGGCGAGAGCCTGCTGCGCCAGAGCGGCTGGCCAAAAGTGCGTCGGGTGCTGGAGGCGATTGACGGCGTGGAGGCGCTGGGGATCGATCCCACCGCTGCCTGTCCCGATCACTGGCAGCACCTGCATCACCGTCTCACGGCAGCGCAGGAGCCTCGCCCCTACACGCGGGAGCGCCACGAGGCGTGGCTGCGCAGGAGGGCTGCGTCATGACCCGGCGCGCCTGGTTCTTCACCACGTATTTCGCCGTGCTCGGCGTGGGTGCCTCGCTGGCGTTTCATCCCACACCGCGCTGGGTCTGGAATGAAACGGCCAGCGTTCCGGTGGGCCTGTATCGCATCCAGCCCACGATACCCGTCCGTGTCGACGATATTGTCGCCATCCGCCTGCCGGAGCGCGAGGCGACACTGCTGGCGGCGCGCGGCTACCTGCCTTTCGGCGTACCGTTGCTCAAGCCGGTGGCGGCACTCGCGGGGCAGAACGTCTGCCGTAACGGCGTGTATGTCACCATCGACGGGAAACCGGTCGGCGATGCAAAACCCGTCGATCATCGTGGCCGCAAGCTGCCGGTCTGGCAGGGATGCCAACGTCTCGGAGCGGGGCAGGTGTTCGTCATGAACGCCGCCGTGCCGACCAGTCTGGATGGGCGGTATTTCGGTGTCCTGCCGATGGAAACAGTGATCGGTCGCGCAGTGCCGGTGCATGTGCGCACAGGCAAGGCCGAATTGCCTCCGCCGCATTTCGATCCCCTTCCGGAACCCGGCGCTCTGATCCAGAAGCGACCGCTTCTGGCGCCCCCCATGATGCCCATGAAACAGAGCGAACCGCCGATCGAATGACGATCGTAAGACACACGGATTTTCCATCATCCTTACCATTTACGAAAGGATTTTTCCCATGAGCCAGATCGGATTTTTTACCCGCACCGCTGATGGTTTCGCCGGGCGCGTGCGCACCCTGTCGCTGGATGCCGAACTGACCTTCGCGCCAGCGGAAAATAACGGTGCGGAACATGCCCCCGATTACCGCATCCATCTTGGTGATGGCGATTCAGCATTGGAGATCGGTGCCGGATGGACGCGCACTGGGGAACGTGCCGGCGAGTATGTTTCCGTGCTCCTCGACGATCCCAGTTTCATGCAGCCAATCCGCGCCACGCTGTTCCAGGCTGGGCGCGGCGGGCGTGAGTGGCAACTGGTCTGGAACCGGCCTGCAAAACGTCCAGTTGGTCGGGAATGAGTGTCCGGTTTTTCATGTCCGCCGGCGTGCTGGCCATGCTCGCGCTGCCGCTCTCGCCGACCACCGTCCGGGCGCAGGGTTGGGATGATCTGGTGCGGCGGGCGGCGGGGCAAAACGGGATTCCGGCGACGTGGGTGCGGGCCGTCCTGCAAGCCGAAAGTGCTGGCGATCCCCACGCGGTTTCGGGCGCCGGTGCGATGGGCCTGATGCAGCTCATGCCGGGCACATGGAAGGATGTCCGGCGCGCGCTCAATCTCGGTGCTGATCCCTTCGATCCGCACGACAATATTGCGGCCGGAGCAGCCTATCTGCGATGGCTGCATGACCGCTACGGCGATGCGGGATTTCTTGCCGCCTACAACGCTGGTCCCCGTCGTTATGACGACCATCTGGCGACCGGCCGGCCATTGCCTGGTGAGACGATGTCCTATGTCGCGTCTGTCGCCCGGCTGATCGATGACCCGGCGCTCGGCGTGCATTTTTCCGTCGCTCCCGCGCGTGACTGGACCTCCGCCACGCTCTTCATTTCCGGCAGCGAAAGTGCGTTTCCATCGTCCTCTCAGGGCATTTTTTTAAGCCGATCCGGGCAGGCGATTTTTACTCCGTCTGCGCTCGTCGCAGGTCATGCCCGCAGCGTGCCCGGAGTGGGTTCGACACAGGGGTCGGAGCAGGGGATGTGAATCCTGAAAACCCCCGAAAAGGACAGAAAAAGTTAGGGCTGGATAAAAGGCCGCACATCGCGGCTCGGTTGGGGTGGCTGTTTTCCGGGGTTTTTGAAGTCTTGTCGCGAGGTGCGTGGATTTCCCGCACCTCGCGACAAGGTGTCATCTCTTTGATCCGGCGCGATCTTTCGCGCGGTGCAGGACATTTTTCATGAACGGAGATGAAGAATTCCGGGTTCGGCCGGGGCGCATCCGTTCTACCCGCGCCCGGCAGGGTCGGCCTTTCGTGACGCAGGTGCTGGCGTCCGTGCAAAGGGCCGGTGGCAGGGTCTCCCGCGCGGGGAAAATCAGTTCCGGACGGCGCTCCAGTTTCGGGCGGGGGCGGGCCGCCGCCCATGCGGCCAATCGCCTGCTGACCAGCCGCTCGCGGGGCGTCGTGATCAAGGCCCGCGTCGTGCGACATGCGCCGCGCGCCACACCACTGGCGGCTCATCTTCGCTATCTCCGCCGGGAGGGCGTGACGCGGGACGGGGAGGATGCGCGCCTGTTCGGGAAGGACAGCGACGATATCCGCGCCTCGGACTTCGCCGAACGCTGCGATGGCGACCGCCATCATTTCCGCTTCATCGTCTCGCCAGAGGATGCGCCGGAGATGTCGGACCTGCGCGCCTTTGCGCGGGATCTGATGGGGCAGATGGAGTCCGATCTCGGCACGAAACTCGACTGGGTCGCCGTCGATCACTGGAACACCGCGCATCCCCATTTGCACGTCATCGTCCGAGGCGTTGCGGAGGACGGTTCCGACCTGGTGATCGCGCGCGATTACATCCGCGAGGGAATGCGTGCTCGTGCCCAGGATCTGGTGACGCTGGAACTCGGGCCACGCACGGATCACGACATCCACCATGCGGTCGAGCGGCAGGTGAATGCCGACCGCTGGACCCAGCTTGACCGTCAGCTTCAGAAGGACGCCGGAGAGGATGGTGTCATCGATCTCGGACGCGCGCCGGGCGAAACGCCGGACGCCTTCGCCACCGTGAAGTTGGGGCGCCTGCGCCGTCTGGAGACGATGGGGCTGGCGCACCAGGTCGGGCCGGATCGCTGGCGGATGGACGAGAGCGCGGAGGCAACCCTGCGGGAGATCAGCGAGCGCAACGACATCATCAAACGGATCCACCGGGGGCTGGCGGAGCAGAAGATCGACCGCGCCGCGTCCTCCTGGGTGCTGGCGGGACAGGACACCACCGATCCCCTTATCGGCCGGCTGGTTGATCGCGGCCTCGACGATGAACTGCGCGGCACGGCCTATGCGGTGATCGACGGGATTGACGGACGCACGCACCATGTCCGCCTGCCGCACCTCGAAGCCGCAGGTGATGGGGCCGTCGGTTCCATCGTGGAACTGCGGCGTTTCACCGACAAACAGGGACGTGACCGTGTCGCGCTGGCCGTGCGCTCGGACGTCACGCTGGAGCGGCAGGTGACGGCGGAGGGCGTGACCTGGCTCGACCGGCAGGCCATCACGCGGGAGCCTCTTGTCCTGGCCTCCACTGGGTTCGGTGCCGATGTCAAAGTGGCGATGGAGAAGCGGGCGGACCATTTGGTGGAGCAGGGTTTGGCCAGTCGTGACGGCGGAAACATTCGCTACGCCCGGAACCTGATTGCCACACTGCGCCAGCGGGAGTTGGAGACGCTGGGCCGGAGCCTCGCCGGGACGTCAGGAATGCCCTTCCGGCGGAGCGGCGAGGGCGATCCCGTCACCGGCACCTATCGCCAGCGTTTCAACCTGGCGTCGGGGCGGTTCGCGATGATCGACGACGGGCTGGGGTTTGAACTGGTGCCATGGTCGCCGTCGCTGGAAAAGCAGCGCGGGCGGGAGGTGTCAGGCATCATGCGCGAGGACGGTGGGATTGACTGGTCATTCGCGCGCAAACGGGGGCTGGGTCTATGACCAGGAAGGACAGGGATTACGGGCCTCCTGCTTTGGAGCATCAAGCCGACATAAGTTACCCTTTAATCAGGCTCAGATGGTCAACAGTTACACGCCCATAAGAGATACTTAAACGTCTCAAGCTGACTCCAAAACGGTCCTAGACAGGGTTGCAAAGGAGCGGCTTCTTCGCAGCGAGGGCAGCCTGGTCGGTTGGTCGAGAAAGCCTATATTATTCTCAGTTGCCACGCCGTCGAATCGCATTATCTTCTAATTGTTTGGGAGACCGTCATGCCGAAAGAGCTTGGTGAGACCGAGATAAAGCTGCAAGCCGTGTCGTACGTCTTGCTCTGTATTCTGCAAAGGCTTGATGAAGCACAGCCGGGCCTCATAACGGACGTCCTGAGTGGCGTGAGGGCGGATCGGGAGGCGTCATTCGAGCAGTCTCCCGTTGGCCTTCCAATTTTCGACGAAGCTATAAAGTTCCTGGAGCGCGCCAACAAGCAGAACAGGACTTAGCATCGCCCCCATACGGCAAGATCCAGCGTGAGCGTTTGCCAGGAGCGACCCTCGGCTTCAAAAACAACTATGTCGAAATAGTCTGGAAGGCGGCAGCTGCTTGATATTTTGTCCTCTCATTTCTCCATACGCTCATAGTACGCTGGCGTGACCCCGGTAGAGCGCTTCAAATGGCGCGTCAGATGCGCCTGATCGGCGAACCCACATTCGGCGGCGGTGTCCGCAATAGGACACCCGGCGTCAAGTAGCCGTCGAGCTTGGGCGAGGCGTCGTTCCATGACATAGCGATGCGGCGTTACGCCGAGGCTTTGCCGGAAAGCCCGAACCAGAAATCCAACGGACAATTCAAGCTCCGCTGCCAGTCGGGCAATTGCCAACCGTTCGCCCATGTGACGGTCGATCAACCTGTCGATCGCGGCCAAACGAGCCGCCGTGATCCAGGGTGCAGCAGCCTTCCCGGAAGTGAAATGACGGAGGAGGACGGCGGCGAGGATATCCGGTTCCGACGCGATCTCCCGTTCCCCGGAGAGCAGCCTGCGCCGCAATGAACAGGCGGCCGCCACGGCGTCCGGGTCGACAATGGCGTTCAAAGGCCGCTCCCCGGCCTCCCGATGTCCGATCATGACGGACGGCATACCGCGCAGGACGAGGTATTCGCCGCCTTCGTCCGAGCGGGAAAACACCGGACATTTGCCTGGCACCCAGGACAAGGTATTGGGGCGTCGCAGGAAGGAGCGCGCCTTCCCGGTTCCGATCGCATCCATGCCGCTCTGCGCCTCGAAGGCGAAGCCGATCACAGCGCGATCAGAGGTTGCCTGCACATCGTAGGCCGCCTTGGGCCACAACTCGACCACCCAGTTTTCTGTCTCAAGCCTTCTGACCGTTTTCACCATGTGCATTTTGTTCAAGACCCGTCCCCTGGCTTCGATAGTAACGGTCACGGACAGGAAAAGGAGAAGAAAATGCGCGTTCTTGGTCTTCTGGGTGGAATGAGCTGGGAAAGCACGGCGATCTACTATCGGCTGCTGAACGAGGGCGTCCGGGCGCGAAAGGGTGGTCTGCACTCGGCCCCCTCGCTGCTCTGGTCTCCGGATTTCGCGCCGATCGCGGAACGTCAACGTGAAGATGACTGGTCGGCGCTCACAGAGCAGTTAAGCCGGGCCGGTCAGCATTTGAAACGGTCAGGCGCTGAGGCATTGCTGATCTGTAGCAACACCATGCATTGTCTCCATGAGGCCATCGAACAGGCGGCGGAGATCCCGGCACTGCATATCGCGGACGCAACCGGTGAAGCGTTGCAACGCGCCGGCTGCAAACACCCCGTGCTTCTTGCGACCCGTTTCACGATGGAGCGCGAATTCTACACGAAACGCCTGCGCGATTTGTTCGGGATCACGGCCAGGATTCCCGATGGGGATGCGCGGATCGGCATTCATCGCATTATCTATGAAGAACTTTGCCGGGGTATCATACGCGATGAAAGCCGAGAGCATTATAGAAATGCCGTCCGCCGAATGCAGACGGAAGGGGCCGATAGTGTCATTCTTGGATGCACGGAGATCGCCATGCTTATCTCTCAGGACGATATAGACTTGCCGATTTTTGATACCACCGCGATTCATGCTGATATGGGCGTTTCCTGGATGCTGGACTGAGAAGCGTCATTGTCGTTCGGATGTCTCGATTAGGTTTCACAGTCCGTCGGTATAGTGGGCAGGTAGGCCGACTTTGCGGCCAACTTCGCGGAGTTTTTCGCGATACTCATTGCTGGTGACGCCTCTTTCCGGAGGTATCGGCAGATTGAAACAAAGGGCTGCGATGCTTGTGCTATCGGAGAGGCGGGCCAAGACAGCTTCTGGCCGGTATGAGGCGACGCTTTCGTCGGCGTAAAGACGGTCGATATCGTTGTGAGTCAGGTCCATGACGATTCCATGCACTGAACCAGATATGTCAGGGACAAGAGTAGCGCGCTTTCCAATACGAAGCGCCATTCCCGCGACCTCAGCCGGTCGAGGGTTCGCGGGTTCAAAGCCTTTCGTTCGAAGAACATCCGCATCCATGAACAGGCCGTAGAAGAAAATCGAAATGTGACGTGAAATCATGTCCGCTCTCACTTCAATTTTTGTTCGCTCTGGTTCCAGTGCCGCCATCAGCGGAATAGCAGAACGCTGGTGTCCGGCCGGAAACGGAGAAGGAGATCCATATCGCGACGGTTCATCGACACCAGGATGGCATTTTGCTCGCGGGCGTTGAGGAAGAGCAGTGTGTCATTAATCAGCTTCCGGCGCAGGCCCTCCTGGCAGCACGCTTCCGCTGACGTCAGCGTGCTCTTGGGCTTTGCGAGATGCTGCGTCCGAGCCAGAATACCGGCGATCATGCCCGCTTCGGCCCAGGTTTCCGCGCTGGGGGCCACGATATCCGTTCGGTCGATCGTGTCGAGCATATCCAGCACGACTTTGCGGTTGTGCGGCGTGGCGGGATGAGTCGGATCGAGGATGCCTGCGCTGATGGCAAGCTCGCTACATGCGACGCCGCTATGCAGAATCCTCCGGCTGGCCACGAAGGCAGCCAGATCCGGCGCGAGCTTTCCCTGAAGGCGTCGCAGATAGAAATTCGTGTCGAGCATGACCGGCAGGTCCGGCGGCTGGGCCGTGATGTCGAACGGAAGCTCTGTGTCGGGTCGGCGTGCCATCGCCCGTGCATAGGCGTCGGGGTCATGCTGTCGTGCAATGTCGGCGGCGGTTTCGTTGCCGCGCGATCCTGCTGGCGTCTTCACGATGAATGCTTATACCGCGAGTTCAAAATCGTCCGTGACCGTGTCCTGGCTCTCCATGAGCCATGTCTTGAACCGATCTGGCGCTGCCGCCATCGCCAGGCTGGCGTTGATGACGTCGGCATCGTTGGTCAGTCCGAACCGCTTCCGGGCTGCATCCATCACGCCGGGATCGACACGCGTGGAAATCTTCTTCGAGCGGACGCCGGTGACGACACCCTGGTGCGTCAGGAAGACAACCGCGCGTGCAACCGACGGATCGCGCGCCATCAGGCTCGCGAACGCCTTGCTTTTGAACACCCGTATAATGTCGCTTTCCACGGTCGGCTGGCTGGTTTTCCCACGCCGGCGCGCCGGGCGGGCAGCAGGACCGATGCTGGCCGGTGCAGTCACACCGGATTTGGTAGCACCTTGCTGTCGGCTCGTATGTGCCATCGGAGTCTCCCTTATGTCGGACGTTTCTACCATAAATGTCCGACATATGCACGATTCAAGTGGAGATCGCCCGGCTCAAAGCGTCGGGAATTCATCGCTCAGGAAGCCGTGCTGCAAGTGCAATGCGTTCAGTGCATCAATCACAGGGTCGAGCTTCCTCCGTTCCTCCGTGCCTAGTTGATCAACGGCGTCGTCAGACCGAGGCGGGTTCTGCGGTCCAGTCATGGCTCGATTCCTTCCGAGAGATATCCCGCGCATGATGGGCGGGTTTGGCTGTAGACCGCAACGCGCAAGTATTTTTTCGCTCCTGCCCCCTCCGGTACGATGGGTACCGGATCATGCTTGCACACGGGAAAATCCCGGTTCTTCGCTGTCTCCCATGACAAGGGGAGGGATCGATGGACCAGCCGGGAACACGTATCCAGTGGGGACAGGCGCTCGTGGTCCTGGCCATGATCGTACTGTCCTGGTGGACGGCGACACAATGGACGGCCTGGGAACTGGCGTTCCAGCCGGAACTCGGACGACCGTGGTTCACGATCCTGCATCGCTGGCCGGTCTATGCCCCGCCGCTGTTTTTCTGGTGGTGGTACGAGTTCGACGCCTACGCCCCGGCGGTGTTCACGCGCGGCGCCTGGATTGCGGGATCGGGCGGTGTGCTAGCCTTCGCGGCCGCTGTGGCGCTGTCCGTCCATCGCGCCCGCGAGGCGAAGCGGGCCGCGACCTATGGCTCTGCCCGCTGGGCTGAGGACGCGGAAATCAGTGCCGCCGGGCTGCTGGGCGAGGACGGCGTGGTGCTGGGCAAATACCGCCGGGTCTATCTCCGACACGATGGTCCCGAGCACGTCCTGACTTTCGCGCCCACCCGCACCGGCAAGGGTGTAGGCATGGTGATCCCCACACTCCTGACCTGGCCAGGTTCGGCTATTATTCATGACATCAAGGGCGAGAACTGGCAGATTACAGCCGGTTTCCGTAACCGCTTCGGGCGGGTACTGCTGTTCGACCCCACCAATCCGGCGTCCTCGGCCTATAACCCACTGCTGGAGGTCCGGCGCGGGGCGTCGGAAGTTCGTGACGTGCAGAACATCGCCGACATCCTGGTCGATCCCGAAGGCTCGCTGGAACGGCGCAACCATTGGGAGAAAACCTCCCATGCCCTGCTGGTCGGAGCTATCCTGCATGTGCTCTATGCCGAGGACGACAAGACCCTCGCCGGGGTGGCGAAATTCCTCTCCGACCCGAAGCGGTCGATCGAGGCGACCCTGTCCGCCATGATGCGGACACCGCATCTCGGGAAGGCAGGGCCTCACCCCGTCGTGGCGTCGGCCGCACGGGAATTGCTGAACAAGTCGGACAACGAGCGCTCCGGCGTGCTGTCCACCGCCATGTCGTTTCTCGGCCTCTATCGCGATCCGGTGGTGGCCACCGTGACCAGTCACTGCGAATGGCGGATCGGCGACCTGTTGGAGGGAGGGCGGCCCGTCTCGCTGTATTTTGTTATCCCACCCTCGGATATCAGCCGCACCAAGCCGCTGATCCGCCTGCTTCTCAACCAGATCGGGCGGCGGTTGACGGAGGATCTGTCCGGCCGGAAGGGGCGTCGTCGCCTACTGCTGATGCTCGACGAGTTTCCCGCCCTCGGCCGTCTGGACTTCTTCGAGAGCGCGCTGGCCTTCATGGCGGGCTACGGGATCAAGGCGTTTCTGATCGCGCAGTCCCTCAATCAGATCGACAAGGCCTATGGCCAGAACAACAGCATTCTCGATAATTGCCATGTCCGGGTATCCTTCGCCACGAACGATGAACGCACCGCGAAGCGCGTGTCCGATGGTCTGGGGGTGGCCACCGAGATCCGGTCGCAGAAGAACTATGCCGGGCACCGGCTGTCGCCCTGGCTGGGGCATCTCATGGTTTCGCGTCAGGAAAGCGCGCGGCCCCTGATGACGGTGGGCGAGGTCATGCAGATCCCGGCACGGGATGAGGTGGTCATGGTGGCGGGCTGTCCGCCGATCCGGGCACGGAAGGCGCGGTATTTCCGGGATCGCCGTTTTGTCGAGCGTATCCTGCCGCCGCCTGATCCGGCGCAACTGCCACGGCCGGTCCGGCCTGATGACTGGTGTGACCGTCCATCTCCTGCCACCCCGTCACCGGAGGAGACGGCACCGTCAGCAGCGCCCGACCAGCCCGACGACGCCGATAGTGATGAATCCCTCGGCACGGGACGGAAATGGTCGCGCGAGCATGATCCGGCGGATCCCGCCAAACACAGGAAGCGCACCGCCCCCGATCTGTTTGGCGAGGAACTGCCACCGGATCCGGAAGCACGGGATCGTGCCGACCTGACGCGGATCGCCCGGCAGGTCGGCCTCGACCGTGGCAATGACCTTGGGCTGTGAGGGCGTGATGAGAACATCCCCGAAGAAGGCGCGGCTGTCGGTCTATCTGGAACCGAAGCTGCTGGATGCCCTGACCGCGCATGCCGCTCGGCGCGATCTGTCCCTGTCCCTGGTGGCGGAAGCGGCCATCGCGTCCTTTCTCTCTCCCGATGCCGATGAGCGGCGGGAAGCGGCGATGAGCCGCAGGCTGGACCGCCTCGACCGGCAGGTCGCCCGCATGGAGCGCGATCTCGGGATCAGCCTTGAGACGCTGGCTCTGTTTATCCGCTACTGGATGACGGTCAGCCCGCCCTTCCCTGAACCTGCGGCCGCAGCTGCGCGGGCGCAGGGGGCGGAACGCTATGAGGCATTCGTGGCCGCCCTTGGGCGGCGACTCAGTCGGGGGCCATTTTTCCGGCATGAGATCCCGGAGGATGTGCCTCCCACATCGGAATCCTGATCCCGCGATCCGCAAGTAAAAACCGCATCCGTTACGATCCTGTACGATCGCAGGAAAATGCTGTTGAAAACGGGAGAAAACAGCACTCTCTAATTGTCCCCGTCGTCGTCCGGAGAGGCCGGATGACCTGAACGGACGGGGATTTCCATGGCGGTCACACCGATTGAGAGCGGCGCCCGGATGCGCGGCATTTCGATGCTGCGCACCGCCATGGGGTCGGCGATCGCGGCGCATCTGGCGGATCCTGCCGTGGTCGAGGTGATGCTCAACCCGGACGGGCGGCTGTGGATCGACCGGCTGTCAGAGGGCTTGTCCGACACGGGCGAGACGATCGCGCCCGCCGATGCGGAGCGCATCGTGCGTCTGGTCGCGCATCATGTCGGGGCGGAGGTGCATGACGCGGCCCCGCGTGTGTCGGCGGAACTGCCAACCGGGGAACGGTTCGAGGGATTGCTCCCGCCTGTGGTGACGGCGCCCAGTTTCGCGATCCGCAAGCCCGCCGTCGCCGTGTTCACCCTCGATGACTATGTCGAAGCCGGGATCATGACAGAAGAGCAGGCGGCGTTTCGTAAGCACCCGGCGACTGCCGCCTTGCTGAATATTTCTATTCTGGTTCAGCTATGAATCATGAGCGATTCAAGAGATAGAGACGCGGTACTACCTGCGAGTGTCGCAGGTAGTACCGCAGAGAGGCTCCAAGGGAGCGGTATGGAGGCAGGAGAGCGAGACAGGCTGGCGGAAGCCTCGCGGATCGAGATCGTTTCAGATCGCCGCCGCTGGCACGCCCCTGAATTTCGCGCGCGCGTGGTCATCGCGTCCTACGAGAGCCGGCGCCCCGTAAGGGAGGTGGCTGCACAGTATGGTGTTCATCCAAGCCTGGTGTTTCGGTGGCGGCGAGAGGCCCGGGCCAAAGCGCAGGGCGGAACATCGTTCGTGCCTGTCATGGTGGCTCCGGCACCTCAGCCGCAGGCATTGGAGCGTCGAAGCGAACAGGGAACGCCGCCTGGCCGAGCGGTCAGCGTGGTCTTTCCGGACGGTGTGCGGCTCGAATTCGACACGGGGCTGTCCGCTGATCGTCTGCGTGAGATTGTGGGCGCGCTGCGGTCATGATTCCGCTTCCCTCCACGCTGAGGATATGGCTGGCGGCCGGCGTGACCGATATGCGCCTCGGGATGCCCGGGCTGGCCCTGAAAGTCCAGGAAACGCTGGGTCGTGATCCTTTCGCCGGCGACGTTTATGTCTTCAGGGGAAAGCGCGGCGACCTGGTGAAACTGATCTGGCACGATGGCGTAGGCCTGTCATTATATGCGAAGCGGATCGAGCGTGGGCATTTCCTCTGGCCCTCGGCCAGGGACGGGGTGATCCATCTTTCCCCGTCACAATTAAGTTGCCTGCTGGAAGGGATCGACTGGAGAAACCCGCAGAAAACCTGGAGACCCGAACTGGCGGGATAATAAAAACTGCGCCAGATCAGCATATACTGGTACTCTTTTGAGCGCCCATGTGGTCAACTGTCTTCATGACGGGAGACACGGACGAGATGATGGCCCTGCGCGCGGCACTTGCCGCGGTCGAGGCGCGCGCTCAGGTCGCCGAATTCCGGGCGTCTTCTGCCGAAACCCGGGCCACTGCCGCTGAAACCCGAGCGATCAGCGCCGAGGCGCAGATCGCCCATCTCAAGCACCTCATTGCGCGGATGCGCCAGGACCGTTTCGGGGCCTCATCGGAGCGGGGGCGCCGTCTGCTGGCCCAGTTCGAACTCGAACTGGAAGATCTGGAGACGGCGCACGCCGAGGATGCGCCGGAAAACGCTCCGGATCCTGCCGTGCGGGCGACAGCGCCCCGGCGCAATCACGGTCGCCAGCCGTTGCGCGCCGATCTCCCGCGCGAACGGGTCGTCATCCCCGTGCCGACACATTGCCCGTGCTGTGGCGGCGAGCGCCTGAGCAAACTGGGGGAGAGCGTCACCGAGACGCTGGAGGTGATCCCGCGCCAGTTCAAGGTGATTCAGACGATACGCGAGAAATTCACCTGCCGCGACTGCGAGAACATCATCCAGCCCCCGGCACCTTTCCACCCGATCGCGCGCGGACGGGCCGGGCCAAAGCTGCTTGCGGGCATCCTGTGCGACAAGTTCCTGCAGCATCTGCCGCTGAACCGGCAGAGCGCCGCATTTGCCCGTGAGGGGATCGATCTCGATACCTCGACGCTGGCCGACTGGGTGGGGGCCTGCACGGCGACGCTGGCGCCCCTTACCGCGCTGATCCGGGCACATGTGCTGGCAGCCCGGCGTCTGCATGCGGACGATACCACAGTGCCCGTGCTGGCCAGGGGGCGCACCGTGACCGGACGGTTGTGGAATTACGTGCGCGACGATGCCCCATTTGGCGGCCTCGCGCCCCCAGCCGTGTGGTTCCGCTACTCCCGAGACCGCAAAGGTGAACATCCGGCCGACCATCTCACCGGCTGGACCGGAATCCTGCAATCAGACGCCTATGGCGGATACACCCACCTGGCAAAGCCGGGACGCCAGCCCGCGCCTGTTGTTCCGGCCGGCTGCTGGGCGCATGGACGCCGGGGACTGTTCAAGATTGCCGAAAAGGACAAGGCGCCACTCGCCATAGAGGCCGTGCGCCGGATCGACGCCATATTCGACGCCGAACGCGCGATCAACGGCAGCTCCGCCGCACATCGGCTGGAGATCCGCAAGGAGAGCATCGCCCCGCTGGTCGAGGAGTTGCTCGACTGGATGCGCGATACCTGCCGGCGCATGTCGTCCAAAAACCCCATCGCCCAGGCAATGAACTATATTCTCAGACGGGGCGATACATTCACGGTATTTCTGGAAGACGGTCGGATCTGTCTGACGAATAACGCGGCGGAACGCGCAATCCGGGGTATCGCACTGGGGAGAAAAGCCTGGCTGTTCGCCGGCTCCGATCGTGGCGGTGAAAGAGCCGCCGCCATGTATTCCCTCGTCGTCACCTGCCGCCTGAACGAGGTCGATCCTCAGGCATGGCTCGCCGATGTGCTCGCCCGCATCAACGACACTCCCAACCCACGCCTCCATGAACTCCTGCCCTGGCATTGGAAACCCATTGCTCAAGGCGAGAATAACGTCGCTGCCTGATCACGCCCGCGTCTCTCGCCGGATGGTTACGGATGTGGGCGGAACACACCGTTTCAAATCCGGACCCCGACAGGGTTTCCGCAATACTGCGCGCCGCTGGCGTATCACTACCGTCCCGCTCCCCCACCGAAAGCCGGGGAAGGGAACCCGTCTGGACAATGTGCCCCTGCGCATCAAGCCTGCTGACGACAAAGCATGTGCCCCCCATGACCGCAGCAGGTCCAAAGCGCTCTGCCAGAATATCAAGATGCTGCATGCCGTTGAGCAGCGGGACAATCCATGTCTGCGGTCCCGCCGCAGGCGCGAAATCGTCCATTGCCGCCATCAGGGAATAGGCTTTTACGCTGAGCAGGATGATGTCGTAGGGATCGTCAATCTCACCGGCCATCACCATCCGGGGGGTGATGGTGACGTTGCCAATGGAACTGATCAGGCACAGGTCCTCGGCACGGAGCTGCTGCAGGCGTCTTTCCCGCACCAGAAAGGTCACGTCATGCCCGGCGCTGGCCATGCGGGCGCCAAAATACCCACCCACCGCGCCCGCGCCGACAACAAGAATTCTGGAACCCATCACTCTGTTTCCTCGCTTTAGTCCGTCCTGACGTGTTGCGGTTGAAGGCGAGTTGAAGCGCTCTGGAGGCAGGGGTCAAGACAGGCTCAGAATCTCGACCTTCCCGGGTGCCGGGCCTTGATGCTGGCCTCGTCGATATAGGTCTCGACGACCTGGAGACTTTTATGTCGCGAGAAGCGCTTCAGTTCCAGAAGGTCATACCCGTCTTTTGCCCCTGTGGTGATGGCGCCACGGCGCAGGCTGTGCCCGCCAAAGTCCCCCTCAAGGTGGATGTCACCGCATCGTTTGCGGATGATGTCCGTGACCGCCCGGTCCGACAGGGCGTGCGGCCCGATCCTGGGCAGCACCCCGACGGGAGTAACTCCCGCCCTGTGACCCCGTGCGGACCAGATGCGGCGGAAGACGGGACCTTCCGCGATCCCGGCCTGCCGGAGCCAGACTTCGTACGCCAGAACCGGGCAGTTCCGGGTCAGGCCCCGCGGGATGCCGATCAGCGCGCCCTTGCGCTGGGGATCCCCCTTGGACCGGCCCAGCCGGATCTGCATGCCATCCTCGTCCATCGTGATGTCGTCCACTTTCAGTGCGGCAAGCTCGGAGCGTCGGAACGCGCCGGCAAAACCGAGGAGCAGAATGGCCCGGTCCCGCGCGCCGACCAGATCATGTGGACTGATGGTATCGACGACCCGGACCAGCCTGTCCCAGGTGAGCGCGGTTTTCTGGCGGGGCAGGGCCTCCTTGGCTTCCCGACGGATGCCGGCGAGGGTTGCGGTCACCATCGGGTGAGAGGTTGGCACGGCAATCTGCGCCAGGTGGTGCAGGTAGCGCAGGGCTGCACGGTGCAGGTCGATAGTGCTGGTCCTGCGCCCCTGCAGCGCCATGTCGGCCAGATAGGCGGCGACATCTTCGCCGCGGGCTGGCAGGGCGGGCAGGGTATGGCCAGCAGCCCACTGGCACCAGGATCGCACGGCGGCACGATAGGTGCGTAGCGTGTTCCCGGCCTTGCTGCGGTGCATATAGGCATCAGCCGCCTGACGGGCGGTGGCAAGGCGGCCATCATGTTCGGGTACAGGTTGCGTCGAGACGACGGAAAACCATTGCGCGACGGTAGCTGCCGGCTGGCCGACGGGTGCAGGAGGCGCTGCGTCTGACGTCTCGGGACAGGACCCTACGGACTGGAGCGGTCGGAACCAGGCCAGGAAGCTGGGCGTGCCGTCATCAATTTCCAGTCCGACGGCCAGTTCAAACCCCGATGGGGCATTGCCAACATGGTCCTGAGCCATCTGCTGGGCAGCCGACGCATATGGCACGCCCTGGGCGAGGGGGATATCCGGGGAATAGCTACCGTCCGGCAATTCGATGCCCGCCAGAAGCAGGGGCAGGGGCGGGGTGAACCGCGCGGTCGAGAGGATTTCGCGCCAGCGCGCCGGGTCCTGTGTCTCGGCCAGACGCTGTCGTGTCAAATGGTCAACGCGGGCGTGCAGCGCGGCCTGCGCGCGCCTGCTGGAGCCGAGGATGCGGATGTCGCTCAGCATGACCGGCTTTCCCGGTCCGAAGACCCCTGGGTGCAGAAAAGGTGACCGGGGTCGCCCCTGCCTCTTTTCCGCTGGCCCGGCCTAGGCTGGGCGATCGGTTCGGCAGGACAGAGCCGACCGCTACGCGGGCAGCAGGGGAGGGGCAGACAGGCAGGTAGGGTGGAAAGGCTCTGGAACAAGCGCATTTTGGGATTTTTGTCGAAATGCCTCATGAATGGGAACAGAAATCCTATTTTACCAACCACCTATTTGGCACCGTCCAGTTAATCGTGGCAGAAAATGCTATCCAGCGCGGTCGGGAGCTCTGTCAGATTATCCGCGTCCATAAGCAGCGACCTTGAAGGTTTTTTCGTGGCTGAACAGTAAACTACATGTTTGTCAGAGACGAAGAGAATACCGGGCATACCGGTTTTCTCCTGTCCGAATAAGAGCATCAAGCGCCACCAGATCAACCAGATCACGCGTCGCCGTGGCAGACGTCGCCCCTGTAATCGACCGATAATTCTGGGCACTCAGGCCACCTTGAAAACCATCAGGCCCTTCTGCCAGCATTCGAAGCAGGGCCTTCTCCTGACGAATGTTCAGTTTTCCGCGTAAGCGATCCAGAAACCGCGTTTTCTCAATAAGAAACCGGATGTTCCGAAGCGTGCGGGATTGCGCCTCCAACACGACCTGAGAGAACCAGACCATCCAGTTCTCTATCTGGTTCGTCTTGCTGGCCCGATGCAGTTCGAGATAATACGCTTTCTTGTATGTATTGATGGTCGCGGCCAACGCCGTCAGCGTTGGGGCTGCGAGGGTTTGCGCCAATGCTTTTTCAGCAATAGCCCGTCCGATGCGACCATTTCCATCTTCAAAGGGATGAATGGTCTCAAACCACAGATGCGCAATCGCAGCCCGCTCAATCGCGGGCAAGGGGTCGATCCCGCCTGGGGCGGTCCTGTTAAACCAGCCGATAAACTGCGCCATCTCCGAAGGGACGCTTCGAGATGGCGGGGCTTCGAAGTGGATGTGCGGCGCATGGATGGGGCCGGAGATAATCTGCATTGCCTCGGCATGCGTCCGATATCTGCCAATGACATCCAGATCTCGCCGACCGTTCATGAGCATGGCATGCCACTCAAAGAGACTCTGGTCAGTCAAAGGGGCCGCATAATGCCGATAGAGGTCCGCCATCAATTCAGCGGCCCCAGCCTCAGTTGGCGTAGAACGTCGCCTGTCTGTGGCGAAGCCAAGGTGTCGCGCAATCGACGATTGCACACTGGCCCGATCAAGCTCCTCGCCTTCAATAGCGGAGCTCTCGACCGTTTCTTGCGACATGAGTTGAACGACAAGATGCTGATTGGCGTCTTTGTCCAGATGCTGCATCGCACCGACGACCACGCCTGAACCTTTCAGGAACTCCGTTTCGGCGTCTCGCAGACAGCTTTTCTCGAAGTGAAAATGTGGCCAGTCCGGAAGCTGCCAATTCCAAAGCATGATTGATATCCCAAGGCTCTATCAATCATTCTATCGCATTTTTATGATTGATAGAAGTCTAATCTATCGATCCTTCGGCGTGACGGATTATGCTGCGTATGAACCCAGAGTGGCCCGCAGCATTCCATAATGTTCACTAAGACGGGCATCATATCCGCCGTTTTCTGATGAAGGCGAGATATTCCCAACAGTAGATAAATGGTGCGGATCTGGTTCGCTCTTCCACGCAATCTGGACCGAAGCGGGACATTCATCCCGGATCGTCAATGCGAGGAGAAACTTTTGTCGAGCCATATGCATTGACCAGGCATCTGCCTGCGCATCGTACCGGCATAGGCCGGATGAGGCCACGGCCTCCTTTTCGGTGAAGCAATGGACAGCATGGCCGATGGCGAGAAACTGCCACGGGGCAGGGCTGCCGTACATTTCGGTCAGGAAGCCGTCAAACTGGGAGCTGGTCGAGGTATCATCCGCCCCGTTCATGGCAAGAACCCGTGCCCGGATCGCATGTGCCAGGGCGGGATTATCCGTCGAGAGATTGCCGTGGAACGCGACCACGGCTGCGATCTCCGGACCGGACCGCGCGAGATCCAGCACGGCCGCGCCGCCGAAGCAATAACCGATGGCGCAAGATGGGTCGTGTCGATTGGTGCCTGCGATACAAACGACCTGAACTGTGCCAGGGCAAAGGCCACGCGACGGCGCATCATGGAACGGTCAGCGAGCAGAAGGGGGATATGGCATCGCGTGCGCCAGCGGCGTCTTTCGGGCGGATCGCGGCGGCATACATATCCGTCAGCAGGATCACGTAGCGTTGCCCTGCGATGTCCTCGGCCTTGCGGATCACGCTCTCGTTGACGCATGAACCATGCGGGCACCATCAGGAGACCCGACCGCCGCGCGGCAGTCGTGTCGTCGTAGATTAGGACGCAGTCATAACGCGCGCCCTCGAACGTCTACGAAACTGGCCTGTCGACCATGCGGGCACGCGCATGCCCGGAAATAAGGAACGGCAATGCGGCAATGACGAGCGGACGCAAACGGATCATTGACGTTTCTCTTTCGGTTATGGGACGGGCGAGGGGCAGGTCAGATTATCGCATATGCTGTTTTGCGCTCAACCATTGACGGAGTAAAGCTGTCAGGAGATCGCCATAACGGACCAGAATGAGTGTTTTCTTCAGCCCTGTCCGGGATGGACAGGGGGCTTGGCGGGACAAGTCGACGGCGCCCCGTGGGGAGAGGAAAGCAACGCGAGGTTTTCAGTCCAGAGAGTTTTTTGCAGTGGCGTCATCCAAGCATAGCGGGCTGGGGGAGGCTGCTGCCTGGAAGCACTGATGATGCGTAACCGAATTAAGGGTACTTTTTCGCATTAATAAGGATCATTTTTCTCCTGATTAAGGGGAACCTGAATCGGAGAGGATCGCGGAAAACCTGACATTCTCCTTATTAAGGGCCTTTCGATAAAATTAGCAGGAATTTCCAGATTTGTCATACTTCCGACAAGATAACTTATCGGAAGTAGGGTTTTGATTGGTCGGATTTTGCCTGGCGGGGAAGGGAGGAAGCATAAAGTCCGGGAAACCGCGCCTTTCAGGATTAATCGGGCGCTTTTTCGTTCTCCAAAACCCATTAACATGATACGATGTATTATATGAAGTGCAAACGCCTTAATATGGTCAGAGTCAGGTGGCGCAGTTGCCCGCTGAGGATGGGCAGGCTGCCCTCTTCGAAAGCCCATTCGGGATCGGCCCGCAGGGCGTGCGGGCTGGAAAACTGCGGATCCGATCAGAATGGCTGAGACCGGCCGATTGCTGCAGGCGGCGCGGCCACCGACCGGCCTGTCGCCTGCTACGGCACGGGCCTACGCAGCGTCGTGGCGCGCCTTTGTCGGGACCCAGACAGTCGGCCTCTGTTTTCCGGTCGGCCCTGCCGCGGTGGCAGCGTGGCTGGACGCCCGGGCCAAGGCCGGGCGGCCGCGGCAGAGCCTGGTGGTGGATCGCGCGGCGCTGACAGCGTGGTGTGCCGCCAATGGCGAGGGGCTTGATGTTGCCCTGCCCGCTACGCGGGTGCGCCAGACCGGGGCCGGGGTCGATGTGGCTTCCCTGCTGGCCGCCGTGCGACGCTGCGGGCCCGACCTGTCCGGCCTGCGCGACCGGGCTTTGCTGCTGCTGGCGGCAGCGCTGGACATCGGTGCCGAGGCACTGGCCCGTCTGACCATCGAAGATATCACCGACACGACGGACGGCATGACCGTCGCCCTGCTACGGCCCCGGTCCGGGCGGCACCAGTTGCGCCGGTTGCGACGGCGCCGGGATCTGGCCGTCTGTCCGGTGCGGTCCTGGGCCGCCTGGCGCGATGCCGCGCAACTGCGCTGGGGGGCGGCGTTCCGGGGGATCGACGTCCATGGCACCGTCGGGGATCCGCTCTCGGTGCCCGGGATCCGGTTCGTGCTGGACCGGGCGCTGGGGCGCCTGGACCGTCCGGCTCACCGGGCGCGGCGGACAAAATCGGGGTCCCCGCCAGAGTCCTCAGTCCGGACGCCAACGCGTCAACGCATGCTGAGACCGACCCCGGACTGGATCCGGACAACGCTGACGGTAAGCGGTCCGGTAGACGAAGTGGCCCGGTTCCGGGCGGCGGCCCGGGGTCCGGGGATCATTCCCTGGCAGGTGGATTTTGACTACGAACAGGCCCGCCTGCTGGTGCCGATGGCGGGGAGGGGGGCGCAGGCGGTGACGCTGGCCCGTCTGCTGCGGCAGGCGTCCGAGCGCGTGCATCGGATCGCCCTGCAGCACCAGGCGGCGGGCACGCCCGCCTGTGCCTTTGACCTGCACCGGCTGGTGCCTGTTCCCGGTCCCCTTCTGGAAGCCGGGTCGGACTCCCGCGCGGCGGCGGCTTGGCTGCGAGCGCATTGGGGCACGCTGCTGCCGTTGCGTCGGGTGGAGGTCGAAGCCCCGCGCGACCAGCGCGTCCGCCGCAGCGCCCGGCTGGTCTACCGCTTCTGGTCGGCGGAATGGACGCCATGGCAGGCGCTGGAGCGGGTGCGGACGGACTGGCCAGAGCTGGTGTTCGACATCCGGCCGCAATACGCGCGGGCTGATGCCGAGAAGACCGCCAATGCTGCCTGACGAGGAAGACTGGGGTGATCCGCCGCGCCGGCGGCCGCGCCCGGCGGTGCCCGAGTTCCATGTCGAGGGGTTTGACGGGCCGCTGGACCTGCTGCTGGATCTGGCGGAACGCCAGCGTCTGGATCTGGGCGTGCTGTCCATTGCAGATCTGGCGGCCCAGTTTGTCGCTGAGGCGGAGCGGTTGGCCTGCACGACGCCGCTCATGCAGCGTGCGGACTGGGTGATCTGGATCGCCCGGCTGGTCTTCCTGCGCTCGCGGCTGCTGTTTGCCACCCAGGCAGAAAAACAGCTTGCCGAAAATGAAGCGCGCCGGACCGTCGGCCAGATTGAAGGGCTGTTGCAGATGCGCGCAGCGGCAGACTGGCTGGAAGCGAAGCCACAGCTTGGCGTGTCGGTTTTTACGCGGGGCGGAACAGACGTGGATCGTAGTGATTCTGTACGGCAGGGGACGTATTTCAGTCTGATGGAAGCCTGTCTCAGTGTACTGGAGCGGGAACTGGCGCAGATTGAGTTCTCGGTTCCGATCTATCGGATTGATGTGCCTGCCTACTGGCGTGTGACCGATGCATTGGCCTTTATCCGAGCGAAAATGAGAAACGGAGCTTTCCGAAGCATATGGGACTGTGTTCCTGCGACGCCGTTTGCTGAGCCTGAGGGATTAATCGCTCGTCGAGCGGCTGTAGCTGCGACATTTGTGGCTGGGCTGGAATTGGTGCGGCAGGGAGACGCATCGATCGATACGGTCGTGTTTCCCATGGCATGATGTTAGCGATTGCAGACTCTTTGGAATGAGCGGGACAACGCCACGATGGAATGGTGTGCACGGCAGCCGAAGGCAGCACAAGCGCAGCGATATGCCGCTCTGCAACGTAGCGGAAGCCTTTTCCCTGTTCTAGAGAATTTCCTGGCTTTCGTTGCATCCTATGACCTCAAAGAGGTCCGCATCTGGGGCAATGGTGCCGCGTTGACAATATGTTGCTGGCCGAACTGTACCGCCGCCTCAAGCTGCGCGTGTCGTGGCAGTTCTTCAATGACCGTTGCTTCCGACTACTCACTCTCTGATGGCCACCTGAAAGAGATCGAGAATATCTTCGAGTGCGAAGATTCCATTAAGATTCATCCTGGCAGCTTCCGATAGTTTTGGAATGGCACGTTCGAAGATTGCCAGATTGATTTCCTCGTTCAATCGGGAGGGATAGAGAATACCGTCAGGTTTGGCAGGATGGTTATGGAGTGCGAGTGACCATTGGCGCGCGGGACGCTGGTCCGATCCGCCGACTACATCACTGGGAATGCCCATCCTTAAGGGATTGTCGCTCCGCAGATCGACAACCCGCAAATCAGTGACCACCACGATCTCCGCATAATCACGGTCGGTGATTTCCTGCTCGGCGAGCAGAAGCTCTCCGATTACGCCATCACGACTGTCGCGCAGGATGGCTTCCACGAAACAAACCTTCAGGGTGCTGCCGACATAAAGAACCCCAAACCGCTCAGGTGGTGGCAGATCCCTAGGATCGCTGAACCGGCTCTCGTTCTTGCCGAAACCCAGAGTGTCCGAAAACCGCCGCAACAGGACGCGCCCATAACGGGTACCGGCTGGTACTGTTGTCACAACGAGGTCAGCTTGGTCGAAGTTGCTGGGGGGTAGGCTTGCGGACGACATTTACGCGAAGGTGCCCTCGGCGATACTGGCCGCGACCGAGAGGACGCGTTTATCTTCTCCTTTCTCCAAGGCCGCGATTGCAGTCCGTCCTTCGAGTTCAGGGTGCTTTTGGGTGAGGAACCGGTAAATGGTCCACGGACTGTCGCCAAGCGCGGTAAACAGGTTCGGGATGATAGCGAACGGACGACCGTCGCGATCGAGTTGCCAGGCCGGGTAACGATAACCGCGTGTCGGGCCTTCGAGGCCGATCAGTTGGCGAGCGTGCCGACGGGCATTCACCGTGACACGGGTTGTTCCCATGCGCCGCGCCAGTTCTTCCGCCGTCACCATATCCTCATGGGCAAGAATGCTGGCGGCCAGCGCCTCGCCACGCGCCTTCGCGCGCGCCAGACCGCTACCGGACGTGCGCTCCGCCGCCTGTGTGCCTGCAATGTCCTGATTCTCTGGAGGATGCACAATCCGGACTGTACCTTCGGGCGTGACTTCGACTGAAAAGCGGACGCCACGTCCTGTTTTCCGGGTCTCCGCCAGCGCGTGGCCGAGATTTTCGATTACAGAGCGTGCTGTTCCCACCTGTCTGGCGACAGATGTCAGCGCAGTGCGTCCGACAGGAATGGAAACGGGTTGCACGCCGCGTGCGCTGAGAACCACAGCGCCGCTACGCGTTTTCGCCGCAAGACGGCGCGATTTTGTGGTGAAAGAGGATGCAGTTGCTCGGGGCATGGCGTATCTCCTGCCGTTATCCTCCTCATTTTCGATAAATCTGTCAAGTCCGATAAGTTCGTAAAGGTATGGCGTTTAACGTCATGCTTTCATGACCTGTTAGCAGCCTGTCAGTTGTCCAGAATTTCCAGGGCTGGAAGGTTCTTCACAATCTTCATGGTTTCCAGGCTGATCGTGATGACACGCAGGAACAGGTCCAGCGGATAGCGGGGGTCGTTCATGGTTTCGATGGCCCAGTTATTGGCATCATTGACGATACCGCTGGCCTTGTCGGTCTTCACGCATTGACGTTCTACGACCCAGTCGAGGGCAGGCTTGCCGTTCACCACGTAGTCGTAGGCTTCCAGAGGGATACCTGTGATAGTGATGCGGTCATTGTAATGCAGGATGGTTTTGTTCTTGCCCTTGCCGTATTTCATCTGTGTCACCCGATAGTTGTCAGGTGACAGTGATCCTTTGCCGTAGTCAATCTCCACGCCTTCATAGATGGGCTGGCTATCAAAATTTACGTGCATTTCGCCCGGTAATCCCCCCATAAAAAGAGTGGCTTTTGAATGAGAATTTTCTCAGCGTAAGAATTGAGGAGATTCTGATGAAGAGTGATCGCTTTACTGACGCACAGATCATGGGTGTGATCCGCCAGGCTGAGGGCGGTGTTTCGGTTCCTGACCTGTGCCGGGAGCATGGGATCAGCAACGCCACGTTTTACCGGTGGCGCGCGAAATATGGCGGCATGGATGCTTCGATGATCAGTCAGATGAAGGCTCTGGAAGAGGAGAACCGTCGGCTGAAGCGCATGTATGCGGATTTGAGCATGCAGACGGATATCCTGAAGGAAGCCCTTGGAAAAAAATGAAGCGGCCAGCCCAGCGCCGGGAACTGGCCGCACAGGCTGTGGCGCATCATGGGGTCAGCATTGCGCTGGCCTGTCGGATTTTTGGGATATCCGAGACCTGCTTTCGCTATCGTCCGCGACTGGCAGCGGAGAACGACAGGATTGCCGATCTTCTTGTGGGACTGACCCAGGCTCACAGGAGATGGGGATTTGGTCTGTGTTTCCTGTATCTGCGCAATGTGCAGGGACAGCTCTGGAATCATAAGCGGGTTTATCGGATCTATCGGGAACTGGAACTCAACCTGCGGATTAAACCCCGCAGGCGTCTGGTTCGCGAAAAGCCAGAAAAGCTGTCGGTTCCAGCCCTTCCCAACACGGTCTGGTCTATGGACTTCATGGCGGACAGACTTTTGGATGGACGTGCTTTTCGGCTCCTGAACATTCTGGATGACTTCAATCGTGAAGGACTGGCGATTGAGGTTGATTTTTCCCTGCCAGCCTGTCGGGTTGTCCGCTATCTGGAACAGGTTATGGAGTGGCGTGGCAGACCAGAAGCTATCCGAATGGATAATGGCCCTGAATATGTCAGTCATACGTTGGTTTCATGGGCCGAAAAACAGGGGATTACCCTGATCTATACGCAACCGGGTAATCCGCAGCAGAACGCCTATATTGAACGCTACAACAGAACTGTCCGGCAGGAATGGCTGGAGCAGTATTTGTTTGAAAGCATTCAGGACGTGCAGGAGGTCGCAACACAATGGCTCTGGACATATAACCATGACAGACCCAACATGGGGAACAGCGGGCTAACCCCCGCCCAGAAACTAAAAACAGCTGCCTGAATTCTCATTCAATGCCCCACTAAAAATGGGGGGATTACCATATGATCGCGGTGCGGATTGGCCCGGATATGCGGATGGCTGTTGTTGCATCCCCAAAATACTTCAAGCAACACCCTTTGCCACAATCACCTCACGACCTGATGGAGCATAATTGCATTAATGTCCGGCTGCCGACTTACGGGGGTATTTTTCCGTGGGATCTGGAAAAGGACGGGCAGGACGTGAATGTGCGGGTTGAAGGCCAACTTGTATTCAACAATCTGGCCCTGCGGGTGAAATCCGCGCTTGATGGGCTGGGGATTGCCTATCTTCCTGAGGACACAGTGCTGCCGTATATCAAGTCAAAGAGGTTGGTGCGAGTTCTGGAAGACTGGTGCCCAACGTTTCCAGGCTATCACTTGTATTATCCGAGCCGGAAGCATGCACCAGCTTTATCTCTTCTGGTCGAGAAGCTCCGCTATTCTTCCGGCTAAATACAAGTATTCCCTCTCAATGGGTTTGTGGTACCGAACCCTACGAACGTAGGGCCCTGTCAGGAAAAGCAAGATTCATTCAGAAAGATTGCGCCATAGGTCGATATGCCCTTCGCGGGCATATTGGTCGATCAGCTTTAGCTCTTCGGAGCTAAAGGACAGATTTTTTAGGGCATCCAGTGAGTCGTCCAATTGCTGGACATTACGCGCACCAATGAGTGCCGATGTCACTCGGGCGTCACGCAGAATCCAGGCAATGGCCATTTGCGCGAGAGACTGCCCGCGTTTTTGGGCGATATTATTCAAAGAACGGACGTGCGCGATATTTTCTTCCGAGAGCATTGTCTTGGCAAAAGAATCGCCTACCGCTGCGCGTGAATTCTCGGGGGTGCCATTGAGGTACTTATTCGTCAAAAGTCCCTGCGCCAAAGGAGAAAAGGCGATACAACCCACACCAAGTTTCTCAAGTGTATCAAGGAGCTCGACTTCAACCCAGCGGTTGAGCATGGAATAAGATGGTTGGTGAATGAGTAGCGGCACACCTTCAGATTTCAGAATGGCCGCTGCCTGTTTTGTTCGCTCCGGTCCATAGGACGAAATACCGACATAGAGCGCCTTACCCTGCCGATGCATCTGCACCAGAGCCCCCATCGTTTCTTCCAGCGGCACATCCGGTGTCGGGCGATGCGAGTAGAAAATATCGACGTAATCAAGCTCCATTCTTTGAAGGCTTTGGTCGAGCGAAGCCAGCAGGTATTTGCGTGATCCACCATTTCCGTAAGGACCGGGCCACATATCCCACCCAGCTTTTGATGAAATGATCATTTCATCACGGTGAGCCGCAAAATCCTTTTTCAGGATCGTGCCAAAATTCTCCTCGGCAGAGCCATACGGCGGTCCATAGTTGTTGGCCAGATCGAAGTGAGTAACGCCGCGATCAAAAGCGCGCCTGATCACGGCGCGCCCCGTCTCAAATACGTCGACACCCCCAAAGTTGTGCCAAAGACCAAGGGAAATGGGCGGCAGGTCAAGGCCAGATCGGCCACAGCGACGGAAGGTCGCTGTTTCATAACGGGAGGGATCTGGTGTCCAGGTCATGGGGCTTTCCTTTTTACCCGTGTCGGGATGCGTTATGCTGGTTTCAGTCGAACCGGGATAATGGAGCATGGTTTAGATGTGGCAAGACGTGCCTGGCGAAGAGGTCGCATTCACTCTGATGTGGGTATCCTGACAGAATGAAGGCTTCCATCCCTAGATCCTGATAGACGCGTAGCTTGGCAAGAATCTGGTCAGGGGTGCCTACCAGGGCTGCGCCACACCCGGAGCGTGCTCGGCCAACGCCTGTCCATAGAATGTCTTCCACATAACCTTCGCTATCGGCACGATCCCGAAGCTCGCCTTGACGGAGAACGCCAGCAGTGATGGCATCCAACGAGCGGTTTCGGATGCTGGCTCCGGTAGAAGTATCCAGGTGGGAAACAAGTCGGGTCGCTGCTGTGCGGGCTTCGGCTTCGGTATCCCGGACGATGATATGGACACGGTAGCCGAATTTCAGCTTACGCCCGTGCCGTGCCGCACGGGCGCGCATGTCAGTGACAACGTTTCGAACCCCTTCTAGTGTATCAGGCCACATCAGATACACATCCGCTGCTGCCGCCGCTGTCTCACGCGCCGCATCGGAGAGGCCGCCAAAATAGAACAGAGGTGACTTCCCGCCATAGCCTTGCAGGCGAGGCGGAGCGACCGAGAATTTGTAGAACTCTCCGTCAGCGTTGACGGACTGACCGTTCAAGAGCGCTCGTAGAATGTGCATGTATTCGAGCGTACGTCTGTAGCGTGGCGCACTTTCCAGCGTTTCTCCAGGCAGATCAGACGAGATGATATTGATGTCAAGCCGACCTTCAGCCATCTGGTCGAGAGTGGCGATTTGTCTTGCTTGCTGAGGCGGCCAAACTTCTCCGCAGCGAATGGCTGTCAGAAGTTTCAGGCGTCGCAGTATGGGGGCCATGCCACCGGCGAAAGCGATCGTGTCCAATCCAAGACTATATCCAGACGGAAGCAGGATGCGGTCAAAGCCTCCTTTCTCAGCGCCGAGCACGATATTTCGGCAATGCTCCCATGAGGATTGGAGTGCTGCGTCTGGAACGCCGAGAAACTCGTAGTCATCATCACACAGGGCGGAAAACCAACTCACTTCACTCGATGGGTTTGGGTCCGGGGTGGCCTGCATTCAAGGAAATCCTTATTCACTAAAAATAATGTTATATGACAATTTACCACTTTTTGATAATGCTGTATATCGTGTATCATGATCGTAACAACAATTAAGTGTGGGATAATGCGCTTCATCCTCGTTGGTACCGGGCTCATGGCTCAGGAACATATCCGTAATCTGGCCCTTGTACCCGGAGCGCGCGTCGTTGCGCTTGTTGACCCTGAACCGTGTTCCATCACATGGGCCAGAGAAAGCCTGCGGAACAGTTTTGGTGAAAAAGCAGCTGATATTCCGGCTTATGCTGATGTACCGTCCATGCTGGCAACGACTGAAGCTGACGCGGTGATTGTGGCGTCCCCGAATTATACGCATCACGACGTAATTTTACCACTGCTTGAGACAGATCTCCATATTCTGTGTGAGAAACCACTCTGCACAACCATCCCCGATGCGACAGATATCGTGGCGCGGACAAAAGGTCGCAAAGGGATTTTCTGGGTTGGTATGGAGTATCGGTTCATGCCTCCCGTCTCACGGTTCATTTCGGATGTCCATGAGGGAAAAACCGGCATCTTGCGTCGGTTGGCGCTGCATGAGCATCGTTTCCCGTTTCTGAGGAAAGTGGGCGACTGGAATCGCTTCAACCATAACACAGGCGGGACAATGGTTGAGAAATGCTGTCATTTCTTTGACCTGATGACGTGCATTGTTCAAGCCAGCCCTGTCAGGGTTTTTTGTTCCGGGGCTGCGGACGTCAATCATCTGGACGAAAACTATGACGGGCAGGTGCCTGACATTATCGACAATAGTTATACGATCGTCGATTTCGATAACGGCGTGCGAGCCATGCTGGATTTGTGCATGTTTGCAGAAGGAGCCGAGGAGCAGGAGCAACTTGTTGCAATTGGTGATCGGGCAAAACTGGAAGTCGGTATCCCTTCCGGCATCAAGATTTTGTCACCGCGCGTTCCTGTCGGTGAGCCGAAAGCCGTCACGCGTGAGGTGATTGAAGTGCGCGAGGATGTGTTGGCCGCGGGCCACCACCATGGTGCTACCTACTATCAGCTACTTGCCTTTCTGGAGGCCGCCGCAGGACGTGCGCCAGTTCAGGTAACTGCTGAGGATGGTCTTCTGGCTGTAAAGATTGGCACTGCGGCTGAGATCAGTGCTCGGGAAAAGAGGGTGGTCAGGTTGTCGGAACTGGAAGGTTAAGTTCCGAAGTTTTTGGTTTGGATAACAACTGCCGGACTGGAGCAAAGAGGGCCAGAGACAACCACCCTAGAATGTAGGCAACTGCGCAATAACTGAAAACCGGAAGCAATGAATGGCTTGGGGCAGCGAAACGTCCCACAAGATGAAGCATAAGCGCCCCGCTGATGTTTCCGGCGAAAGCTCCAACTCCGGTTGCGCGACCTGTGATGCGGGCAGGCGCCCACTCCGTAATGAAGCCGAACAGGTTGGTGGCGAACGCCTGATGTGCGGCAAGTGTTAGCCCGCATATGATAACACCGAAAGTGAGGCTTGATGTCGTTAGAAGGAGAGGAAGTGGCAGCACGCAGAGTGCTGCAAGAGCCATGATGACTCGTCGGGATGTTTCGTGTGTCAGTCCGGCGCGCATCAGCAAAAAAGGTGCGTAACCGCCGAGAATGGAGCCTATGCCGGCCATTCCATATGCGATGGCCAGCGGAAAGCCCATGGACGACGGACCTAGTTCAAAGCGTCGGTGGAGCAGGTCTGGCAACCAGAACAGCAGAAACCACCAGACCGGGTCGGTCAGTAATTTTCCCAAAGCGAAGCCTGTGACAGAACGCCAGACGGGCAGTCCGGAGTGCGCTGTATCATGGTCTGGCGCAGTGGTCGTTTCGAATTGTCCTGGCAGGGCAAAACGGAACCACAAAACAGCACAGACCAGACCTGACGCGCCAACTGTGACAATGGTGCCCCGCCATCCTACCAGGGGAAACAGAAAGGCCACCATCAGTGGGGTCGCCATTGCTGCGAGGTTGGGTGCTGCGTTGAGCAGGCCGATGATGCGGCCCTGAGCATCGCGAGCGAACGTAGTTCTGATAGCTTTCATGCTGGCGGGGGTTCCGACACCTTCGAAGAACCCCAAGGCCACCCGAACAGCCACAAAGCCGGGTATGGTCCGGACGGCAGCGTGGAGGATGGTGGCGATGCTCCACCCTGTCAGCCCTGCACCAAGGGTCTTTTTTAACCCCAGGCGATCGACAAGCCAGCCGCTGGTCAGAAGACTGATCGCAATTGCGGCCTGAGACCAGGAAGAGATTGACGCGTAGTCGGTGGCTGTCCAGCCGAAAGTGCGATCGAGTTCCGGCTTGAGCAAAGCAATGATCTGGCGATCTGCGTAGGCGATGATACCGATCATGAACAGGAGAGACGGCATCAGAATGGACTGTCTTTTCAAGGTGGCTGTTTCCGTCTTTTTATCGGCCTTTTCTGCACTGGAGAGCCGTATATTCATCGGCTCAGAAATCCTTGTGTAGGGTGAAGCCACCATAACGACCGTAATCCCGTGGGAGCCAATTTGTGACGCCGCCAAGGCTCCCATAACTCATATAAGATGAGTAATGTGTGTTGATCGCGTTGCGCATGACCAGAGTGAGGCGGAGATGGTGTTTTGTGTCCTCAATGGTGGTACTCAAATTCCAGATTCCATAAGCCTTCTGAATGGTGTCGGGTGTTTCCGTCAGAGAATACTGGGTGCGACTCTGCCATGTATAATCGCTGTCAAGCGAGAGCGTGAAACGATCATTTAATGGCCGGGTGTAGTCCGCGTTCAGAACAAATTTCCACCGTGGCGCGAAAGGCAGAGGCTGGCCGTTCACATTGCAGGACAGCGGTGCACCTGCGGGGCAGTTGAAATGATCAACCGTCGCGTAAGTATAGGCGAAATTGCCACCGACAGTCAGATAACGGAAGGGGCGTGCAGTGATGTCGCCTTCCACACCCTTGCTTGAGACTGTTCCGGCGTTGATAAGGCGGGTAACGGTGGCCCCGGAAACAGTGTCGAGGAAATTGGCCTGATAGTTTGAAAAGTCCTCAATAAAAGCTGCAAAATTGGCGGTGATCCGGCGATGCAGGAATTGTGATTTCAGGCCGAGTTCGAAGCTGTTGTTCTGTTCTGGACGTAAAGCTTTTGCATCGGTGTTCTGCATATTGAAGAACACATTGTAGGCTGGCCCCTTATAGCCGTGGGAATAAGTAAAATAGGCATGAATGTCACGACTGATGTCATATTGCAGGCCGAGCCGGTCGACATATCCGTTATGAGCTGTGGAACCTTTGGACGCATAATCAGGGCGTATGCCGGTGACAGCTGCTGCGGACGTTGATGTTCGTGCGAAGCGATAATCGAGGTCGTCTCTCAGAAGGCGAAGACCGAGGATAGCCCGAAAATTCTTTGTGAAATTAAGGTTGCCCTCTGCGAAGGCTGCGTAGTTGTTTCCTGTTGTCCCGAAATGCGCATGACCGGAAGATGCCGGCTCACCATAAGGTTGCAGTGAGCGATCATACGTCTCTGAATCGGACGTATGAAGGAAGATAATACAGGCCTGCTACGTAATCGAAAAAATGGCCTTTCGGGGAGGCAATACGAACCTCCTGCGAAGCCTGCCAGAAATCAAGCCACCCATGATCTGCCAACTGTGGAAGGGAAGCATAGGCCTGCGAGAGTTGGTCGTAATCCTGATCCTGTGTGTTTTGCCAGCGTCGATACGCAGAAATGGAGGTCAGGGTATAACCGCCAAATTTCCGATCAAGTGTGATGGACGCGCCGCCGTTATGATCAATTGATTTGCTGAGGGTATTGTTGCTGACACGCGTATTATTGGAAGAAGGGTGAATGCCTTCTGATGTCAGAGCCTGAGCGAGAGCCGAATTTCCAGTCACAATCCCGGTTGGGTAGGTAACGTGGGAGGTAGAAGAAAATACCCCATTAGGCACAGCATCGTTGGAGTACATGTAATCCAGACCTAGTGTGACGCGTGTCTGACCGTCTGGTGTCCACGCAAACTTGGTTCTGGCACCACGATGCTGATAGCCGTTGACAGTTTCGCTGGTGCGGAGGTTACGGACGTTGCCGGTATAACCGCCGACCAGGAAAGAGGCATTAGCCGTCAGTTTTGACGGAACAAGTGTTCCTGATGCTCCTGCGCTCAGGCGGTATTCATCTCCCGAAAAGTAAGACGCATCTGCATGAGCATGAAAGGCTTCTGTCGGTGCTGAGGTGACAATGTTAACTGCACCGGCTGAAGCATTCTTGCCGAACAATGTACCTTGTGGACCGCGCAGAACCTCAATGTGGTCAAGATCGAGAAGGTCCGCAGTTGCCTGCCCCGACCGCGCCAGAACAACACCATCCACCACGGTCGAGACGGAAGGTTCTACGCCCGGAGATGTGGAAATAGTACCTATTCCACGAACGAAAACAGTTCTATCTTTCGAAGATGCGCTGGTTCGAAAATTTGCCGACGGAATGAACTGGAAGATACCCTGAAGATCATGCACATTGTTCCGTGCGGCTTCTTTGGATGTGAAAACGGAGGTAGCAACAGGCACCTTCTGCAGGGGTTCGCTGCGACGTCGGACAGTGACTGTAATCTGCTCATCGCCTCTGGAAACTGCTGATTTTTCTGGATTTAGGCTTTTATCTGAAGAAGAAAGAGGCTTTATGGAGGCCTCATTTTCTGCTGCAAAAACCTGAGTAGTCGATAGGCTAAAACATACGACGCTCATCGCCAGTAAGAATTGGCATGAGTGCTGAGTATGGCGGCGAACGCATGAATCTAAACTGTCGGATAGATATGTCACTTTTAATGCCTGTTGTTTCAGGTGAAATATTTATATGCTCATAAAAACGCAGTCAATAGAATATTGCACATCATATGATAGTTGTTAGCGTGATTTTATCAATTCCACGAGTGTCTGCTTCATCAAGCACAGACGACGACCCAGGCCGAGGACGACTCACTTGCCGGAAACGTCCAGTGCGTTGCCCTGAACCCGCCGGAAAGCGTGTTTGACTTCGTTCAGGGCATCGCGTCGTTCGTCCGAACCAAGAGCAATCAGGGCAATGCGCTTCGACCAGGAAGGTAAGACCCGGCAGATCATGGAGCGTGTCTGAGACCAGAAGCGTAATTTCTGTCATGTCTCTAGCGAAAGCCCTGACGTGTTCGGGGCTTATTCTTTACGCAGAGGTTGTCCCGATGGCCGCCTATTTCACGTATTTCTCATATGTTCTTGACGTAGACACGAATGAAAACGTCAGCGCGCGCATGATCTCTATACCAACGAGTTGGAGGAGAGTGATGCCTTCCGGGCCAGCGAACTTGAACAACGGATTGAAGACGTCATCGCAGAAGTAGCGGAACCTTCTACTCCAGACCCCGCAACGCATTCTGCCAAAGTAATGCTAGAAGTTTATCAGGTGGTCAGGAGCTTTTCACTGGTCAACCGCATGACGATGCCATGCCGGAGCGCATGCAAGCCCTCGATTTCAACTTCAATGTCGCGAGCCTTGAGTTTGGATACGATCTTCTCAATCATAGCCACCGAGGTCACGTCCCAGAAATGGGCGTTGTTCAGCCTGATGACGACCCGGCGCGCATTGGTCCTGAAGTCGATCTGATCGTGAAGAAGGTCAGACGAAGCAAAGAAAACCTGTCCCTCAACCTCGTAGATATCCGTACCCTCTTCTCTGATCTTTTTGACGTGCATCAAATGCGTCACAGACCAGGCAAAGAACACACCACTGAGCAGAACACCGACAAGCACACCTAGAGCCAGATCCGAGGATGCGACAGTCACGGCAACGGTTACGACCATGACGAGGCTTGAGAGCTTTGGAAAACGCGCAAGATCACGCAGGGACGACCACGAGAATGTGCTGATTGAGACCATGCACATAATGGCGACAAGAGCAGCCATTGGAATGCGGGCGACATAAGTATGCAGCATGACCATCAGAAACAGCAGGAAAGCGCCGGCAGTAAAGGTCGACAGACGTCCTTGACCGCCGTACCGAAGATTGCCGACTGTCTGGCCTACCATACCGCACCCGGCGATGCCGCCGAACAGTCCTACAAACACATTCGAAACACCAAGACCTACGCATTCCATTCTGGGATCACCGTGCGTGTCGGTCTCATCATCCACGACACCTGCTGTCATGAGAGATTCAAGGAGACCCACAGATGCCATCGCAAGGGCATAGGGAAACACAATTTTCAGTGTGGCCAGATTGAATGGTACGTGGGGGATCGTAAAAGCAGGAAGGCCTGTCGGCAGCGTGCCCAGATCAGAGACAGTGTGCACCGGCATTGGATACCACATCGTGATGCCTGTCAGAACTACGATACAGATCAGGGGCGACGGTATCAGGTTTGATATCCGTGGCATGAGATAGATGATAGCAAGCCCAAGGGCAATCAGTGCATACGTGTGCCACGTCACATGAAGCATTTGTGGTAACTGTGCCGAAAAGATCAGGATCGCGAGAGCATTCACAAAGCCGGTGCGGACCTCAGCCGATACGAAGCGCATAATGACCTGAAAGCCAAGCGCACCGAAAATGATCTGTAGTCCGCCCGCCAGTAATGTCGCGACGAGAAGGTATTGAAGCCCGTAGCTATGCACGAGGGCCGCAGCTACGAGGGCCACGGAACCCGCCGCCCCTGAGATCATTCCCGGGCGGCCACCGGTGATGGAAATGGCGACGCTAATGACAAATGACGCGAAAAGGGAGACGGCGGGAGAGACGCCGGCAACGTAGGAGAAAGCAATGACCTCGGGAATGAGGGCGAAGGTGCCGACCATTCCGGCCAGCACCTCGCGCAGCGGGTTATAAGCCCACTGCGACCGATAAGTCGCAAAGTTCATGGCGTTTTTTCGAAACCTCTCTAGGTAGTAAGCACGCTCAATAAGGTGTCGTCGTATTGTGGCCCGACGCGGCAATGGTGCTTGCAGGGTAGTCAGGTCGTGAGGGCGATGCAACCCACCTTATGGTCGGGAACCTCTTGTGAAACACCCACATGAGGACAACCCGAGAAGACAGACCAGCCAACACAACGTTGACTGCTGCTGCGGCATTATCGTCTTGGGAGGACTGACTAGTCACCTGGAACTGAAATAAGCATCATTATATGATATTCCTGTCGCACTGACGGGAGCAGAACGATGGCGGGACGACAGGCAGGTCAGGTAGTACTGCGTCCGCAGGCGCGGACGTTTCTTGAAGGGCAGGTCCGGCGTCACAAGGCGCCGCGGTCATTGTCGGATCGCTGCCGGATGGTTCTGCTCTGCGCCGAAGGCTTGCAGAGCAAGGAAGTCGCTGCACGCCTGGGGGTACATGAGCACACCGTCGGCAAATGGCG
Source organism: Komagataeibacter sp. FNDCF1 (assembly GCF_021295335.1). Taxonomy (NCBI): domain Bacteria; kingdom Pseudomonadati; phylum Pseudomonadota; class Alphaproteobacteria; order Acetobacterales; family Acetobacteraceae; genus Komagataeibacter; species Komagataeibacter sp. FNDCF1. The sequence continues at coordinate 1,875,518 of NZ_JAIWOT010000001.1, read as the reverse complement.
GCGGCGGTTTGTCGAAGATGGCATTGAAGGCCTGACCGACGAATATCGTGCCGGCCGGCCCCGCACGGTGTCGGACGCGCAGGTTACGCAGGTCATCGAGCGCACGCTGAACACAACGCCCAAAGACGCGACGCACTGGTCGATCCGTTCCATGGCTGCCGAGATCGGCCTGTCGCATACGACCATCCGCCGGATCTGGAGCGCCTTCGGTCTGCAGCCGCATCGGGCCGAAACCTTCAAACTGTCGACGGACCCGCTATTTGTCGACAAGGTTCGGGATATTGTCGGTCTTTACATGTCGCCACCGAACCGTGCGATCGTGCTGTGCGTCGACGAGAAATCCCAGATCCAGGCGCTGGACCGCGAACAGCCAGTCCTGCCTATGGCACCGGGCGTGCCGGAACGACGTACCCATACCTATCTCCGGAACGGCACGACGTCGCTGTTTGCAGCCCTCGACATCGCAACAGGTGCGGTGATCGGCAAATGCTACAAACGTCATCGTACCACGGAATTTCTGGACTTCCTGAAATGTATCGACGCTGAGATCCCTGCTGGCCTGGATGTTCATCTCGTGATGGACAACTACGCCACGCATAAAACGACCACGATCAAGACATGGCTCGCACGCCGCCCGCATTGGCATGTTCACTTCACACCCACCTCGGCTTCCTGGATCAATCAGGTAGAGCGCTGGTTCGCCGAACTGACGCGCAAGCAACTCCAACGCGGCGTGCATCGGTCAACAACTGAACTCGAAGCCGACATCACAACTTTTATCGACGCACATAACGAAAATCCCAAGCCGTATCGGTGGGTCAAATCAGCCGACCAGATCCTCGCCTCGGTGAAGCGCTTTTGTCACAAGACAATGAACCGAACTTCAGATTCAGGTGACTAGGGCTAATCGACATTCAAGCGACCCAGATCATGGCTGCTGCGAGATGAATGAAGCCTGTGAAATGGATGGTTCTGCGATCGTAGCGCGTTGCGAAACGACGAAAATGTTTGAGGCGATTGAAGCATCGCTCGATACGGTTTCGGTCTTTGTAAAGAGCCTGGTCGTGCGGGATGAACACCTTGCGGTTCCGTTTTGACGGAATGATAGCCTCTGCGTTCATGACAGCAATCTGTTCGCGGAACCCATTGCTGTCATAAGCCTTATCGGCGATTACCGCGCCCGCAGTCTGGCCTTCGAGCAATGCAGATGCCTGGGTGGCGTCATGAACCTGACCGCCGGTGATAATGAACCGTAACGGTCGACCCAGGGCGTCGGCCAGCATGTGGATCTTGGTGGTTAATCGGTAATCCCCCCATTTTTAGTGGGGCATTGAATGAGAATTCAGGCAGCTGTTTTTAGTTTCTGGGCGGGGGTTAGCCCGCTGTTCCCCATGTTGGGTCTGTCATGGTTATATGTCCAGAGCCATTGTGTTGCGACCTCCTGCACGTCCTGAATGCTTTCAAACAAATACTGCTCCAGCCATTCCTGCCGGACAGTTCTATTGTAACGTTCAATATAGGCGTTCTGCTGCGGATTACCCGGTTGCGTATAGATCAGGGTAATCCCCTGTTTTCCGGCCCATGAAACCAACGTATGACTGACATATTCAGGGCCATTATCCATTCGGATAGCTTCTGGCCTGCCACGCCACTCCATAACCTGTTCCAGACAGCGGACAACCCGACAGGCCGGCAGGGAAAAATCAACCTCGATCGCCAGTCCTTCACGATTGAAGTCATCCAGAATGTTCAGGAGCCGAAAAGCGCGCCCATCCAAAAGCCTGTCCGCCATAAAATCCATGGACCAGACCGTGTTGGGAAGGGCCGGAACCGACAGCTTTTCAGGCTTTTCGCGAACAAGACGCTTGCGGGGTTTAATCCGCAGGTTGAGTTCCAGTTCCCGATAGATCCGATAAACCCGCTTATGATTCCAGACATGTCCCTGCACATTGCGCAGATACAGGAAACACAGACCAAATCCCCATCTCCTGTGAGCCTGGGTCAGTCCCACCAGAAGATCGGCAATCCTGTCGTTCTCCGCTGCCAGTCGCGGACGATAGCGAAAGCAGGTCTCGGATATCCCAAAAATCCGACAGGCCAGCGCAATGCTGACCCCATGATGCGCCACAGCCTGTGCGGCCGGTTCCCGGCGCTGGGCTGGCCGCTTCATTTTTTTCCAAGGGCTTCCTTCAGGATATCCGTCTGCATGCTCAGATCCGCATACATGCGCTTCAGCCGACGGTTCTCCTCTTCCAGAGCCTTCATCTGACTGATCATCGAAGCATCCATACCGCCATATTTCGCGCGCCACCGGTAAAACGTGGCGTTGCTGATCCCATGCTCCCGACACAGGTCAGGAACCGGGACACCGCCCTCAGCCTGGCGGATCACACCCATGATCTGTGCGTCAGTAAAGCGATCACTCTTCATCAGAATCTCCTCAATTCTTACGCTGAGAAAATTCTCATTCAAAAGTCACTCTTTTTATGGGGGGATTACCGGTACGTGCCGAAGGGTCCGAAACAGGTCAGTCCCGCCCAAGCGGAAACCTAGCTGGATGAGTTCCTCCATGTCGCAAGTATCAGGGGCGAACTGGTAGCACCAAAGCAGGTAGGTTTTGCTCGGGATGCGCATATCCGATTTGGCATGGGCATTGGGCGGCGACTGCTTTTCCTACGTGCGGGCCGAAGCTATGGCAGCACTGCTCGATGTTTAAGAAAGACGATTTCACCAGAACTTACGTCTTGAGGCTTACGGTCAACCCGCCTGGAAAATCCTAACCCTTTCTTGGACGTATGCACACGAGGGCAAGCCCAATTCTCCGGGCTGTCAATGGTATCTCGGCCACTCGGCTCCCGTGGCCAGTAGTAGGCGATGGCCCGTATGGCTCATCCACTCTGCTCGTGCGAGATGGGATTCCCGGCATCGCCTTGTTCTGGCGGGATCGGCATCTGGATCACGACGCAGCACGATCCGGGCGACCTCTTTCCAGTTTGCTTCGTCTTCGGCCGCATCGAGCAGGCGAAGATAGACGACCAGCATCTTGAAATCATATGGCGTCAGGAATGGCTCCGTGGGGGCCAGATCTTGGAACGCGGGATTTATCTCGGGACGCGGAAACATAACAAGCCTCCTTGCGGCCGGGTCTTCAGAATATCCTGAATCCTTGCCGTATTGCATCAAGATTCGACGTTGCGATGTGGAAAGTTCGAAATGTGATGAAAAAGAAGAGAAAAAACTTGGGGCGCTGCCCACGGCGCACTTCGTAACGTTTTCCGCCCAGCTTCCTTCGCTGCGCTCCGTGCAGCCGGTTCCCCGCGAAGTCGTCACTCCGTTTGCACCCCCGCTGCTCGCCGCGAGGCAGAGGAACAGCGGGGGCTGTTCCTCGCGGAACAAAGGGCAAAGACCATGACCGGCAACACCACCAAGGAGACCGATTTCCGCAATACCATCCTTAACGGCGACAGTGTGCAGCTTATGCGCGCACTCCCACGCAATGCGGTGGATTTCATCCTGACAGACCCGCCTTATCTGGTGAACTATCAGGGCAGGGACGGGCGGAAGGTTCGCAACGACGACAATGCGCGCTGGCTCCGGCCAGCCTTCAACCAGATGCACCGTGTCCTGAAATGGGGCGGGTTTGCTGTTTCGTTCTATGGCTGGAACCGGATTGATCTCTTCGCCGATGCCTGGAAGGCGGCGGGGTTCCGCATGGTCGGGCATATCGTCTTTCGCAAGTCCTATTCATCCTCTTCCCGGTTTTTCCGGTATGAACACGAAAGCGCCTACCTGCTGGCCAAACCGGGTGAACCACCCATCCAGTGATGGGCACCCGACCATTGAATTCTCAGTCACTCCCACTCTGTCTGAAAGGATTTTTTCCATGAGCCAGATCGGATTTTTTACGCGCACCGCTGATGGTTTCGCCGGTCGGGTGCGCACCCTGTCGCTGGACGCCGAACTGACCTTCGTGCCGACGGAAAACAATGGCGCGGAACATGCGCCGGATTATCGCATCCATCTCGGTGATGGAGAGTCCGGACCAGAACTGGGTGCGGGATGGAAACGCACCGGAGAGCGTGCTGGCGAGTATATTTCCATCGTGCTGGATGATCCCAGTTTCATGCAGCCAATCCGCGCCACGTTGTTCCAGGCCGGGCGCGGTGGGCGTGAATGGCAACTGGTGTGGAACCGACCTGCAAAACGCCCAGGAGGCCGGGAATGAGCGCCCGGTTCTTCATGTCAGCCGGCATGCTGGCCGTGCTCGCGCTGCCACTCTCGCCGACCATTGTCCAAGCGCAGGATTTTGACGATCTCGTGCGGCAGGCGGCGGGGCAAAACGCGATCCCGGCGACGTGGGTGCGGGCGGTCCTGCAAGCTGAAAGCGCTGGCGATCCCCACGCGGTTTCGGGTGCCGGTGCGGTGGGTCTGATGCAGCTCATGCCCGGCACATGGAAGGATGTCCGGCGTGCGCTGAATCTGGGGGGCGATCCCTTCGATCCGCATGACAACATCGCGGCCGGAGCAGCCTATCTGCGATGGCTGCATGACCGCTACGGCGATGCGGGATTTCTCGCCGCCTATAACGCAGGTCCCGGTCGTTACGACGACCATCTGGCGACTGGTCGGCCATTGCCAGCCAAGACGGTTTCCTACGTCGCGTCTGTCGCCCGGCTGATCGATGACCCATCGTTCAGCGTACATTTTTCCGTCCCGTTTTCCATCGCACCGGCGCACAACTGGACCTCCGCTTCGCTCTTCATTTCCGGCAGCGAAAGTACGTTTCCATCGTCCTCTCAAGGTATTTTTTTAAGCCGATCCGGGCAGGCGATTTTCACTCCGGCCACGCTCTTCGCAGGTCATGTCCGTAGCGCGCCGGGAATGGGTTCGACGCAGAGGGTGCCGCACCTTGAAGCCGCAGGCGATGGGCCGGTCGGTTCCATCGTCGAACTGCGACGTTTCACCGACAAACAGGGACGTGACCGTGTCGCTCTGGCCGTGCGCTCGGACGTCACGCTGGAGCGGCAGGTGGCGGCGGAGGGTGCCACCTGGCTCGACCGGCAGGCCATCGCGCGGGAGCCTCTTTCCCTCGCGTCCACCGGGTTCGGCGCCAATGTCAAAGAGGCCGTGGAAAAGCGGATGGATCATTTGGTGGAGCAGGGGCTGGCCAGCCGCGACGGCGGGGGTATCCGTTATGCGCGAAACCTGATCGCCACGCTGCGCCAGCGGGAACTGGACACGTTGGGCCGGAGCCTCGCCATGAAGTCGGGGATGCCATTCCGGCGGAGCAGTGAGGGTGATCCCGTTGCCGGCACCTATCGTCAGCGTTTCAACCTGGCGTCGGGGCGGTTTGCCATGATCGATGACGGGCTGGGCTTCGAACTGGTGCCATGGTCGCCGTCTCTGGAAAAACAGCGTGGGCGGGAGGTGTCGGGCATCGTGCGCAGTGACGGGGGGATCGACTGGTCGTTCGCGCGGAAACGCGGGTGGGGTCTTTGACTGGGATGAGATGTATGTTGGCGGCCTATTACTTCAAACCGAGGGCGTCTTAGTGTCTGACCGAAAATGAGTTGAGTGATTTCAGCGAGTTATGATTCATGGGTTTGCGATAACCTGATGAGATCAAGATGGCCTGGACTGAAATCACCCGAGCGCAGTATCAAAGGGACGACCTGGAATATGCAAGCGACCTGCGCGATGCGGAGTGGGCGCTGATTGCGCCGCTGATGCCCGAGAAGAAACGGCTGGGCAGACCACGACGTACGGATTTGCGCCGGGTCATGGAGGCGATCCTCTATATCGTCACGACCGGCTGCCAATGGCGGCAGTTGCCCCGGCACTTTCCGGCCTTCACGACCGTACAGGGCTATTTCTACCGTTGGATCCGCGAGGGAAGATGGGAAGCCATGAACCATATTCTCGTGATCCTGTCGCGTGAGCAGGACGGGCGAGACGCCACGCCTTCAGTGGGCATTATCGACAGCCAGTAATCATCCGGCGAGAGACGCGGGCGTATTCAGGCGGCGATGGTATTGTGGACCTGCTGGTGGGCTTTCCAGTGCCAGGGCAGGAGTTCATGGAGGCGTGGATTGGGAATGTCATTGATCCGTGCCAGGACATCAGCGAGCCATGCATGGGGATCGACATCGTTCAGGCGCGCGGTGACGATCAGGGAATACATGGCGGCGGCGCGCTCTCCGCCACGATCGGACCCGGCGAACAACCAGGCTTTCCTGCCCAGGGCGATGCCGCGCAGGGCGCGTTCTGCTGCATTGTTTGAGAGGCAGATCCGGCCGTCAGTGAGGAATCGTGTGAATGTATCGGCACGTCTGAGAAAATAGTTCATGGCGTGGGCAACGGGATTTTTTGTCGACATGCGCCGGCAACACTCCCGCATCCAATCGAACAGATCGTCGACCAGAGGGGCTATGTCTGTTTGACGGACTGCCAGCCGATGTTCCGGGGGCGTACCGTTGATGGTGCGCTCGGCCTGGAATATGGCGTCGATCCTGCCTACTGCCTCTATGGCGAGGGGCGCCTTGTCCCTCTCGGCGATTTTGAACAGTCCCCTGCGTCCATGCGCCCAGCATCCGGCGGAGACAACCGGCGCGGGTTGGCGTCCCGGTTTCGCCAGAGTATTGTAACCCGCATAGGCGTCTGACTGCACAATGCCGGTCCAGCCGGTGAGATGATCCGTGGGATGTTCGCCCTTGCGGTCCCGGGAATAACGGAACCAGACGGCTGGGGGCGCTGTGCCTCCAAAGGGGTGATCGTCCCGCACATAATTCCACAATCGTCCGGTGACTGTCCGGCCTTTCGCCAGAACCGGCACGGTGGTGTCGTCCGCGTGCAGGCGTTGTGCCGCCAGCACATGCGCCCGGATCAGCGTAGTCAGGGGGGCCAGCGTCGCGGTGCAGGCTCCCACCCAGTCAGCCAGCGTTGATGTGTCGAGATCGATCCCTTCGCGGGCAAAGGCATCGCTCTGGCGGTTCAGAGGCAGATGCTGCAGGAACTTGTCGCACAGGATGGTCGACAGCAGCCATGGGCCGGCGCGTCCGCGCGCGATCGGATGGAAGGGGGCGGGTGGCTGGGTGATGCTCTCGCAGTCCCGGCAGGTGAACTTCTCCCGCACCGTCTGTATGACCTTATGTGGACGGCCGGTTCGATGCAATGGATCACATTTGTTATCTCTCTGCGTTTCCCTAAATCTTGTTTTCTCGGTGGAATGCATCGCTGCTCGCAGGATGCGGGGATCCGGTCAGGTGCGCCCTTATGTCCGGCCTATTTGTGCGACGTTCTTCGCTGGCCATTATGGGTGTGCGCTTGCGTGTCAGGCACCAATCTTGAAAACGTGCTCGATGGCACATGTCATACAACGGTATCGCCTGAACTGTTCCTGAATTACAGTCTTCCCATCACGCTGGTCAGTGCATTCTGCCGGATCTACCGGGGCGAACCCCGGCATCCATCGTCTTGGCAGCGCATGTCAGATTACAGCGACATTGCGGCCGGCCGGACGATAGATCTCTTTGCGCGACAGCAGAGCCCAGACGATCCGGGCCAGTTTGTTGGCAAGTGCGACGGTTGCAAGACGTGTTGGGCGACGCTCCAGAAGCTTGCAAAGCCATGCCCCTGCGGCGCCTGTCCATTTCTGCGCGCGGAAGGACATGGATGTCGCCCCCAGAACGAGCAGCTTCCTTATTTCCCGGTTGCCCGTTTTCGTAATCCTGCCCAGCCGGACCTTTCCGCCGGACGAGTGCTGGCGCGGCACAAGTCCAAGCCAGGCCGCGAAGTGCCGCGCACTTTCGAAAGTGTCGATATCCGTGACAGATGCCACGATCAAGGACGCGGTCATCGGGCCGATGCCGGGTATTGTCAAAAGACGACGGGCATCTTCGTCCTGCCTGGCGTGCGCCTGGATTCGCCTTTCCAGGCATCCGATGCTTTCACTCAACTTTCCATATTGTTCGAAGAGCAAAATGACGGTCTGCTTCATGACGTCGGGCAAACCGGGTGATGTCTCGATTTTCGCCAGAAGATCGGGCAGGCGACTGTTTCCCAACGGCACGATCAAGCCGAATTCCGCTGCGAGCGCGCGCAACGCATTGACCAGCATCGTCTGCTGTTTGACCAATAGTGTGCGCGTTGAGTGTAACGAGAGCAGACTTTGCTGTTCTTCGTTTTTGATCGGGACGAAGCGCGTGTCGGGATGGAGTGCCGCAAGACAGATGGCTGCGGCGTCAACAGCGTCGTTTTTCTTGCCACGTTTGACGAACGGCTTGACCATGTCCGGCGGAATAATACCAAGGGCTATCACCTTTGACCTATATGAGCCCAGTTTCTGAGACCGATGGATCGGATGGTCTGTGGCAGGGCGGTGAGGTTGTTCCATGCGGTGCATGCGGCTTCGATGATGTGTTCGATGCCACTGAACACGGTGTTGGACAGCCAGTTGGCGCGGAGGAACTGCCAGATATTCTCGACCGGGTTCAGTTCGGGCGCGCGGGACGGCAGGAAGACCAGGCTGACGTTGCGCGGCAGTCTGAGTTTGGGTGTCGTATGCCAGCCGGCACGATCGAGCAGGACGACGGCATGGGCGCCGCGTGCGACGCAGCGTGAGATTTCCTCGATATGCAGTTGCATGCTGGCCGTGCCGGTAAACGGCAGCACCAGGCCTGCCGCCTTGCCAAGTGCCGGGCAGATCGCCCCGAACAGCCAGGCATTCTCGTAGCGCTGGTCGGCCGGCTGGCGTGGTCGGGTGCCACGCCGCGCCCATTGTCGGACAAGGCCGTTCTTCTGCCCGATGCGGGCCTCGTCCTGAAACCAGAGTTCAATCCGCCTGCCCTTGGGCAGATGTCCGGTGTGGGCGCTCAGGATCGTGGGGAAGTTTTTTTAAACGCGTCCATGACGGATGGATCCTGTCCGGGGTGACGCGGACGCGCGCTGACGTGGCTGAACCCAAGCCGCTTCAGCAGGGTGGAGACATGGCGTTCGTGATAGGAGACGCCAAAACGCTCTTCGATGACCCGCTGAAGATCGACCCGACGCCAGCGCACCACACCGTCCCGGGCACGGTCAGGCCCTGTCGTGACCAGCGCCGATAATTCTGCCAGTTGGTCCGCTGTCAGGCGGCAGACCGACCCGTTGCGCCATTGGTCCCGCAAACCATCCGGCCCCGTAGCATTGAACCGGTGCACCCAGTCCCGCAGGGTTTGCCGGTCCATGCCGCCGATCCGCGCCGCTTCGCCACGGCTGGCACCATCGCGCACCGCAGCCAGAGACAAAAGGCGCCGTGCAACATTCGCATCCCGCGTACGAGAAGCCAGACGTCGTAACGCAGAAGCCGTATAATCCGTCCGTAAAGCAATCGCACCAGCCATTCCCGATCCTCCCTCTCACAACAGAATCAGAACAGGCCCTTCGCGTCACTTCACAGATGAGTCAGAGACAATAGCCCTTGGTATAAGTTTCACGTCATGACCCGCATCGCGGATGACGCGCGCCCAATGATGCGATGTGCCGCAAGCTTCGAGCACGACCTGACACCGCTCGAGTTTCCCGAAGAATGAGGCAACCTCGCTGCGCCCGAGCTTTCGCTTGAGAAGACATTTTCCGTTTGCATCTGTGCCGTGCGCCTGAAAAACGGACTTGGCGATATCCAGGCCGATCATGGTAATTTTCATCCGGGCGGTCTCCTCTGAATGGTCATTCCGACCCCAGCATGGCACATTGATGCCGCATGGGGGCCGTCCACCCCATCTTGAACTGGCGCGGGATCACCTCCAGCGTCTCGGTGACGCTCTCCCCCAGTTTGCTCAGACGATCGCTGCCACAGCACGGACACTGTGTCGGTGCGGGGATGACGACCCGCTCGCGCGGCAGATCGGCACGCAGGGGCTGGCGCCCCCGGTTGCTCCTGGGTGCTGTCGCGCGGACGGCGGGATCCGCCGCATTTTCGGGCGCGTCCTCGGCGAGTGTCGTCTCCAGCTCTTCCAGTTCGAGTTCGAGCTGGGCCAGCAGGCGGCGCCCCCGCTCCGACGAGGCGCCGAAACGGTCCTGGCGCATCCGCGCGATAAGATGTTTGAGATGGGCAATCTGCGCTTCGGCGCTGGCCGCGCGCGATTCTGCATCAGTGGCCCGGAGTTCGGCGACCTGGGCACGCGCCTCGGCAGCGGCAAGTGCTGCGCGCAAGGCGATGATGTCGTCCGTATCTCCCGTCATGAAGGCAGTTGATCACATGGGCGCTCAAAAGGGTACCAGTATATGCTGACCTGGCGCAGTTTTTATTATCCCGCCAGTTCAGGTCTCCATGTTTTCTGCGGATTGCGCCAGTCCACACCCTCCAGCAGACAAGTCAATTGTGACGGGGAGAGATGGATCGCTCCGTCCTTTGCCGAAGGCCACAGGAAATGCCCGCGCTCGATCCGCTTCGCATATAAGGAAAGGCCGATCCCATCGTGCCAGATCAGTTTCACCAGGTCGCCGCGTCGGCCCCTCACATGAGGAGTTTCACGTCAATGGCCACTTTCACTGCGAGATCATTTTTTCTTCTCCGTGTTTTGGATCCATGGTCTGAGCCTGTTTAACGACTACCGGCGCGATGCCGCACCTGTAGAACCTCACATCCGGTCGCCGCTCGCGCGCGGCAGCACCACTATCCCGCATTCGGGGCAAAGGCTCAGGAGAACGGGACCATTCTGAAAGGTCGGCATTGCAAGCCATGGGGCCGATCGGTCCGTTCACCTGGATCCACAGGACTGATCAGGTCCTGGGGATGGGGTTTATGTCTGTGGTGTTTCCATCAGCGGGACGCCGGATGCGCGCCATCGATAACGACACCACTCGTGACATATTTCCAGAGCGCAACAAGAAGCTTGCGGGCCAGGGCAACGATCGCCGTTTTGCGGCTCCGGTTACTTCTTGCGCCCACGTGTTCATGGAACCACTGCGCCAGCGCGGTGTCAGGCTGGTAGCGGAGCCACAGCCAGGCAAGCTGGATCATGGCCGTGCGCAGGCGCGGATTACCGGATTTCGAGACGCCTTGTTCACGGTCGATCGATCCGCTTTTCCACGGCGAAGGCGCCAGACCGGCATAAGCCGCGACCTGCCGCCTGTTGTCGAAATGCCGGAACAGTCCTTCCTGCGTCAGAACGGTGGCAAACTCGGCGCCAATCCCTCTGAGACCCTGCAACAGGACAACTGGCGAACATTGATTGTTGTCATTCACTTTTGCCAATTCGTCCCGTTCGCTCTCAACCATTTTAATCTGTTCCATGAGAAGTTCGATGCGGTCCAGTTCTCGTCCGATCTGCGCCTTGAGATGCTTCGGCAAGGGATGACCATCGCCCGTTCGCAACTCGTCGAGACAGGCACGCCGATCCCGTCGCAGCGGCCGGTAACCTCGAATGCCCTGGCTCAGCAGCAGGCCCTGGACGCGGTTGATATGCCGCGTGCGCTCGCCCACCAGAACCTTACGCTCCCGACTGAGACGTCGGCGGTCTTCCTCTTCCCGTGATGGAGGGCGGACCATTGAGCAGACCCGTGCCTCTCCGCGTTTGAACGCCAGCAGCGTACGGACCAGCATCTCCCCGTCGATACGATCCGTCTTTGCACGCCGGTGCTTGCGGGGAACTGCGATCGACGCCGCATCGACGACATGGCTCTCGATCCAGTCCTCCTGCTTCAAGGCTCTATCGATCCAGAATCCATCCAATCCGGCTTCCTGAATCACCACAAGCGGAAAAAGTCTTCCTTCCCGAGCGCGGGCCTTGTCACGAAGACTAGTGAAACAGCCGAACAGGCCCGCAATATCGCCACCTTGAACCGAGTGGCGCGACATCTTCTCGCTTCCGGGTGAGAGCGATGTGACCAGCCAACTCGATTTTCCAAGTTCCAGTGAAACGAAGATCGCGCCAAGATCAACGCGGATAGCGACCGGGGTCGTGGGATGATCAGATGCCTCGAGCATGGTTCTGCCCTCCAGAGAGTTTCAGCAAGCACACTCTGACACGGCGCGGCTCGCTATCCACTCCTCATGGAATCTGAAGGCATAGACGTCACCCGCGAAAGGGTCACGACCCAGTGCTTCCTGGACTTTCAACGCCAGCCCGGGCATCCCCAGGCGCATATCGGTTACACCGGCCGCCAGCCATATCCTCAGCGTGGAAGGAAGCGGGATCATGATCGTAGTGCGCCCACAATCTCACGCAGACGATCAGCGGACAGCCCTATGTCGAACTCCAGCCGCACACCGTCCGGAAAGACCAGGCTGACGGCTTGGCCGGACAGCGTTCCCTGTGCTCTCCGACGCTCCAATGGCGGCGGCTCGGGGACCGGGGCCACCATGACAGGTATGAACGATGTCCCGCCTTTGGCCTGCGCTTTGGCCCGAGCCTCTCGCCGCCAGCGAAACACCAGACTTGGATGGATCCCATACTGTGCAGCCACCTCCCTTATGGGGCGTCGGCTCTCGTAGGACGCGATGACCACTCGCGCGCGAAATTCAGGGGCGTGCCAGCGGCGGCGATCCGAAACGATCTCGATCCGCGAGGCGTCCGCCAGCCTGTCCCGCTCGCCTGTCTCTCTACCGCTCCTTTGGAGCCTCTCTGCGGTACTACCTGCGACACTCGCAGGTAGTACCGCGTCCCTATCTCTTAAATCGCTCATGCTTCATAGCTGAACCAGACCAGAAGTATTCAGCAAGGCGTCAGTCGCCGGGAGCTTACAGCGTAGCTTTGCATGGCTCGGACGCTGCCGTCGCCTCACGAAGGATGTCGAGGCAACAATCTCGTCATCCCATGCGTGGTTGATGATTGCCCATATCCGCAGAGTTCTGCGAAAAATCAATCAAACCGCTTTCTGATTCAGGCTCTTAGAGCCCGATCCGAAAGTTTTTCAAGCTTGACAATGCCTTGCTGTCCGTCGTGTGAGCATGCGGATCGAGGCGATCAATGTCCATGCGGTTGAGGAAGCAATGGACTTTTCCCAATCTTTGGCGAGCCGCCTGCACCGTCCCAGCCAGGCGAATGTCCGTTCAACCACCCAGCGGCGCGGCAGGATCTGAAAGCCCTTCGCCGTATCGGACCGCCTGATGATTTCGACCGTCCATTTTCCCATGGAGGCGAGCGCGGATCGCAATTTGTTGCCAGCATAGCCGCCATCAGCAAAGATGTGGCGCAGCCAGGGAAAGCGCCTGCGTATTGCCGCCAGAACATCAACCGCCCCATCACGGTCCTGGATGTCGGCGGCATGAACGAGGAGAAAGATCAGGAAGCCGCAGGTGTCCGTCACGATATGGCGCTTGCGGCCCTTGACCTTCTTACCCGCGTCATAGCCCGAAAGCCCGCCGCTTTCCGTGGTTTTTACCGACTGGCTATCAATCACGCCCGCGCTTGGAGAGGCTTCACGCCCCTCAATCTCGCGCAGGCTCATGACCAGGACCGTATTCATGACTTCGAACAATCCGGCATCACGCCAGGCGTAAAAATAGCGCCTGACGGTTGAGACCGGCGGAAAGCATTTCGGCAGCAAACGCCACGCACACCCGGCCGAGGCTATGTAGAGCATCGCGTTGACCACCTCGCGCATATCCGTCGTGCGGGGGCGACCACCCCGTTTCGCCGGGGGTATAAATGGCATGATCAGAGCCCACTCCTCGTCCGTCGTATCCGATGGATATCGCATTCCTTCCCGGCTATGTTCACGTCGGGCAATACCAGTCCATGTCACCATTCACTCCATCTCTTCGCAAAGACGGATGAATCACAACAGGCTGGTATTGTTCAAAAACTTTCGGATCGGGCTCTTAGAGCCCGATCCGAAAGTTTTTCAACCCTGACAATGCCTTGCTGTCCGTCGTGTGAGCATTCGGATCGAGGCGATCAATGTCCATGCGGTTGAGGAAGCAATGGATTGTTCCCAATCTTTGGCGAGCCGCCTGCACCGTCCCAGCCATGCGAATGTCCGTTCCACCACCCAGCGACGCGGCAGGATCTGAAAGCCCTTCGTCGTATCGGACCGCCTGATGATTTCGAGGGTCCATTTTCCCATGGCGGCGAGCGCGTTTCGCAATTTGTCGCCAGCATAACCGCCATCAGCAAAGATGTGGCGCAGCCAGGGAAAGCGCCTGCGTATCGCTGCCAGGACATCAACGGCCCCATCACGGTCCTGGATGTCGGCGGCATGAACGAGGAGAAAGATCAGGAAGCCGCAGGTATCCGTCACGATATGGCGCTTGCGGCCCTTGACCTTTTTCCCCGCGTCATAGCCTGAAATCCCGCCACTTTCCGTGGTTTTCACCGACTGGCTGTCAATCACGCCTGCGCTCGGAGAGGCGTCACGCCCCTCGATCTCGCGCAGGCTCATGACCAGCACCGTATTCATGGCCTCGAATACTCCGGCATCACGCCAGGCGTAAAAATAGCGCCTGACGGTCGAGACCGGCGGAAAGCATTTCGGCAGCAGACGCCACGCGCACCCGGCCGAGGCTATGTAGAGCATCGCGTTGACCACCTCGCGCATATCCGTCGTGCGCGGACGACCGCCCCGTTTCGCAGGGGGCACAAATGGCATGATCAAAGTCCACTCCCCGTCCGTCATGTCCGATGGATATCGCAAGCCTTCCCGGCTATACTCGCGCCGGGCAATACCAGTCCATGTCACCATTCACTCCATCTCTTCGCAAAGACGGATGAATCACAACAGGCTGGTATTGTTCAAAAACTTTCGGATCGGGCTCTTAGAGGCGTCGTTATTCGAAGTGATATATTCTAATTGTTTCTTCGTATTTACGATCGTCGATTGTATTGTTGAGGGTGTCGTCTGACACTCCCATATTGTTATAACTTTCCAGCCTGCATCCTCCAGAAGAGCCTTGTTGCGTCGGTCGCGAGCGGCGTTTGCGTCAAGTTTGGGCTCCCAAAATTCTAACCGCGATTTGGGTAGCCGGGCGAGCTTGCAATTTGGATCTGAATGGCGGTGCCAGAAGCATCCGTGGACGAAGATCACCGTTTTCCGAGAACGAAAAACAATATCCGGATGTCCCGGAAGGGATTTGTCATGGAGACGATATCGAAAGCCCGCCGCGTGCAAAGCGCGGCGGACGCGAAGCTCGGGTTTCGTATTCTTCCCCTTTACCAAGGCCATTTGGGCGCTTCGTTCCGGGAGACTGTGTAGAATTTTGTGCGGTGGCACTTTTTCAGGCCATTGGGAAACGATCATCGAACATGATGGCGAGCTGGCATCTGACAGCATACCATTCGCTCACTGAGCGCTTCCACTCTGATGAGGTGGCATTGAGCGCCAGGTAAATCAATTTTGCTGCGGCCTCGTCACTGGGAAAGTGGCCGCGGGTGGGCGATACCACGCTTGTGGCAGGGCAGGGGATCACGCTGGGTTCGGTTGCGGCGAGCGCGTCGCAGGACATCGAGCAGCATGATTACAGCCACCGCGCGGCCGAGACGGAGAATTTCGGGGCGTCGGTCAGCACGGGCGGGACCCTGACGGCGGCCGCCCTCGGCGGCGACCTCACCCTGGCGGGCGCCACGGTCGCGGCCGGGAAGTCGGCCACGCTGATGGCGACGGGCAACGTGAACCTCAACGCGGTCACCGACAGCCAGTCCTCCTATACCCGCACCGTCGAGCACGGCTTCCTGAACAGGACCACCACGACCTCGAGCGAGAGTTCCACCGACCAGGTCGGCAGCACGGTAGCGGCCAATGACAATGTCACCATGGTCTCGGGCAGGGACATGTCCGTGGCGGGCACTGTCGCAGGCGGCGGCAATGTCACGCTTCAGGCGGGTGGAACGTTCACCGAAAACGCCCTGAAGGATACGGCCAACGCCTTCTATGAACAGAAATCGTCCGGGCTGTTCCTTGGCACCAGCGGGGCTTCGGCCAGGATCGGCTTTGGCAAGACGACCGATACCGACACCTATTCCCAGACCAGCTGGACCCCCAGCGAGATCGCATCGACCGGCGGCAATCTGAGCATCACGGCGAACGGGCCGGTCACGATCAACGGATCCGATCTCGGGGCTGCGAAGGATGCGACGGTCACGGGATCGTCGGTGTCATTCAATGCGCTTGAGGATGTCGCCACCCAGACCCAGACGCACAAGTCGCTGTTCATCGGCGATACCACGGGGCTAAACCCGAACTCGGTCGTGGGACAGATGGTGGATATCGCCCTGTCCGCCTCCCAGGCGAGTGGCAAGGATAGCGGGCGTCTCGCCGGAGTGGACGGTGCAGCGGCGGCGGGCATGGGCGCCCAGGTCGGTCTGGAGGCGTCAAGACAGGTCAAGTCCGTTTCCAGCCTGTTCGAGAAAGGCGACACCGCCAAGGGCAATATCGACCTGATTGCGGTGCAGTCGAATATCGGCTTTGACCTCGAGAAGTCGAGCACGACGCTGACGACGGGCACGGTGCAGGGTTCGACGGCGGCGGCGGGCAACACGCTGGCCGTGACCGCGACAGGCGGCGTGCCGACCGACAGCCAGTCGGGCAATATCGTGGCGACGGCGTCCCAGCTTTCGGGCCAGGACGTGACCCTGACCGCGCCGGGGCAGGTGACGCTGCAGGCGGGGTATGACACGACGCACGAGGTCGCCAGCTCGAAATCGATCGAGGCGAGCGTGGGGGCCTCGGCCAGTATCGGCACGAAAGGGGCCGGGGTCAGCATCGAGGGCGAATTGGGCGCCTCGAAGACCAACACCAATGCCGCGTCCAGCACGGCGGTGGACAGCACGGTCAGCGGTACGGACACCGTCACCATTGCCAACGCGACTGGCACGACGACCCTGAACGGGGCGGAAATCAGCGGCAAATCGATTGATGTCGCGACGAAAGACCTGACCATCACCACGGCGCAGGATACGTCGAACTATAATTCGAAGACCACGGGTGTGGACGCCAGCTTCTCGGTGCCGGTCTGGGGCGCGGGTGACATCGGGGGCAGCGCGAGTTTCAGTCACACGACCGTCAAGGACAGCTATGCCTCGACCGAGGCGACGCAGTCCGGGCTGTATGCGGGCAGTGGCGGTCTTGATGTCACGGCGAGCGGCACGACGACCCTGAACGGGGGGGTGATCGAAAGCACGGCGGCGGCCGCGCTCAACCAGCTGTCCACGGGCACGCTGGTGGCCAATGACATCGCCAACCATGCCGACGCCACGGCGAAGACGACGGGCTCATAGGTTATAGCAATCAACGGTTGGTATAATCGATGACTGGCAGCACATGATCGACAGCACGGTCGTTCGGGGTCACAGCCAGGCGTCTGGCGCAAAAGGCGACATTTAATAATTACGTCCCACAGAAGCATTCGCGACCGTTAGGGCATCGTCGGGCAGGGGACGTTGCAGTTGTAGCGCATCGTCCAAAGGCCCCTTCATCCACAGATCCAGTTCTTCCAAACGGGTCAGGATGACCGGCATGGCTTTCGGATGAATGGCGCCGACTTCCCGATTGGCGGTGGTGGTCAGGAAGCCGAACAGGTCATCCGTCGTCTCGCCATCCGCCAGTTTCCGTACCGACGTCCACTGACACCAGATTCCGGCAAAGAAAGCCAGCGGCTCTCCATCGCTGCGGGCAAACCAGACGGGCCTGCTGGTCCCATCCGGCAGGCGCTCCGGTTCGGAAAAAGCCGTGAGCGGCACCAGGCAGCGATGCGCCACACCTTCCCATCGTTTCCACCAGGTCGAGATGGGATTGCGGATATTGGTCACACCCCGATCAACCCTGTGCCCTTTCAGGTAGCCCGGCGGCGTGGGCATGCCCCAGCGCGCCATGACCAGTTCCCGCCCATCCGGCGTGTTCCGCACGATGGGCGCCAGGGTGTTGGGCCAGATCTCGGGCAGGGGCCGGAGATTGCCGGTGCGGTCGGTCATGACCCGGGCCGCCTCCCGGATCGCCTGCTGGCTGCTGGTCATCGCATAGAGGTTGCACATCACGCCGTCCTTTCGCGAGTCCGGATATGGGTGTCCTGCCAGACGGTACCCACCCTTCAGGACGAAGACGGCTGGACTGTTCCTGATAAACCCCTGCAATCCAGACAGTTTTCATCAAGCCACGATCGGCCGACAGGCCTGTACCCGCGTCCGGATCACAGTCGCTTTTCCAGGATGGGTTGACATTCGTCACCGTACCAGAACAAATAACGAACACAATCACTGATTCCATGCCAGAAACACCCGAATGGACTGTCCGACCCCATGCCCGCATCTCAACCACGTCCCGCGCTGGAGGCGCTGAGAGCACAGGTCAGCCGCCTCGAAGGCCAGGGCCGGCGCAGGCGGGGCGTGCTGCCCTTCGGGGTGCCCGAGATTGACGGTCGCCTGCCAGACGGCGGACTGGCGCTGGGCGCGCTGCATGAAGTGGCAGGCGGCGGCCATGACGCCCTGAATGCAGCGGCATCCGGCCTGTTTTCCGCCGGAATCGCAGCGCGGACAAGGGGCAAGGTACTGTGGATCGCCACCCGTCAGGACCTGTATGCCCCCGCACTGCAGCAGGTCGGCCTGTCGGCGCGACGGACCATCTATGTCGCAGCCAGTTCGGACGTCGATGTGCTGGCCTGTTTCGAGGAGGCATTGCGCCATCAGGGGCTGGGCGCAGTCGTCGCCGAGGTGGCCCGCCTGTCCATGACCGCGTCACGTCGCCTGCAGCTGGCGGCCGAGACATCCGGCGCACTGGGCATCGCCATACGGCGCTGGCGGCGGCAGACGGATGCGGCGGATTTCGGCCAGCCCACCGCTTCGGTCACCCGGTGGCGGGTATCCGTCCTCCCATCCGTGCCGCTGCCAGTGCCCGGCGTCGGCCGGTCCCGCTGGCTGCTGGAACTGATCCGTGCCCGCGCGGGCGAATGCGCCGATTTTGAAGTGGAGGCCTGTGATGCCAAAGGGAGACTGGCACCGTGTCGTCTCGCTCTACCTGCCGCTCTGGCCGACAGACCGGCTCAGGAAGCGGCTGGGAACCGACGCGCCCGCGCCTGACCGCCCGCTGGCGCTCGTCGGACGGGAAGGGCGGCGACGGGTCGTGCTATCGGTCGATCTCGCCGCCCGCAGGCTGGGCCTGCGTCCCGGCATGCCTGTTGCGAAAGCGCAGGCGCTCCATCCCGATCTGCTCATCATGGATGCCGACCCGGACGGTGACCGGGCAGGGCTGGAGCGGCTAGCGCTGTGGTTCCAGCACCGCATCGCTCCCATCGTGGCCCCCGATCCACCCGACGGCATCGTGCTGGATACGACCGGTGCCGATCACCTGCATGGGGGCGAGGCCGTCATGCTGGAGAACATGGTCACCCGCCTGAAGAAGTCCGGAATGACGGCCCGGGCCGCGATTGCCGATACATGGGGTGCCGCCCATGCGCTGGCGCGCTATGGCCGGGGACGTATCACCCTCGTGCCGCCCGGTGAGACGGCGGCAGCGATTGTCGACCTGCCCATCGAGGCCCTGCGCCTGCCAGAGGATATCATTGATGGCCTCCATGGGCTGGGCGTGTCACGCATCGGCCCGCTGGCCGGTATGCCGCGCGCACCGCTGGCCCTGCGCTTCGGCCTGGATGTCGCCCGCAGGCTGGACCAGGCTTTCGGGCGGCAGGCGGAAGCCATTGTCCCGGTCCGGCTGCAGGCGCCGGTGCAGGTCAGCCGGAACTTTGCCGAACCGATCAGCGCAGCCGAGACCATTGCCCGCTACATCACCAAACTCGTGCCGCCCCTGTGCGCCGGGTTGGAGGAACGCGAGCAGGGCGTGCGCCGCCTCGACCTGCTGCTGCACCGGGTGGACAGCCGAACCGAGGCCCTGCGCGTGGCCACGGCCCTGCCGGTGCGGGATGTCAGACGCCTGACCCGTCTGCTCTGTGACAGGATCGAGACCATCGATCCGGGCTTCGGGATCGAGCGCATGGTGCTGACCGCGTCGCTGGCCGAGCCGATCCTGCACCGCCAGGGTGTCTCCGCCCTGATCGAGGAAGAAGAGGCCGACGTCTCCGACCTGATCGATACCCTGGCCAACCGCGTCGGCACGCAGGCCCTGTATCGCTTCGCCCCGGTGGAAAGCGATGTGCCAGAGCGGGCCGTCTGCCGCGTGCCCGCACTCGCACCCGAGGACGGAAAGGAGTGGCCGGATCACTGGCCGCGCCCCACGCGCCTGCTGCCCCGTCCCGAGCCGATCCAGACCATGGCGATGTTGCCCGACCATCCGCCGGTCTTCTTCATCTGGCGCGGCATCCGCCGCCGGATCAGATGCGCCGATGGCCCTGAGCGCGTGTTTGGCGAATGGTGGAAAGGGGATGCCGAACTGACCACCGTGCGGGACTATTTCCGGGTGGAAGATACCAGCGGCGAGACATTCTGGGTTTACCGGACCGGGGATGGCGAACATGGCGAGACCGGTTCGCAGGGCTGGTTCCTGCACGGTCTCTTTGAATGAGCGTGCAGTACGTCGAACTGCAGGTGACGAGTTATTTCTCGTTCCTGCGCGGCGCGTCCTCACCGATTGAACTGTTCGAGCAGGCGAAGACCCTTGGCATTGAAGCGCTGGGCATCTGCGACCGCAATTCCCTGGCGGGCATGGTGCAGGCCCATGTCGCTGCCAAAGAGACCGGCATCCGCCTGGTCGTGGGCTGCCGTCTGGACCTTGCCGATTTCGCGCCCGTGCTGGTCTATCCGACGGACCGAGCCGCCTATGGTTGCCTGTGCCGGCTGCTCACCCTTGGCAAGGCCCGGGCGGGGAAGGGGAAATGCCATCTGCTCTGGGAGGATCTGGTGGCATGGGGCGAAGGGCTCCTTGTGATCCTGCTCCCGGACACGGCGGATGATGCCTGCGCCCTGCATCTGCGCAAGCTGCAGGACGCCTTTGCCGACCGGGCCTATATGGCGCTGACCCTGCGGCGCCGGCCCAATGACCAGATGCGGCTGTATGAACTGGCGAACCTCGCCCGGCAGGCGCGTGTGCCAGCGGTCGTGACCAATGACGTGCTGTTCCACACCCATGACCGGCGCATCCTGCAGGATGTGGTGACCTGCATCCGCAACCACACCACCATCGACGAAGCCGGGTTCGCGCGTGAGCGCCATGCGGACCGCTACCTCAAGCCGCCTGCAGAAATGGCCCGGCTGTTCAGCCGCTATCCCGAAGCGATCGACCGGACCCATGAGATCGTGACCCGTTGTCGCTTCAGCCTTGATGACCTGGCCTACCAGTATCCCGACGAGGTCTCCATCCCCGGCCTGACGCCGCAGCAGGCGCTGGAATCCCTGACCTGGGAAGGGACGGCAACGGCCTATCCCGAAGGCATTCCGCCCGAGGTCAGAAAAACCCTCGACCATGAACTTGCCCTGATCGGGCGCATGGATTACGCGCCGTATTTCCTGACCGTCCACAGCATCGTCCGTTACGCCCGCTCGCAGGGCATCCTGTGCCAGGGGCGAGGATCGGCGGCCAATTCCGCTGTCTGCTACGTGCTGGGCATTACCGCCATCGATCCGGCACGGACGTCGCTGCTCTTCGAGCGGTTCGTCTCCGAAGAGCGCCGCGAGCCGCCCGATATCGACGTGGATTTCGAGCATGCGCGCCGGGAGCAGGTGATCCAGTGGATTTATGGTCATTATGGCCGCAACCACGCCGCCCTTACGGCCGTGGTCACGCGCTACCGTGCGAAGGGGGCGCTGCGCGATGTCGGCAAGGTCATGGGCCTGCCCGAAGACCTGATCCGCACCCTGTCCGGGCAGATCTGGGGCTGGGGGCGCAAGCTGGATGAGGACGCGCTGGATGAAACGGGGATCGACCTGTCCGACCGGCGGATCCGGCTGACGCTGGATCTGGCCCGGTGCCTGATCGGCGTGCCGCGCCACCTGTCGCAGCATCCCGGCGGGTTTGTCCTGACCCATGACCGGCTGGACGAACTGGTGCCGATCGAACCGGCGGCCATGGACGCTCGCCAGATCATCGAATGGGACAAGGACGATATCGACGTCCTGAAATTCATGAAGGTGGATGTGCTGGCCCTTGGCATGCTGACCTGCATGAAGAAGGGGCTGGACCTTCTGGCCGAACACAAGGGGCAGCATTACACGCTGCAGACCATCCCGGCCGAGGATCCGCGCACCTATGCCATGATCCGGAAGGCGGACACGATCGGGGTGTTCCAGATCGAGAGCCGCGCGCAGATGTCCATGCTGCCGCGGCTCAGGCCCCGGGTGTTCTATGATCTGGTGATCGAGGTGGCCATCGTCCGGCCCGGCCCCATCCAGATGGGGTGGACGGCCTCCATGCGACATCAATGTGCCATGATGAGGTCGGAAGACCATTCAGAGGAGACCGCCCGGATGAAAGTTACCATAATCGGCCTGGATATCGCCAAGTCTGTTTTTCAAGTGCATGGCACGGACGCAAGCGGAAAATGTCTGCTCAAGAAGAAACTCGGGCGGAGTGAAGTTATCTCATTCTTTGAAAAGCTGGAGCGCTGCCTGGTCGTACTCGAAGCCTGTAGCACGTCGCATCACTGGGCTCGTGTCATCCGTGACACCGGTCATGAGGTAAAACTCATTCCCCCTGAAATGGTCAAACCATTTGTCAAACGTGGCAAGAAAAACGATGCTGTTGATGCCGCCGCGATTTGTCTTGCCGCGATCCATCCCGACACGCGCTTCGTCCCGATTAAAAATCGGGAGCAGCAAAGCCTGTTATCGCTGCACTCAACTCGTACCCTTCTGGTCAAACAGCAAACGATGCTGGTGAATGCGTTGCGTGCACTTGCAGCGGAATTCGGTTTGATTGTTCCCCTTGGAAATGCCCGTCTCCCCGAACTTCTGGCGAAAATCGAAACCTCATCCAATCTGCCTGATGCCCTGAAACAGACAACCATGCTGCTCTTTGAACAGTATGGTCGACTGAACGAAAGCATAGAAAACCTGGAAGGAGGTATCCGGACACATGCCAAACAGGATGAAGATGCTCGCCGTCTTTTGACCATCCCGGGCATTGGTCCGGTAACCGCCTCCCTGATTGTCGCGTCTGTTACCGATATTGGGGCTTTCGATACGGCCCGGCACTTCGCAGCCTGGCTTGGTCTCGTAC
Source organism: Komagataeibacter sp. FNDCF1 (assembly GCF_021295335.1). NCBI lineage: Bacteria > Pseudomonadati > Pseudomonadota > Alphaproteobacteria > Acetobacterales > Acetobacteraceae > Komagataeibacter > Komagataeibacter sp. FNDCF1. Next base: position 1,852,442 of record NZ_JAIWOT010000001.1, on the reverse strand, counting down.
CGCGCCAGCATTCATCGGGCGGAAAAACCCGATTGGGCAGAATTACCAAAACGGGCAACCGGGAAATAAGAAAGATGCTCGTTCTGGGCGCAACATCCATGCTTTACCGCGCACAGAAATGGGATAGCGCTGCGGGAGTATGGCTTTGCAAGCTTCTGGAACGTCGCCCGGGCCGTCTGGCAACCGTGGCGTTAGCCAACAAGCTGGCCCGGATCATCTGGGTTTTGTTGTCGCGCAAAGAGATCTATCGTCCGGCCGGTCGCAGTGTCGCTATAGTCTGACATGTACCACCAGGATGATGGATACCGGAATAAGCTCCGGTAGATCCGGCAGTATGCACTGACCGCGTGATGGGAAAGACTGTAATCAGAAGCAGTTCAGGCAATACCGAATGTCCCCATGTGCCATTGAGCACGAGATCCAGATTGGTGCCTGACACGCAAGCGAACACCCATGATGGCCAGCGAAGGATTTCGCATAAACAGGCCGGACATAAGGGCGCATCTGACCGGATCTCCACATCATGACAGTATCAGTGCATTTCGCTGGAGCGAAAATACGCAGAAGAAAGATACGACAATGCAATCAATGTGACCTCTTGCATCGTAAAGGCCGTCCACATAAGGGCGACATGGTGCATCCCTATCTGCGCCGGCGGGCCGGGCAGGAAAAGGAAGTCTACCCGACGCCGGAACTCGAAAAGGTGCTCAGGAAGACGCTGGGCATTCCGCTATTCCAGGAACAGGTGATGCAGGTGGCCATGGTCTGCGCCGGGTTTTCGGCCTCCGAGGCCGACCAGCTGCGCCGCGCCATAGCCACCTTCAAGAACACCGGCACGGTCTCGCGCTTCCGCACGCGCCTGATCGAGGGCATGACGGCGCGCGGTTATCCCGAGACCTTTGCCGAGCGCATTTTCCAGCAACTGGAGGGGTTTGGCAGTTACGGCTTTCCCGAAAGCCATGCCGCCTCATTTGCCATCCTTGCCTATTCGTCATCCTGGATGAAATGCGCCAATCCGGATGTGTTTCTGGCAGCCCTCCTGAACAGCCAGCCCATGGGATTCTACGCCCCGGCCCAGCTTGTGCGCGATGCGCGCGAGCACGGGGTCGAGATCCGACCGATCTGCATCAACGCCTCGCGCTGGGACAGCACGCTTGAAGGCCCGGAGCGGGATGACGGGCTGTTTGCCGTCCGTCTGGGTATGAACCTGGTGAAAGGGCTGGCCAATGAGGATGCCGCCCGCATCGTGGCGGTGCGGGGCAACCGCCCCTTTGCCTCGGTCGACGATTTGTGGCGTAGGGCAGGGGTGAAGGGGGTGGCCCTGACCCATCTGGCCGAGGCGGACGCTTTCCGGCCGGGGCTGGGTCTGGCCCGGCGCGAGGCGCTGTGGGCGATCAAAGCACTACGTGACGAACCTCTGCCGCTGTTTGCCGCGGCCGCCGTCATGCGTGAGGCGGAAGAACCTGAGGTGCTGCTCCAGCCCATGCGGGACGGGGCTGAGGTCGCGCGCGACTACAACCGCACTGGCCTGACCCTGCGGGATCATCCCGTGGCTTTCCTGCGCGATGATCTTAGCGAACGCGGGATGGTGACGTGCCGGCAGGCCCTGGAGGCCCGGGACAGGAGCAGCCTGTCGGTGGCAGGATTGGTGCTGGTCCGTCAGCGGCCCGGTTCGGCCGAGGGCGTGGTGTTCATGACGCTGGAGGATGAGACGGCGGCGATCAACGTGATTATCTGGCCCGATATGTTCGAGCGCTTTCATCGTGTGGTCCTCTCAGGCCAGATGCTGGGGGTTGTCGGACGGTTGCAGAAGGAAGGGGAGGTGGTGCATCTGGTGGCGCGTGAGATTGTGGATCTCTCCCACCTGCTGGCCGATGTGGGGAATCGGTCGCTGCAGGCTCTCTCCAACCTTGATCAGGATAGGTCTGTCGAAAATATCCTTGTGAAGGCCCGGAATTTTCATTGAATGTTGTGTCAGGAGGATAATTCATCTTCGCGATGTTCGCTTACGCCTACACATTGGTCATGCGGAGTGCTGGACTGTGTTTCGCAAAGCGGACATCATTGCTTGAAAGTCTTATCTCCGGATCCAGCGGCAATATTCATTCTGCTTCGTTTCTTAGCTGGTCGCCTCGCCTATGATAGGCAGAGTCTTTAGATGGTTATCGATGACCTTGACTATATGACGGGACATCGGAAGATGCGCCTTCTCGGATGACCATCGATCCATGAAGAGACCGACAGTTTCACGTGCCGTGTCGAGGACCAGCTTTCTCGGCAGCGCGGCCTTGCCGGCGAGGTGAAGAAGTTCCTCTTTCGTGAATTGATCAAACCGTCGCGTACGACTGAAATTCAAGGCCGACTGATCGCCCGGAATGTAGGGAATCGTCGATACGAAGTCATAGGCAGGAGAGAGCTTGGCGGTCCGCTGGTCGGGGTAGATGAGTGACCAATTTTTCAGATGCATATCCCCGTTGCCGATGAGGGTATTGAAAGTCAGGCGACGGATGAACTCGGCAACATCGTTATGATCGGACTCAGCCGCGATCACCGACGCGATGCTGCGGTTGCTTGCTTTTTTGTACTTATCTTCGGAATAGACCCCATAGACCTGAGCAAAGTCCTCGATATGGATGGATGTGCCATCTTCGCGACGATCAAAGCGCTCGATGATAAAAGCCTTGTCTCCAAGCTGGTCGATGCCGTCCGGCAAGTTTTTGATACCGCTAATATCTACCAAGCCGATAGGTGGGACATTGATGCCAGCCATGCGAGCAAGCGTCATCATCGAGAATTCGTTTTCAGGGACGCCATGATACTCTCTTGAGGGAAGCTTGACGATCCAACCGCCCCCGATCCCACTTGCTGGAATGGTCAGGCCACCGGCAGCGTCGATGACGGCTGAAAATTTCAACTGAACCCCAGCAAGCGAAAACCGGAGCGCGTTTTCATGGGTGTTTGAGCCCTTAACCTCGACTTGATCATCGAGATCATCAAACAAAGGCCGTGCTTCATCTTCAGCGACCTCGACCGTCACAGCCCCGGGCAGGTCGCGGCCGAGGGCTTGGATCAGGAAGAACTCACGCGTCTCATTGACGCCCGCCTTTTCTGCCAGATAGCTGCGGAGACGACCTTCAGGAAGCAGGTTCGAGAAGAACGGCATGAGCTTCACCTTGATCGGCCTGAAGTCGTTCCGCAACTCTCCATACTGGTCTTTGAAGGACAAACCGAGCGTTTCTCTATCTGCGTTACCAATATAGGCGTCATTGAACGTAAAGATTGATCGTTCATCGCCAAGATGCGTGAGTGTCCCGATCGGTTTGCCATGGAGTTTGACGGTCAGGAAGGAAACATCAGGCATCATCGTCCTCCTCATCAAGAGAGTAGGCCGGACGTGATAGGGTATCTCCGCTATCGGGTAGCGGATCATGTGAAGCCTTGTTGCGGATCGTTCGCATTATTTTGAGGCTTTCATTGAGTGAGACCATCTCTTTTCCTGGACGACCGATCTGCTCAATTATGTGACGCAGTTTTTTCATTTCCTCGAGGTCGAGCATCGATACTCGGAACCGGTGCAAGTCGGAGATAGACTTCTGAAGTCGCTGAAGTCCTTCGAGGTCTGGCATGCTCATTTGGATGCCGCGCATTGTCTCACTGATTCGCTGCATCTCCTTTTGGATTGCAACGACGTCTTTGCGGTTGGAGCTGATCGCATCGCGGCTTAGGGAACGCACGACGGCCACAGCCTTGCGTGGAACAAGAGCAAGCTCCAGATCAAGGGCATGAGCGAGCGCGGCCAAGCTTGAGAGGCGTAGGTCGACAGCTCCTGCTTCGATCCGGGAAATCTGCGCTTGAGGCACCCCAGCCAACTCGCTCAACTCGCGTTGGCTTAACCCCTTGGTTTTGCGCGCCGCTTGCAATCGCTCTGCTATGCCTGTTATGTCGCAGCTCATATCAATGTTCTTTTCTGCATCAATTCACATATATGATGCAGTTTTATATATCAGAATTTTGGGTACCTTTCAAGATTGATATATATATATATATATATTTCGATATCAAATAATAATTTTATGTATATTTTGAGGTGGCCCCGTCCGTTCGGACAGTTTTGTGGGCTTATAAGCTATACCCGATTGATGTCATGCCGGCATTTGGGGGCGAACTGGAAATCGTCGCTCGATTCCCCGATCGTGCGGTGAAGATCCGCAATTTCTCCGAATTGAACGCGAAGCGGGGGCGTTTGAGACTTACGCCAGTCCCGCCGATTACCGCTATGACATACGTAAACGCCCGAACACGGGATTTGTGATGTTCCGACCGTGAGTGTTTCGATGCCTCATACCCTGTTTTTTTGCGGAAATGGGAAGTGGCGGCATGGTAAAAGATACGAAACGCAAACTCGGCGGTATCGTCCCGGCCAACGATAACGGGCCGGTCGATCCTGCCGCGAAAGCGCGGTGCGATGAACTGATGTTTGCCCTGGCGAGCGCAATGGGCCGCCAGATCGCCCGCGAAGAGTTCGCCCGTCGGAAATTGGGGCGGGCGGCCAACGACAATTGCCCTCTTCCCGGCCATCGCCCGGACGGGAAGGACAGGCCGGAAAGGGGAGAGTGAATGACCCGCGTAGCTCTTTATGCCCACCATTCGTCCGACAACCAGAGTGCGGCCTCCATCGAGGACCAGTTGCGCCTGCGCGATGAAATGGCCGTCCGTGAAGGCTGGCCCGTCGTGCAGACCTATCGGTGTTGATTTTCACTGAGAACTGATGGCGTGGACGGCTCCCTGTGGTCCTGAGAGGATGCTGAGGAGTTGAATGTCAGTGAAGGAAACCATCATGCGTTCCGTAATGCTGATCACATCAAACCGGCTGATCGTGAACATCATGAAGCAGGTCGACGAACTCCTTGATTACGCCAATGACGTTTCACAACCTGACAGACATTCTGCTGCCCCTATCGCTGTCTTTAATTATTCACCGATCAGCGACCAGAAACCCAGCTTGCGCTTATGCTGCGCTTTCAAGCGGGTCATAAAGGCTTCATGGGTTTCCATGCCGTTTGTCGCTGTCAGCATTTGTGCAAGCAGCCGACAGGAGGCGAGATCCTTCGCCGCATAGGAATAATAGCGGGAAAGCGCCTTATTCAGCACGGCCTCGACCAGCAGGCGGTAAAGAAGGGTCGCCTCATTGGGATACGATTCAGACAGACGATCCGCAGCCGGACGTAGTGTTCCGTAATCACGCCCGTCCAGTTCTGCCGTATGCTCCCGCACGAGACGGGCAGCAGCGTCGAGCGCTGGCCATTTAAGAAGAGTGGAAAGGGCTACGCCCCTGACCGGGAAATTACGGATGTGATTGAGTGCCTGTTCTTCAGCATCAATCGCGTCGTAATCGCTGAGATGGCGTTGATATGCTTGCCAGTGCGGCAGGCTAAGGCGTTCCTGAAAGATTTTCCATCGCAGGGACTGGGCTGTGTCGCGATCGCCCACGGTTTCGCACGCTTCGATCCGAAGATCGTCATTTTCCCAGCGGAACCGGGGCGTCTCCTCAGTCTCCCGGTCGAGCCATTCGAGCGCCTCACGGGCACGCTCCTTGTCCAGCAGGCGACGTGCAACATCGCCGATAGAAGAGGACTGACGTTCACTCAGGTTGACTGCTTCGATATAGGCATCGACGTCACCTATTGCATCGGCCAGATCCTTCAGATGACCGAGGGTCTGCATGCGCGCAAAGTCGGTACGATAGTCTCCCTTCTCATTTGAGGCGGGAAGGTCGTGCAGTCGTGCAAGCAGCGTGCTTCTGAGTATGGCCGCGCCCGGCTTCCCCAGTGCTTCACCGCACGAGACAAGCAGATGGTCACAGGTGCCATACCCGTCGTTATCGAGAAGTGTGAGCATATCCCTGACAGTGACAGCCGGATCCCGACCAGCCTGTCGTCCCCAGAGGGAGCCAAGATCGGAGGCCGCTTCGCGAAACACATCTGACAGGTAACCGGAACTGTCATCAGAGCGCTCATAGACGGAAGGAGCAAGTTCCACGAGAAGACGCATGGCGGAAATGGCCTGCCCGACATCCGTCGTTGCAACATCGTTGAGAATGGATTGCCGTAAGGCATCGAGCTCGGTCGTAAGGGGTTTGATCCGGTCCCAGGGCAGGAATCCACGGGAACGCTGGATCGTTCGCAGCCTCTTTTCGATCTCCTTGCCGAGTTTGTCTTTCGCATGAGTGGCTGTCAGCGCCATGCGCAGCTTCCGGGTGAGCACGGCATCCTGTTCCGACAGTTCGACCAGAAGGTCTGCAAGCCGATCCGCACCAAGGGCTTTCAGATTGTCTTTCGTGACGGTCGTGCCAACTTTCGCGGATGCGGCGGATTTGCGGGTGGCAGGTTTTGTAGAAGGAGTGCGGACCATGAATGCAGATTATGACAGCGACACAGGGGACGCAATCAAAAGCCGTTGTCAGGAAAAAGAGGAAAAAAGCTAGGGCCTGTTAGGGCTTGATCCAGTCTGCTGCGGCAGCGATGTGGATGACCGCGAGGAACGACGTTGCTGTTTTTTCGTATCTGGTTGCGACAGCACCCCACTCCTTGAGGCGAGCCCAGAGGTTCTCGACAAAATGTCGACACCGATAGGCCCATTCTGGGCAGGCGACCGACCCATCGCGTCGTTTCGCAGGAATGGCGGGCCGGGCTCCCATGTCCCATATCCGTTCACGAAAGGCGTTAGACGCGTAGCCCTTGTCCGCCACTACCCACAGGGGAATGGAGGGGAGGTTGTCGAGCATGGCTGGTGCCTGGGGCAGTTCATGAGCCTGTCCGGGGGCCAGCGCAAAACCGAAGGCTTTTCCATGTCCGTCAGCGATCACGCAGACTTTCGTGCCATAGCCGCCGCGAGAGCGGCCAAGTGCTTCACGATGGTCCCGTTCTTCGAAAGAGGCCCCTTTTTTGGGCTCCCGCCGCCTTGTGGTGAGCCCTGATGTTCGTACCATCCAGAAAAGTCATTCCGAACGCCACTCCCTGTTGTTCCTGAACCAGTTCGAGCAAGCGTTCCCATACGCCGAGTTTCGACCAGCGGATGAAAAGCTGCGCCGCCCGCCACCATGGACCCAGTTCAGCGGGGATGCTCCGCCATTTCGCGCCATTCTCATGGCGCCAGAAAATTGCTGCTATCGTACGCCGCAGATCATGGGGTGGCGTCTTGCCCCTTGGGCGAACCGCCTCAACCAGAGGTTCCCAGATCGCCCATGTCTCGTCCGTAAAGGCGCCTGTTCTGTCTCCTTCTTCCATCCCTACAATATGGGAAGAAATTCAAGATCTAACAGGCCCTAGCAGCCTGTCGGGTTGGGGTACCCTGTGAAGGGGTAAGGCTGTAGAGTGTCGCGATGAGCCGCTTCATCCCGTTTGACCGATCCCAGCCGTATCTTCTGCCGCCTGATCTGACGTCGTGGCTTCCGGCTGACGATATGGCGCATTTCATTGTCGCAGCTGTTGAGCGGGTTCCGATGAGTGCGTTCTGCGTGCCAGTGCGCACGGGAGGCAAGGCGCAGTATCATCCGCGCCTGATGCTGGCCCTTCTGATCTTCAGCTATGCGAACGGGTTGTTTTCCTCACGCCGGATCGAGCGGGCGACATATCGCGACATCGGGGTACGCTTCGTGGCGGCGAACCTGCATCCGGATCATGATACGATTGCGACCTTCCGCCGGACGAACCGGACAGCCATTGAAGCTGCATTTGCGCAGGTCCTGCTTCTGGCGCGCGAGACGGGTCTGCTGCGTCTGGGTGTCGTATCGATTGACGGCACGAAAATTGATGCCGACGCTTCGAAATACCGTTCCCTGCGCTACGACCGGATCAGGGCACTGCGCGAACAGCTGGCGGTGGATATCGCGAAACTGATGGACCAGGCGGAGCACGCAGATGCCACAGACAGAGATCCGCAGGCCCTGCCAGAAGAGCTTGCCCGACGGGAAACACTGAAAGCGAAGCTGGACGAAGCCTGCGCCCGGCTGGAAGCAGATGCGAAAGCGCAGGCCGAGGCGGCGCGACCGGCATACGAGAAGAAGAAAGCCGCTTATGATGCGAAAACAGGGCGTCGTGGCAGGGCGCCGAAACCGCCGGATGATGAACCGCCACCCGACCGGCAGATCAGTCTGACCGATCCCGACAGCCGCCTCATGCGGCGTTCGGACGCCCACGAGTTCCGGCAGGCTTACAATGCCCAGGCCGTGGTCTGCGCCGAAGGCAGTCAGCTGATCGTGACAACCGACGTTGTCGCCACGTCAGCGGACGCGCCATCCTTTGCCAGCACCGTGCTGTCGATGGAACACACGATCGGTCTCCCAAAGACAGTGCTCGCCGACACCGGTTACGCCAGCGGGCAGGCGGTCCGGGACCTGCGGAAAAAAGGCATCGATCCGCTGGTCGCCATCGGACGGCCCTGCGCCCGCAGGCCTTATGACTTCCGGCCACCTCCTGAAGACAGGGAACCGCGCCGGATCACCGAACCCTGGCGGCTTGCCATGAAGAAAAAACTGGAAACCACAAAAGCCGGAAATATTTACAGACTACGAAAACAGACCGTTGAACCGGTCTTTGGAATTATCAAAAGCATCATGGGCTTCAGAAGATTCAGTCTGCGTGGCCTTGCAAAAGTCACGACTGAATGGACCCTCGTCGCTCTCGCATACAACTGCAAAAGAATGGCACGGCTTCAGGCAGCATAAGCCGGGTCAGCCTCGGCGTTATCAGCCGCAAAATGCCCAACCCGACAGGCTGCTAGGGCCTGTTAGGGCTTGATCCAGTCTGCTGCGGCAGCGATGTGGATGACCGCGAGGAACGACGTTGCTGTTTTTTCATATCTGGTTGCGACAGCGCGCCACTCCTTGAGGCGAGCCCAGAGGTTCTCAACGAGATGCCGACACCGATAGGCCCATTTGGGGCAGGCGACCGGGCCATCGCGTCGTTTCGCGGGAATGGCTGGCCGTGCTCCCATGTCCCATATCCGTTCACGCATGGCGTTCGACGCGTAGCCCTTGTCCGCTACTACCCACAGGGGAGTGGCGGGAAGGCTGTCGAGCATGGCTGGTGCCAGAGGCAGTTCATGAGCCTGTCCAGGGGCCAGCGCAAAACCGAAGGCTTTTCCATGTCCATCAGCGATCACGCAGACTTTTGTGCCATAGCCGCCGCGAGAGCGGCCAAGTGCTTCACGATGGTCTCGCTCTTCGAAAGAGGCCCCTTTTTTTGGGCTCCCGCCGCTTTGTGGTGAGCCCTGATGTTTGTGCCATCCAGAAAAGTCATTCCGAATGCCACTCCCTGTTGTTCCTGAACCAGTGCGAGCAGCCGCTCCCATACGCCGAGCTTCGCCCAGCGGATGAAAAGCTGCGCAGCCCGCCACCACGGACCCAGTTCAGCGGGGATACTCCGCCATTTCGCGCCATTCTCATGACGCCAGAAAATCGCTGCTATCGTCCGCCGCAGATCATGTGGCGGCGTCTTGCCCCTCGGGCGAACCTCCTCAATCAGAGGTTCCCAGATCGCCCATGTCTCGTCCGTAAAGGTGCCTGTTCTGTCTCCTTCTTCCATCCCTACAATATGGGAAGAAATTCAAGATCTAACAGGCCCTAGAGCGGGCCCTCTATCGGATCGCACGTAAACATGCTGGTCAGCAGAGAGGTGGGTGGATATGCCGTGTCGAGGTGCTGCATGAAAAAACAGGTAGCGATGCGCAGCCTAAAGAATTTAATCGTATGCTGCGGAAGATCATCGAAGCAGACCAACTTCCTGATTACACTATGTCGTTGACTCAGACTGTTGAAGGTACACCGGCAGTGATGTTTCAGTTGCGAGGTATTGAGGCAGCGACTGAGCTGCATAGGAAGCTCGAAAAAGAAAGAGAGCGCGTAGAAGCAGATCGTCGGCGTGCTGAAGAGGTGGATGGGTTGATGGATCGTTTGTCACGAGGGCGGCCTCGTTAAACTATCGTGGTTTCACCCACCCAATGAGTTCTCTCTGTAGTCAAAATGAGAGTTACTACGACTCGAAACCACTCAAGCTATAGGGAATGCTGCGTTTTCCTGTGGATAAGTATGGTCAACTGTCGTGGTTTCACCCACCCAAACACGTGGTTTCACCCACCACCCATAACCGTAACAGACTGTTATCAATCGTTTTTTCATAGGTTTTTTAGTGCTTAACTCTCTTAACTATATATTTTAACAAAATTCTTAACAAAAAAGGCACCGCCTCTTGGGGGCTACGCCCCCGCCGGCTCGCGGCCTACGGCCGCCCCGATCGCGCTTCGCGCGATCTCCCACCCGGCATCCCCCTGCTCGCCCTTCCAGGGCTGCGCTAAACGGACATGCCTACGGCGCAAAATCATAATCTGACGATGCATTCCCGCATCGTCTCTCCACCAGCACCCTCCTCTCCCGCGTCGGCGCCTTCGGCGCCCTACGGGGCTCCCGCTCCGCGCTCGCCCAACGCCTGCAACACCAGAAGAACCGGGCAAGACCGTAATCTGCTCAAGACGCACCGGTATTCAGGCGATCATTCAGCAGCTCACGTGTTGCAGCATACCCGTCAGACGCCACAGGATGACCGTACAGGCGTTCCCGTGTGTGGTGGCTGGTTTGGTGGGCAGTAACGGGAATTGCGCTTTGTGCGGCCTCCCAGGGCGCTCTGCGGGCCTTGCCGGGGATTGATAGGCTGGCCATTTCCTGTTCGTCCGTCCAGATATCCTCCTCCTGACTTTCAGCGGGATGGTTCTGATTGAAAAACCCAAGCGTTAGGGATATGGTGCATTACGCCGACGCTTCTACGCATCAATGGATTTCGTGTCGTGATTTATACGGCAGATCATGTACCAATGCACGTTCACGTCATAAGCGCGGATGGAGAAGCGGTGATTGAAATTGGCAGGAAAGCCCGACTGATACGAGCAGGTGGCATGAAAGATAAGGTCATACAGGAAGCCCTTGTCATCGTGCAGGACCACGCTGAGATGTTGGCTGAAGCATGGGAGAAGATACATGGCGAATGACATGAACTATCAGGCCGCTCGTGAAGCAGACGCGCTTCATAGAGCGACAATTCCTCATGCGGTCTCCGCACGGTTTATCCGTGCTCGCCGCGCTCTTCACGTCACGCTCTCCAACGGTGTTGAGATGAGCGTGCCTGTGAGTCTGATACAAGATTTGCAGGACGCTTCCCTGAATGATCTGGCCGATATCGAGATCACTCCGCTGGGTAATGGCCTTCACTGGCCCCGTCTCGACGCCGATGTTCTGGTCGAAGGTCTGATCCACGGTATCTACGGTTCCCGAAGCTGGATGGCAGCACAGATGGGACGCGTGGGCGGATCGTCCGCCAGCCAGGAAAAGGCAGCGGCAGCACGCCGGAATGGTGCTAAAGGCGGTCGGCCAAGGAACGTCGCGTAAGAAAGACTGCTTACCACTATGAGCAGACAGGCCGGTGAGCATGGTGGTTGCTGAAACCGCAAAAAGTTATTACAATAATAATAACATAAAGGGGGGCTGTCATGGTCGAACTGAAAGTGCGAAAATTCGGAAACTCACTCGGGGTAGTACTGCCCAAGGAAGTGATCTCACGGCTGAACACCCAGGACGGCGCGCCCCTGTATCTGACCGAAGCACCAGACGGCGGATATCGGCTCGTGCCCTATGATCCCGACTTCGAAACAAAAATGGCGAAGGCTGAGGATATTATGCGGCGTTACCGTGATACGCTGCATGTTCTGGCCCAATGACAGACTTCGTCTGGATAGACGAACGGGATGCCCTGATCCTGCATGACCGGCTGTTAGCGGCGCATGGCGGCGCTTCCGGAGTGCGTGACGCAGGTCTTCTGAAATCTGCTCTTGCCCGGCCACAGCAGCATGCGGCCTATGCGGATCCGCTGGATCCAGTATTTCTTGCGGCCGTCTATACGGCGGGTATCGTAAAAAACCATCCCTTCATCGATGGAAACAAGCGTACGGGCTTTGTGCTCGGTGTGCTGTTTCTGGAACTGAACGGCTATCGTTTTACTGCAACTCAGGAAGATGCGGCGAATGCCGTCCTTGCACTGGCAGCAGGTCAGATGGACGAACTGGGCTATGCGGCGTTCCTGGCCGCCAATGTCGTATCCGACAGGGTATAACTGCGACCAGAAACACAATAATAACGAGGTTACTCGCAGGAATCGACGTTGGATGAACGGCTACAACGGGTATCGGTTCATCATGAAAACCTATACGGAAATGCTGGTTTTTCCTTGGTCCCGATCACAGCGCAAACCTGAAGCGTCTGGCCTTTTTTAGCTTTGCACTGTGATGAAAGAGATCCTAAGCAGGATGTCCTTTACCTTTCTGAGAGAGTGCTAAAGGGTCGAGACAAACCCCGTCTTTCTGGCGGGGTTTGTTCGTTGGTAGATCATTTTCTCAGAAAGAAATACTTAAACCAGTTCCCGCCCTATAGCAGGAGCGTCAATCCACTCTCGTTCGTCTAAAGGTTGAGGCTTGGAATAATCCGAGACGGCAAGAAGTTCATCCATTGTGTCGCTATGTGGATTTGATGGTTTACCAGACAGGGATTTTGCTTCTTTTTCCACGATAAGAACTCCAGAAAATAGAATGAGGGGCGATTTACGTACCTTCCCGCCAGATGCCTTCGGCGGGCTATGCCGCTTCCGCTTAGTATCGCAGCCACGCTGTCGCCAGAACTGTCGATATTCATCACTCTCCATTGTTTTCGCGTTTACGTGACGTATCACGGTATCGCCAGTCGGAATATTGTCATCAAATGCGCCATCAGATTTTCTGAAGAGAGAAGACTTAGTCCTTGATAGACTAGACTCATATGACTAAGTCTTGTTGTAGAAGATGAGGAGGCTTCTCTTATGCGCACAGTCAACATTCATGAAGCCAAGACCCATTTGTCCCGGTTGATCGATGCGGCCATGAAAGGGGAAAGCTTCATCATTGCCAAAGCCGGTCGGCCGATGGTGCGGGTCAGCCCGATTACGGCTCCTGAAGAACAACAGCAACGGCGTCTGGGTTTTTTGACGGGAAAAATCCGGGTGCCAGAGGATTTTGATCGCATGGGACAGGAGGACATCATTTCTCTGTTCGATGGCTCGGCATGAAGCTGCTTCTGGATACCCATCTGCTTCTCTGGGCCGCAGGAGAGCCTGACAAACTGTCAGAGCGTGCGAGAACCCTGATTGACGATCAGAATAATATTCTGGTTTTCAGTGCTGCCAGTTTATGGGAAGTCACCATCAAGGTGGGACTGGTACGTGCAGACTTCCAGGTTGATCCCTATCTGTTGCGGCGCGGCCTGATCGAAAATGGCTATGAGGAGTTACCGATCACCAGCCAGCATGCTCTGGCAGTAGGACAACTGCCAGATGTGCATCGGGATCCTTTTGATCGCATTCTTGTGGCTCAGGCGATGGTGGAAGGGCTGCTTCTGCTGACCCATGATCCTCTCGTGCAGGCTTATCCGGGTCCTATCGAAGCTGTTTGAACGATATTCGTACGCGCCGCGCCCCTTATACCAACCATTGTTTGGCCTGACTCACGGGGTACCCATCGGTTTAAAAATGTGATTCATAGGATGCAGACCATTCTCTGAAGGAGGCATTCTGGATGGGCAGCCCTCTATCCCTGCGTGACGATCATGATAGTTCGGAGTTGCGACGCCTTGCGCGCAGAAGCCGGCATGCGGGTCAGTCGCGTCGCCTGTTGGCGCTTGCGGCGATTTATGATGGCGCCTCGCGCGGCGAGGCGGCCCTGCTTGCGGGGACAGACCGTCAGAGTATCCGTGACTGGGTGCTGCGTTTCAATGCGGATGGCCCGGATGGCCTTGTGGATCGTCATGGCGGGGGACAGAAAGCCCGCCTGACACAGGAGATGCTGTCTGCCCTGAAAACCCGGCTCGAAGAAAGACCCATCCCTGCGGTGCATGGTGTTGTCCGCTGGCGACTGTGTGATCTCTGCGGGTGGCTGCATGAGACCTATGGCGTCAGCCTGTCGGAAACGCGTCTGGGTCAGATCATACGCCGCGAGGGGTTCCGCCTGCTGACAGCCCGGCCACGGCACTATCGCCAGGATACAGAAGCCCAGGACATTTTTAAAAAGAGTTCCCCGGTGTCATGGCGGCGATCAGGTCCAGACATCCCGGAAAAGATATCGAAATCTGGTGGTCTGACGAGGCGCGGATCGGCCAGAAAACGAAGCTGACCCGACGGTGGGCGAAACGGGGCACCCGGCCCCGGGCCGTTGCTGACCTGCGCACCAGATCCGCGTGGATTTTCGGGGCCATCTGTCCTGAAAAGGGAGCGGCCGCAGGCCTCGTGCTCCCTGTCTGCAACCTGCACGGCATGCAGCTCCATCTCGCGGAGATTTCACGCACGGTCGCGCAGGGCGCTCACGCCGTCCTCATTGTGGATCAGGCCGCATGGCATACCAGTCAGAAGCTGGATGTTCCCTACAATATCACCATTCTCCCGCTGCCTCCCCGGGCTCCTGAACTGAACCCGGTGGAAAATCTCTGGCAGTTCCTGCGCAATACATGGCTCTCAAACAGGATCTTCAGAACCTATGACGATATCGTTGATATCGCCTGCCATGCCTGGAACCAGCTCGTCAATCAACCATGGCGCATCATGTCAATCGGACTGCGCAATTGGGCTCATGGGTTATAGCAATCAACGGTTGGTATTATGTGTTGAGATGAAGTTCAGATTATCCGGTTTTTAGGGAGCGCTTCTTGCCTTCCCACACTGGCAATCCGGCATATTCAACCGATCCCTGTGCCATACGGATATCCTGCCTATCTGAATTCGCGCGTGTCAGTAGTAGGATTTCCAGCACTATATACCCATCAGCTCGTCTGGGATGCCACCATCCTCCTCAGAGCTGGTTGTTTCCGGCATTGTGGGTTTGCCAGAAACCTTACGGTCAAGGTCATTCAGCAGATCAGTCACCACCCTCATATTTTGACCGAGATACACCAGCTGATCGTTCATGTTGACCAGTTTGCGGTCACTTTTGGACTGTCTCAAAACAGCGTCCCGAATATAGCCAGACACGTTGCCATCAAGAGCAACCTCCTGGAGCCACTCTGCTTCGTCTTCGGTAAATCTCACCGTGTATTTACGCTCGCGCATAACGGCTCCAGTTCAATGTACATCATTTTGTCGGACATATAGTTACAGAAAACAGCCAAAAAATCAATTAAATGTCGGACGCGCGTCCGACACATAAAATGTATAGGCTGCACAAAGTATTTTGTTTTCAATGAGTTACGCAGTTCGGAGAACTGCGTTATGTGTATAGCCAGATTAAGGAGCAAAATCCGTCAGAACAGAGCAGAAAAAAGACCTTTCCCACACCCATTTATGCAGAAAACAGCGTCCTCTCTTAGCGAGCGTGAGCGAGTAAACCCGCAAAAAGCGAAAACCACCAAAAAACAACCAGAAAAACACCAAAAAATCACCACATATTTTCCTGAAGGGAGATGCCACCAAAAAACAACCAAGAAACCACCAGAAAACCACCACATGTGACGAAAAAATATGGAATGAGGAAAAGGTGAAGACCCAGAAACACCCGCAGGACAGAACTGTGAACGGTGATCTTGAAAACGGTTGTGTGGATGTATTTTGGGACGGTCTGGCCGTTTCGGTTTTTCTCAGATGGGAGATGTTTGAGAGAGTGGTATAGGTGCTTTTGATATTTCAGATCTGGCACAGCAGCATGTGCCGCAGAATGGTTCTCCCAAAGAGGAACAGTGACATGTGCTCATTGGTAATCCCCCCATTTTTAGTGGGGCATTGAATGAGAATTCAGGCAGCTGTTTTTAGTTTCTGGGCGGGGGTTAGCCCGCTGTTCCCCATGTTGGGTCTGTCATGGTTATATGTCCAGAGCCATTGTGTTGCGACCTCCTGCACGTCCTGAATGCTTTCAAACAAATACTGCTCCAGCCATTCCTGCCGGACAGTTCTGTTGTAGCGTTCAATATAGGCGTTCTGCTGCGGATTACCCGGTTGCGTATAGATCAGGGTAATCCCCTGTTTTTCGGCCCATGAAACCAACGTATGACTGACATATTCAGGGCCATTATCCATTCGGATGGCTTCTGGCCTGCCACGCCACTCCATAACCTGTTCCAGACAGCGGACAACCCGACAGGCTGGCAGGGAAAAATCAACCTCGATCGCCAGTCCTTCACGATTGAAGTCATCCAGAATGTTCAGGAGCCGAAAAGCACGTCCATCCATCAGCCTGTCCGCCATAAAATCCATGGACCAGACCCTGTTGGGAAGGGCCGGAACCGACAGCTTTTCAGGCTTTTCGCGAACCAGACGCCTGCGGGGTTTAATCCGCAGGTTGAACTCCAGTTCCCGATAGATCCGATAAACCCGCTTATGATTCCAGAGCTGTCCCTGCACAGTGCGCAGATACAGGAAACACAGACCAAATCCCCATCTCCTGTGAGCCTGGGTCAGTCCCACCAGAAGAGCGGAAATCCTGTCGTTCTCCGCTGCCAGTCGCGGACGATAGCGAAAGCAGGTCTCGGATATCCCAAAAATCCGACAGGCCAGCGCAATGCTGACCCCATGATGCGCCACAGCCTGTGCGGCCAGTTCCCGGCGCTGGGCTGGCCGCTTCATTTTTTTCCAAGGGCTTCCTTCAGGATATCCGTCTGCATGCTCAAATCCGCATACATGCGCTTCAGCCGACGGTTCTCCTCTTCCAGAGCCTTCATCTGACTGATCATCGAAGCATCCATGCCGCCATATTTCGCGCGCCACCGGTAAAACGTGGCGTTGCTGATCCCATGCTCCCGGCACAGGTCAGGAACCGAAACACCGCCCTCAGCCTGGCGGATCACACCCATGATCTGTGCGTCAGTAAAGCGATCACTCTTCATCAGAATCTCCTCAATTCTTACGCTGAGAAAATTCTCATTCAAAAGTCACTCTTTTTATGGGGGGATTACCCGGCTTCTGTTGTTTCCAGCCTGTCCTTCATGGCAAGCCGCCAGGGTTCGGTTATCCGGCGTGGCTCCGTGTTTTCAGGAGGTGGCCGGAAATCATATGGCCTGCGGGCACAGGGACGTCCGATGGCGACCAGCGGATCAATGCCTTTTTTCCGCAGGTCCCGGACCGCCTGCCCGCTGGCGTAACCGGTGTCGGCGAGCACTGTCTTTGGGAGACCGATCGTGTGTTCCATCGACAGCACGGTGCTGGCAAAGGACGGCGCATCCGCTGACGTGGCGACAACGTCGGTTGTCACGATCAACTGACTGCCTTCGGCGCAGACCACGGCCTGGGCATTGTAAGCCTGCCGGAATTCATGGGCGTCCGAGCGCCGCATGAGGCGGCTGTCGGGATC
This sequence comes from Komagataeibacter sp. FNDCF1, assembly GCF_021295335.1. NCBI lineage: Bacteria > Pseudomonadati > Pseudomonadota > Alphaproteobacteria > Acetobacterales > Acetobacteraceae > Komagataeibacter > Komagataeibacter sp. FNDCF1. The sequence continues at coordinate 1,835,042 of NZ_JAIWOT010000001.1, read as the reverse complement.
GGTCAGACTGATCTGCCGGTCGGGTGGTGGTTCATCATCGGGCGGTTTGGGCGCCCGGCCGCGACGCCCTGTTTTTGCGTCATACACCGCCTTCTTTTTCTCGTATGCCGATCGCGCCGCTCTGCTTCCAGCCGGGCGCAGGCTTCGTCCAGCTTCGCTTTCAGTGTTTCCCGTCGGGCAAGCGCTTCCGGCAATGCCTGCGGATCGCTGTCTGTGGCATCTGCGTGCTCCGCCTGGTCCATCAGTTTCGCGATATCCACCGCCAGCTGTTCGCGCAGCGCCCTGATCCGGTCGTAGCGCAGGGAACGGTATTTCGAAGCGTCGGCATCAATTTTCGTGCCGTCGATCGATACTACACCCAGACGCAGCAGACCCGTCTCGCGCGCCAGAAGCAGGACCTGCGCAAATGCAGCTTCAATGGCTGTCCGGTTCGTCCGGCGGAAGGTCGCAATCGTATCATGATCCGGATGCAGGTTCGCCGCCACGAAGCGTACCCCGATGTCGCGATATGTCGCCCGCTCGATCCGGCGTGAGGAAAACAACCCGTTCGCATAGCTGAAGATCAGAAGGGCCAACATCAGACGCGGATGGTACTGTGCCTTGCCACCCGTGCGCACTGGCACGCAGAACGCACTCATCGGAACCCGCTCAACGGCTGCGACAATGAAATGCGCCATATCGTCAGCAGGAAGCCACGACTTCAGATCAGGAGGCAGAAGATACGGCTGAGACCAGTCAAACGGGATGAAGCTGCTCATCTCACCACCTTACAACCTCACCCCTTCACAGGGTAACCCAACCCGACAGGCTGCTAGTGTCCTGATTCTGAAGTTTCGCTGATTTTGGTAGTACGGAGGCAGAATCGCTTGACGGCCTGCAGGATGTCGTCGGCGGATCTGGTCCATTTGAAGGGCTTGGGCTGTTCGTTATGGACGGCGATGAAAGCCCTGATGTCGGCCTCCAGGGCTTCGGTCGAACGGTGAATGCCGCGCCTGATCTGCTTTTCAGTGACGAGAGCGAAAAACCGCTCCACCTGATTGATCCATGAGGCCCCGGTCGGCGTAAAATGAACGTGCCAGCGCGGGCGCCTGGCCAACCAGTCACGGATCAGCTTCGTCTTGTGGGTGGCATAGTTATCCATCACCAGATGGATATCGAGGTCAGTCGGCACATTGGTTTCGATCTGGTCAAGGAATTTGCGGAATTCCGTGGATCGGTGCTTCGGATAACACTTTCCAATGATGGTGCCGGTGGCAATGTCGAGAGCTGCGAACAGTGAGGTCGTACCGTGGCGGGTATAGTCATGTGTCCGCCGCTCGACCTGGCCGGGCCGCATCGGGAGCATGGGCTGGCTGCGATCCAGCGCCTGGATCTGGCTCTTCTCATCCACGCACAGTACCAGCGCACGCTCCGGCGGTGCCTATACAGACCAACGATGTCGCGGACCTTCTCCACGAAGAGGGGGTCGTTCGACAGTTTGAAGGTCTCTGTTCGATGCGGCTGTAACCCGAACGCTTTCCAGATGCGATGGATCGTTGACGGTGCATATCCCACGGCCTGTGCCATCGAGCGCAGCGACCAATGCGTAGCACCGCGCGGGGTTTCTTCCAGTGTCCGGCGGATCGTCTCCGCGATTTCCCCGTCGCCGATCGAGCGTGGTGTCCCCGGCCGGGGTTCATCGTAAAGCCCGTCCAGACGGTCCGTTGCAAAACGCCGGCGCCACTTGCCAACCGTGTTGATGTCCGCGCCCGTCAGGTCACGGATCGCCTTGTTCTCATGCCCATCGGCTGCGGCAAGGACAATACGGGCTCGCCGCGCAAGCGCCTGGCCCGTCTTGCGCGCCCTTGCCAGAGATTCCAGTTCCTGACGCTCCAATGCCGTCAGTTCAATCGCAACCGCTACACGTCCCATTCGATTACCCCTGCCATCAGGATAATCATATAAACTTCTCGATCAGGACACTAGAGCTTTTTAAGAGCAGATTTGTTTTTCTGGTTTGCCGCAGAGATGATGTTCAGAGCGTGTTCTATGCCCGCGGCATTTCCATCTTCTTTCGCCATTTCCAAAAGCACGCTTTGCATATCTGGTTCACGAGCGGCTTCGACAGAATCGAATTCGATCAGGCGGTGTTTGTTCATCCGATCGTCCCTTTTTCGGAAGAGCGCACTTATACCAACCGTTGATTGCTATAACCTATGAGCCCAATTGCGCAGTCCGATTGACATGATGCGCCATGGTTGATCGACGAGCTGGTTCCAGGCATGGCAGGCGATATCAACGATATCGTCATAGGTTCTGAAGATCCTGTTTGAGAGCCATGTATTGCGCAGGAACTGCCAGAGATTTTCCACCGGGTTCAGTTCAGGAGCCCGGGGAGGCAGCGGGAGAATGGTGATATTGTAGGGAACATCCAGCTTCTGACTGGTATGCCATGCGGCCTGATCCACAATGAGGACGGCGTGAGCGCCCTGCGCGACCGTGCGTGAAATCTCCGCGAGATGGAGCTGCATGCCGTGCAGGTTGCAGACAGGGAGCACGAGGCCTGCGGCCGCTCCCTTTTCAGGACAGATGGCCCCGAAAATCCACGCGGATCTGGTGCGCAGGTCAGCAACGGCCCGGGGCCGGGTGCCCCGTTTCGCCCACCGTCGGGTCAGCTTCGTTTTCTGGCCGATCCGCGCCTCGTCAGACCACCAGATTTCGATATCTTTTCCGGGATGTCTGGACCTGATCGCCGCCATGACACCGGGGAACTCTTTTTAAAAATGTCCTGGGCTTCTGTATCCTGGCGATAGTGCCGTGGCCGGGCTGTCAGCAGACGGAACCCCTCGCGGCGTATGATCTGACCCAGACGCGTTTCCGACAGGCTGACGCCATAGGTCTCATGCAGCCACCCGCAGAGATCACACAGTCTCCAGCGGACAACACCATGCACCGCAGGGATGGGTCCTTCTTCGAGCCGGGTTTTCAAGGCAGACAGCATCTCCTGTGTCAGGCGGGCTTTCTGTCCCCCGCCATGACGATCCACAAGGCCATCCGGACCATCCGCATTGAAACGCACCACCCAGTCACGGATACTCTGACGGTCTGTCCCGGCAAGCAGGGCCGCCTCGCCGCGTGAGGCGCCATCATAAATCGCCGCAAGCGCCAGCAGGCGACGCGACTGACCCGCATGCCGGCTTCTGCGCGCAAGGCGTCGTAACTCCGAACTATCATGATCGTCACGCAGGGACAGAGGGCTGCCCATCCAGAATGCCTCCTTCAGAGAATGGTCAGCATCCTGTGAATCACATTTTTAAACCGATGGGTACCCCGTGAGTCAGGCCAAACAATGGTTGGTATTACACAAACTTTCGTTTGCCGTGCGCCGGTTTGGTGCCAAATCCAGAAGGGCGCACTTATACAAACTTTTGGTTTGTCGTGCGGAGCGCGGAAATCTCACGAATTTCCAGCGGCCAAGGCTGAGCCTTAGCGATCCCCGAATGAAGGTTCGGCAAGGTTGCTTTTTTTCGGGAAAGGGCGAAAGGTAGGCCCCAGAAACGGCGAAAGGCCGGAGCGCGAACTCCGACCTTTCAGCTTGACCCGCCAGTACAAGTGGACGGGCCAGCTTTCCGAGAGAACGATAGCCCAAACTGGGTGGTTCCCTCAAGAGAAGATGGTCAGTCCGAGTGAGGATAGACAATGACCATCGCTTCCAAGACTTCCCGCCCCCTGACAAAATGGCAGATCATTCGTCGGTTTCAGGCCGTGCTTCGGCGTTTCCGTTCGGAAGGTAAGCTAACGCTTGGCGAGGCTCATGCGCTGGCTGTTTTGCCAGAATTCATGGGCGACGATGGGGCCATGTTTCCCAGCCATGAGGCGATGGCCGAGAAGTCTGGGGCCTGTCGTCGAACCGTTATCAATGCCCTGAACCGAGCGTATGCCCTGGGCATTGTGAAGCACACGCCGCGCTACGTGTATGACCAGGCCCTGGGAAAGCGCGTCAGGACATCAAACGCCTACGAGATCGTCCTTTCTGCGCTTCATCAGGTGGCACAGGCCGCGCGTTTCCTCATGCGGAGCGTCAGGAACCACCTAGAGCATAATCCGATCAGTCTGGTTCATATCCAGCGGCGGTGAAGCACGCAGCGGCCTGGCGATGAGAGATATCGTCAATTGCTTCACAGACGGTATTTTGAAGAGCGTCGAGGGTTCGCGGTGCCACCCGTCTGATCCACGCCTTCATTTTGGCGAAGATGTTTTCGATCGGGTTGAAATCAGGACTGTAGGGCGGCAGGAACAACAACCTGGCGCCGACTGCCTCCACAGCCTCGCGGGCAACGGCTCCTTTATGGGCGGGCAGATTGTCCAGAATGACGACGTCTCCCGGCGACAGGGTTGGAACGAGCACCTTGCGGGTATAGGCGGCAAACCATTCGCCGGTCATTGGGCCGTCCAGCATCATCGGTGCTGTCATGCCGGAGAGGCGCAGCCCGCCGATGAACGTCGTGGTTTTCCAGTGCCCGTGGGGCACGGACATCCGACAGCGCGTGCCCCGTTGTGACCGCCCCCGCAGGCGGGCCATCTTCGTTGAGACGGCTGTTTCGTCGATGAAGATCAGACGGGCCGGATCAAGGTCAGGCTGACTGTCAAACCAGGCCTCGCGCCGCTGTGCGACGTCGGGCCGTGTCTGCTCGCTGGCGTGCGCCGTTTTTTTTGATGGTCATGTCGTGACGGTCGAGACAGCGCCAGATCGTGCTCGGCGCAAAGCGGACACCGTGTTCCGCTGCAAGTGTCTCCGCCAGTTCGACAAGGGAAATATCGGCCTTTGTTTCAATCGCGGCCAGCAGGAAGGCTGACCACGCTTCAATCCGGTGAGAACGGCGATCACCGCCCTGTTTAAGCGCATGGTCACGACCGCTGGCCTGCCACTCAGCAACCCAGCGGATAACGCTCGACGAAGACACACCAAAACGAACCGCCGCCGCACGACGGGTCATGCCAGAGGCAACAGCCGCAATCGTGCGGCGGCGAAGGTCAGCAGACAGGGCTCGGGTCATACGGGTCGGCCTCCATACCGGCACATAGTATGAATCAGATTTCGACCAGTAGGGGAATCTTAAAATGAACCTATTAGATCGGATTATGCTCTAAGTGCAAGACCTGCACACGAACGTCCCTTGTCTTCTCATCAACCTCGAGACATGAAAACCGGGAACTCTTCATTTTGGGTGGATACAAAATGGGGAGCACGTCAACCCGCGACCATTCGGGTCGAAGGGATATGCCTTCTGCCGTGCTGACACAGGAAATGGCGGTATCGTTCAGCACGCGTGGTCCAGCAGGCGATGAAGGTAGGCGGCCAGTACAACCGCCTCGTTATGCTGCGTGTCACGCGCGCCATACAGCAGGGTGATGGGACCGGCGCGCGCCATGTCCAGCAACTGCTGCACCGGATTGGGATTGGCCTGCAGTTCCGCGCTGTAGCGTTCCTGAAACCCGTCCCACCGGGCCGGGTCATGCCCGAACCATTGCCGCAGTCCGGTGCTGGGCGCGATATCTTTCAGCCACAGCGTCAGGTCAGCGCGCTGTTTGCTGACCCCACGGGGCCACAGCCGGTCCACCAGCACGCGGCTGCCATCATCGGGTGCGGGCGGGTCATAAACCCGCCTGACATGGATGGGGTGCGCCATGCCTATCCGACCAGGGCCGCATCCGCCGCGGAACCGAAGAATTCGAAACGGATCTGGCTTTCGGGCACGCCACCCGCCTTCAGCGTGGCGATGGCATCACGCATGAAGCTGTCGGGACCGCAGATATAATAGCTCGCGGACCGGTCGATTTCGTGCGTAAGCCATGCTGGTGTCATGCGGCCTGCGTGAGTGGTGACGCCTGTGGCGTCCTGTGCTGCCTGCGGTGTAGCGCGGCTGTAGAACAGATCGGCGCGCAGCATGCCCTTTGCGGCAAGGTCGCGGATATAGGGGCCAAAGGCTTCCGTTGCGGGCGTACGGGTGGTGTGGATGTAACGCACGCCCGTGGCCGCAGCCGCATCCAGCGCGCCCAGCATGGAAATGAATGGCGTCAGGCCAGAACCCGCGCTGAGGAATACGATGGGTGCGGGGGCCGGGTTGCCCAGCGTGAAATCACCCGCCGGAGCGGAAACCTGCAGCACCGTGCCCTCTTGCACGCTGTCATGCAGCCAGTCGGATACCACGCCATTGTCGATGCGACGGACGCTGATGCGGTAGGACTGTGAACCGGGTGCGGAAGAAATGCTGTAATTCCGCCGTTCCGAGCCATATCCCGGCACGTCGAGGCGGAAGCTGAGATACTGCCCCGGCACATGGCGCATGACGGGCTTGCCATCGACGGGCGCCAGTTCGAAGGAGGTAACGGTCTCACTTTCCACCGTGCGGCGGCTGACACGGAAGGGACGCCAGCCAACCCAGCCACCGGGGGCCGCGGCATGGGCCACGTAAATCTGTTCTTCCCGCCCGATCAGGATTTCAGCCAGGAACCAGTAGGCCTTGCCCCACGCATCCATGATATCGGGGGTTGCCGCATCCCCCAGAACATGGGCGATGGCGCCCAGCAGGGCATCGGCAACATAAGGATAGTGCTCGGGCAGGATGTTCAGCCCGACATGCTTTTCCGCAATGCGTTCGACCGCACCGGCCATGGCACCAAGGTTGTCGATATTGCGGGCATAGGCCAGCACTGCAAGCGCCAGTGCCTTTGGCTGTTCCCCGTCCTTCTGGTGCGAAATGTTGAACAGATCGCGAATATCTGGATTGGCCAGCAGGCGGCGATACATTTCCGTCGTTATCGCCAGACCATGTGCTTCCAGCGCGGGCACGCAGGCCTTGATGATGCTGCGGGTCTTGTCATCCAGAGGTGACGCCATTTTTTCCGATCTTTCTTAAAGATATATATTTAGGAATATCTTTCTGGATGTCTTTAAAGATGTCAATATTTTATACCTTTATGGCCACGCATACCTTTTATGCATGGGTCGTTTTGTTGGGTGGTCCGAAAACATCTGCATAATCTCGTACGCGGTGCTCCAGTGCCCAGCGTATCGGGAACATGCTCCATCCGTTTCCCACTCAGCGGCATGAAGCCTGCTTACAGGTTGATGGCCTGATGCCGTCCGCATAATCCTTGCAGCAGGGTGATTTCAAATGACCGGCCAGCCAGTGGGCACAAGCGGGAGTATTCGTGGACCGCGACGGTGTGCAGGAACGGATCTTGGGACGTAAATCCAAGCCAGCGGAAGTGCATGGCGTTCTTGGTTTCGGGGATCGGTCCAACCATGCGCCCATATGTTGCCTTGCTTGAAGGTGGCGGCGGCATGGGTGTCCGATCGGCCACTTACGCGGTGGCGAAGCGCTCCCGGAATGCACGCTCTAACGATCGGGCGATCGTGCAAGTGGTATCTACGCAAAAACCGTCTCGCCGGTCACGGCGATCCCCTGCCACGATCTTTTTATGCAATGTCTCGAAATTGCGCGGTTCGGCAGGTATATTTTCTGGGACGACAGCTTTGGCTCATATGATTCTGCCATGACAACATGAGAAAAATGTTTTGACATCGCATTGTTCCGCGTGCAATTAAATACCAGACAGGTTTCCTGAAAGACGCGTTCATCAATGGCGGTGAACGACGTGGAAATGGCACAAACGATCACGACGACACCCGGGCGGCCAACGATGGTCTCCGTGCCTGAATAAAGGCGTCTCCGTCACACCTGATGGATGGGGACTGGATGCGATGACGTGGACACAGGATTCCTCAGAGCCCGATCCGAAAGTTTTTGAACAATACCAGCCTGTTGTGATTCATCCGTCTTTGCAGAGAGATGGAGTGAATGGTGACATGGACTGGTATTGCCCGGCGCGAGTATAGCCGGGAAAGATTGCGATATCCATCGGACATGACGGACGGGGAGTGGACTTTGATCATGCCATTTGTGCCCCCGGCGAAACGGGGCGGTCGTCCGCGCACGACGGATATGCGCGAGGTGGTCAATGCGATGCTCTACATAGCCTCGGCCGGGTGTGCGTGGCGTCTGCTGCCGAAATGCTTTCCGCCGGTCTCGACCATCAGGCGCTATTTTTACGCCTGGCGTGATGCCGGAGTGTTCGAGGTCATGAATACGGTGCTGGTCATGAGCCTGCGCGAGATCGAGGGACGTGACGCCTCTCCGAGCGCGGGCGTGATTGACAGCCAGTCGGTGAAAACCACGGAAAGCGGCGGGATTTCGGGCTATGACGCGGGGAAGAAGGTCAAGGGCCGCAAGCGCCATATCGTGACGGATACCTGCGGCTTCCTGATCTTTCTCCTCGTTCATGCCGCTGATATCCAGGACCGTGATGGGGCCGTTGATGTTCTGGCAGCGATACGCAGGCGCTTTCCCTGGCTGCGCCACATCTTCGCTGATGGCGGCTATGCTGGCGACAAATTGCGATCCGCGCTCGCCTCCATGGGAAAATGGACCCTCGAAATCATCAGGCGGTCCGATACGGTGAAGGGTTTTCAGATCCTGCCGCGTCGCTGGGTGGTGGAACGGACATTCGCATGGCTGGGACGATGCAGGCGGCTCGCCAAAGATTGGGAACAATCCATTGCTTCCTCAACCGCATGGACATTGATCGCCTCAATCCGAATGCTCACACGACGGACAGCAAGGCATTGTCAGGGTTGAAAAACTTTCGGATCGGGCTCTCAAAGCCGGAAACCCGCGTACCCTTCTTGCGGCGTTCCTGTATTTCGATGTCTCGTTCATGGTGTGGGTCCTGCTTGGCCCGCTGGGCATTTCGATTGCTCACGACCTGCATCTGAATGCAGGTCAGAAGGGCCTGCTGGTCGCGACACCGGTTCTGGCGGGTGCGCTCCTGCGTGTGCTGGCGGGCGCGCTGGTCGATCATTTCGGGCCGCGACGGGTCGCGATTGGCGCCCAGCTTCTTGTTATCGCCGGGCTGTCCCTGACATGGCTTATCGCGCCACACAGCTATGGCGCACTGTTCGGGGTTGCACTTGTGCTTGGTGTCGCTGGGGCGTCGTTTGCTATTGCGCTGCCGCTCGCCTCTGCATGGTATCCACCACACTATCAGGGCACGGCGCTGGGCATTGCCGGGGCCGGCAATTCGGGAACGGCGCTCGCCTCGCTGTTCGCGCCCGGTCTGGCCGTGCTTTATGGCTGGGTCAATGTGCTGGGACTGGCAACGCTGCCGCTGACCGCCGTGCTGGTCGCCTTTGTGTTCCTAGCCAGTGAACCGCCGCAGCGCCGCTCCAGTGGTGGCCTGGTGACGTGGCTACCCGTCCTGCGCAGCGGCGACTGCTGGCTGCTGATGTTCTTTTATGGCGTGACATTCGGCGGTTTTGTGGGGCTTGCCTCGTTCCTGACCATCTATTTCAATGACCAGTATGGTCTGCCGCCCGCCATGGCCGGAAGCTGCACGGCGCTGGTCGTGTTTGTCGGGTCTTTCGTGCGTCCGCTGGGGGGCGCCTTGGCCGACCGGATCGGGGGCGAGCGTGCCCTGAGCATCCTGTTCGCGCTTGCGGTCGCCATCTTTGCCGTGATCGGCTTTGGCCTGCCCACGATCTGGCTGGCTTTCCCGGCCTTTTTCCTAGGCATGCTCGTGCTGGGTCTGGGCAATGGCGCGGTGTTTCAACTGGTGCCCACGCGTTTTCCCAGCCGGGTTGGGATCCTGACCGGGCTGGTGGGCATGAGCGGCGGGGTAGGCGGGTTCTATCTGGCGTCATCGCTGGGGGCCGCGCGTCAGGCCACGGGTTCTTACGGTCCCGGCTTCCTGGGCTTTGCCGGGGTTGCGCTGGTGGCGTTTGCCTGTGTTGGCGTGTGCCGCCGCCGCTGGGCGGCTGAACGCCCCCGGATGTCGGCTGAAGCCGATGCGGCCGCCTCTTCATAAAATCAGATCAGGAACGTATCCCGTGACCTGTATTTCCGACGTGCTCCGGCCCGCTTCGCTTACGGTCGGCTTTACCACCGTTCTTGCCAGCCTGTTTGCCGGGCATGCGGCCCATGCCGATACTCCGCCCGCCGCGGGTGTCACGGCAACCGGTATCTTGCCAACCGCGTCCCGTCCGCCTGAAAAGGCGGCCATCCACCGCCTTGCCCTGCCGCACAGCCCTGACTGGGGTGTCTTCAACGCAGGCAAGGGAGCCGCCGCCGGGTTCGGCACCGTGGGTGGTTTTGGCCAGGCGCGCTGGGCCGAGGACTGGAGCGATATTGTCAATACACCCCCTGAACAGCGCCGCAATGACTGGTTCAACCGCCTGAAATACATTCCCCTGACAGATAAAGGCGATATCTGGCTGTCCATCAATGGGGAGGAGCGGCTGCGCTATGCCTTTGAAAACCAGCCGCAGATGGGGACCGCCGGCAAGACCAATGCCAGCCGTGTGCTGCTGCGCAGCCAGTATGGCGCCGCCCTGCACCTGGGTGAACATGTCCGCGCCTATGCCGAGTTCCTGTGGGGCGAAGCGGGGGGATCGAACTATTATGGTTACCAGACCGGGGTGCAGCGCGAACGGCTGGATCTCCAGCAGGGCATTCTGGAGGTAAAGGGCAGGATGCTGGGGGCACGGATGGGCGTGATCGGCGGTCGCCAAATCTTTCTCGATGCTCCCGTTACCATGCAGTCTGCGCGCGACCTGACCAATGCCCAGCAATCGTGGGATGGATTCCGTGGCTATGCGGTGTGGAAATCTTTCCGGCTGGACCTATTCGATTTCATGCAGACCAACAAGCTACCGCGTAACGTATTTGCCGACGGCACGAACTACAACGCCCGGATGTATGGGATCTATACGTCCACGGCGCTGCCGAAATTTTCGGTCATGGGGCAGAAAAGCCAGGTTTTTGCTGATGTGTTCTTCATTGGCTACCTGTTCAACGGTGCATCGGCGGCGCTGGCCACCACAACGGGCACGCAGGCCGGATCGACCCGCCGCGACAATATCGGTGCACGCGTGTGGGGGAATGTCGGCCCCTTCGATATCAGCCTGACGGGCGTGTTCCAGGGCGGCGAATTCCGTCCCGCCGGCGGGGGAGCAACACGCCCGGTACGGGCCTATGCCGTTAACGGGACACTGGGGTGGACGGCGAAGGGCCTGAAAGCAAAACCATCCCTTGCCTTGCAGGGCGACCTGTTTTCAGGCGGGTCCTATCACAGTCAGGACGGCGCGGTCGGCACATTTGCTACGCCCTATTTCCCGCTGCCGTATTATAATGACGTGACACTGGCCCTGACATCGCAGAACCTGGTCGGCATCGGGCCGGTCATTACGGCAGCCCCGCTGCCAAACCTGCATCTCAAGCTGCATGTTCCCGTTTTCTGGCGCGAAAGCACGCAGGATGCAGTGTATGGCACCGGCAAGATCTATAGCTGGCGCAACGGGCTTTCGGGCGGGTTCATTGGCACCACGCCCCAGACACAACTTGCGTGGAATTTCGCGCCCCACTGGACATGGACGCACGATATCGCAGGCTTCGTCGCATCGCAGGGCATGCATCGTGCGGGGGCGAAGGACGGGGCATTCTACATGCAGACCATGGAATTCAAATTCTGACAGCCGATTGTACGACAGGGGAAACGAACATGACCGGAACGCGAAACATCGTCATCATCGGCAACGGTATGGTTGGCCATTACTGTGCCGAACAGCTTGTGGCGCATGGTCTGCATGAGGACTGCGGGATTCACATTTTTGGTGACGAACTTCACGATGCCTATGACCGTGTGCACCTGACCGAATATATGAGCGGACGCGACGCGCTGGCGCTGCGCCTGCATGTGGATGATTTCCATACCCATCACGGCCTGACCCTGCACCGTGGCGTCAGGGTGACCCGCATCGACCGCGCGGCCCGGATGGTGGAAAGCGCCGAAGGCCCGCTGCCCTACGACACGCTGATCCTTGCCACTGGTTCCACGCCGTTCGTGCCGCCGGTTCCAGGCAATACGGGCACAGCGGGGCTGGTCTATCGCACGCTGGATGACCTTGACATGATCCGGGCCGCAGCAGATGGCGCGTCGCACGGCGTGGTCATTGGCGGCGGCCTGCTGGGACTGGAGGCCGCCAATGCGCTGTCGGGGCTGGGCCTGTCCACGGCCGTTGTGGAATTCGCGCCGCGCCTCATGCCCGTGCAGCTTGATGATGATGGTGGTCAGGCCCTGAAGCAGCGGATCGAGGCACTGGGGATCGAAGTGCTTACATCCCATGCCACGCAGCAGATCACCGCGGGCGAGACACATCGTCACCGCCTTGTCTTTGCCGATGGTACGTTTCTTGAAACCGATCTGGTGGTCTTTTCCGCCGGCATTCGCGCACAGGACAGGCTGGCGCGTGACTGCGGGCTTGCCATCGGTTCGCGCGGCGGTGTCGTGATAGACGGGCAATGCCGTACATCCGACCCGGCAATCTACGCGATCGGGGAATGCGCGTGCTGGAACGGACAGGTGTTCGGACTGGTGGCACCGGGCTACACCATGGCGCGCACGCTCGCATCCACCCTAGCGGGGGAAGAAGCCGCCTTTACCGGTGCGGACATGTCCACCAAGCTCAAGCTGCTGGGTGTGGATGTCGGCTCGATTGGCGATGCGCATGGCGCGACACCGGGTAGTCGGAGCTACCGCTTCATCGGGGAAGTGGATGGGTCCTACCGCCGCCTTGTGCTCTCGGATGATGGCAGTCGTGTGATCGGGGCCGTGCTGGTGGGGGATAACGCCTATTACGATACGATCGTGCAATATGTACAGAACGCCATCAAACCCCCGGCAGACCCGGCGGCCCTGATCCTGCCGCGTGGGGAGGGAGCGGACCTGCTGGGCGCTGACGCGCTGCCCGATACGGCCATGATCTGCTCGTGCCACAACGTGACGAAAGGGGCGATCTGCACCGCCATTGAAGGCGGCTGTACGGATATTGCCGCCCTGAAGCAGTCCACAAAGGCCAGTACCGGCTGCGGCGGGTGTTCGGGCCTGCTCAAGAACGTGTTCGAGACCGAACTCGAAGCGCGCGGCATTGCGGTGGACCACAGCCTGTGCGAACATTTTTCCTACACGCGGCAGGAACTATATTCCCTTGTCCGCGTGCACGGGATCCAGACTTTTGAAGACCTGATGGCGCAATACGGCAACGGTGGGCTGGGCTGCGATATCTGCAAGCCCGCTGTCGGTTCCATCCTGGCATCAGCCTGGAACAGGCCGATTACGGACCCGCTCTATATTCCGCTGCAGGACACGAACGACACGTTCATGGCCAACATGCAGAAAAACGGCACCTATTCGGTCGTACCCCGCATTGCGGGCGGTGAGATCACACCGGACAAGCTGATTGTCCTGGGCCAGGTAGCAAAGAAATACGGTCTCTATACCAAGATCACTGGCGGTCAGCGTATCGATCTGTTCGGTGCGCAACTGGACCAGTTGCCTGATATCTGGGCTGAACTGCTGGAAGCAGGCTTCGAGACCGGGCAGGCCTATGGCAAGTCCACCCGGACCGTAAAGTCCTGTGTTGGCAGCACATGGTGCCGCTATGGCGTGCAGGACAGTGTGGGCAAGGCGCTGGATCTGGAAAACCGTTACAAGGGCCTGCGTTCGCCGCACAAGCTCAAATTCGCCGTGTCCGGCTGCACCCGCGAATGTGCCGAGGCACAGAGCAAGGATGTGGGGGTGATCGCAACCGAGAATGGGTGGAATCTTTACGTTTGCGGCAATGGCGGCATGCGCCCGCGCCATGCGGAACTGTTCGCGACTGATCTCGATGCACAGACGCTGGTGAAATACATCGACCGTTTCCTGATGTTCTATATCCGGACAGCGGACAAGCTGCAGCGTACCTCGGTCTGGCGTGAAAATCTTGAAGGCGGGCTGGATTACCTCAAGGATGTCATCATCAACGACAGCCTTGGCATCTGCGCGGAACTGGAACGGCAGATGCAGATGGTGGTGGACCACTATCACTGCGAGTGGCGCGACGCGCTGACGGACCGTGAAAAACTCAAGCGGTTCCGCACCTTCGTCAATGACAGCCGCCCCGACCCGAACATCCGCACCATTCCCGAGCGCGATCAGGTCCGTCCAGCCGAAAACCTGCCCGAAACCGTAGCATCACCCGGCCCGCATGACTGGACCGAACTGTGCGGACTTAATGACCTGGTGGCAAAATCAGGTGTCGTAGCCTGGCATGACGGAAGCCAGATTGCCCTGTTCTACCTGCCTGCAACGCAGGGCGCGCCTGCCCGGGTCTATGCGATCGACAACCATGATCCGTTTTCAAACGCCAATGTAATCGGGCGCGGCATCATGGGCGACCTGAAGGGACAGGTGGTGGTGGCCTCCCCGCTCTACAAACAGCATTTCCGTCTGGAGGACGGACAGTGCCTGGAAGATCCCGCCGTCCGGCTGCGGACATGGGACGCCCGCGTGGAAAACGGGAAAGTGGCGATCCGGGCCCGGACGGCTACAGCCACGCCGGAACCCATTCCGGCCTGATCCCATGGCGCGGGAGGACATCCGCACGGTCTGCCCCTATTGCGGGGTGGGCTGTGGGGTCATACTGGAGGTGGAGAACGGCCGTATTGCAAAAGTGCGGGGCGATGGCGCGCACCCGGCAAATGGCGGCCGCCTGTGCACCAAGGGCAGTTCGTGCGACCGGCCGCTCCTGTCCGACCAGCGCCTGCGCCATGCCGCCATCCGCCCCCGGCGCGGGGAACAGGCCGTATCTGTGGGCATGCAGCAAGCTATCGACGCCACGGCGGAACGGCTGCGCGCCATCCTTGACGAGCATGGACCCGACGCCATTGCCTTTTACGTATCGGGGCAGATGTCGCTGGAAGCACAGTACCTGATCAACAAGCTGGCCAAGGGCTTTGTCCGCAGCCAGCATATTGAATCCAATTCCCGCCTGTGCATGGCCGCCGCGGGCACCGGCTACAAGCTGTCGCTTGGTGCCGATGCGCCACCGGGCAGCTATGAGGATTTCGACTGCACCGACCTGTTTTTCGTCATTGGCGCCAACATGGCTGACTGCCACCCGATCCTGTTCCTGCGGTTGATGGACCGCAAGCGGGCGGGTGCACGGCTGATCGTGGTTGACCCACGCCGGACGGCCACGGCGGAAAAGGCCGATCTGTACCTGCCCATCCGTCCCGGCACGGATCTGGCGCTGCTCAATGGCCTGCTGCATCTGCTGGTAAAAAACGATGCGATCGACAGGGACTTCATTGCCCGGAGCACGACAGGATGGGAGGCGATGGAACCCTTCCTGGATGAATATGCCCCCCAGACCGTGGCTGAAATCACCGGCCTGCCGGTCGAGGACATCCTGACCGCCGCGCGCTGGATTGCGGAGGCCGGGGAGTGGATGAGCCTGTGGACCATGGGCCTGAACCAGAGCATTGCCGGCACCTGGAACACCAACGCCCTGTGCAACCTTCACCTTGCCACCGGTGCCATCTGCCGCCCCGGCAGCGGGCCGTTCTCGCTGACTGGGCAGCCCAACGCCATGGGCGGGCGCGAGATGGGCTACATGGGGCCGGGCCTGCCGGGACAGCGCAGCACGCTGGTAGCAGCCGACCGTGCCTTTACCGAAGAACAGTGGTCGCTCCCCCCCGGCACCCTGCGCGAAACCGGGGGCAATGGCGTGATTGCCATGTTCGAGGCGATGGAACGCGGTGAGATCCGGGCATGCTGGGTCATCTGTACCAATCCCGTTGCCACCGTCGCCAATCGCCGCCATGTTGTCCGGGCGCTGGAGGCGGCCGAATGCGTGATCGTGCAGGATGCCTTCGCGGATAGCGAGACGACACGCTTTGCCGATATCGTGCTGCCCGCTGCCCTGTGGGCCGAAGGGGACGGCGTGCAGGTCAATTCCGACCGTACCATGACACTGGCCCGCAAGGCCGTGCCGCCGCCGGGCGATGCGCTGTCGGACTGGGACATCATTGCCCGCGTGGCGCGTGCCATGGGGTATGAGAAAGATTTTGCCTTCACCTCTGCCGCCGACGTGTTTGCCGAGGCCAGCCGGTTCGGCAACCCGAAAACCGGCTATGACATTGCAGGCGTCAGCCACGTACGGCTGCGCGAAGGGCCGGTGCAATGGCCCGCGCCCGCAGGCGACACGCAGGCCCGGCACCCGATCCGTTACCTTTGCCCCGACGGCACCGGCCCGGTCTTTGCCACGCCGGACGGGAAGGGCGTCTTTTTTGCCCGTCCGTGGATGCGGCCGGATGAATGGCCGGATGAGGAATTCCCCTTCGTGCTGAACAGCGGCAGGCTGCAGCACCAGTGGCATACGCTGACCAAGACCGGCCGCGTGGACAGCCTGAACCGCCTGAATCCCGGCCCCTTTGTAGAAATTGCCCCGCCCGATGCCCATGCGCTTGGCCTGACGCAGGACGATCGCGTAAGGATTACATCACGGCGGGGGCAGATTGTCCTGCCGGTCCAGATCTCCGCGCGGGTACGGCCCGGCACCTGCTTTGCCCCGTTCCACTGGAATGACCGTTTCGGGCCGGACCTGACGGTCAATTCCATTACACCGGATGCTGTTGACCCGATTTCGCTGCAACCCGGTTTCAAACTCTGCGCGGTGGCGCTGGAACGGGTAGAACAGGCCGCAGGCCCGGCCGCCGATGATGTGGAACCAGTCAGGAAAGGAGAGTCCGCCATGATGCTGCGCGCCCTTGCCAGCCATCTCGGTCTGGAGCGGCCGGACCAGTCCGTTGCCGCAACCCTGCCCGAGGAGGGACGGGCATGGCTGTCCGGGTTCCTTGACGGGCTGGAAATGGCCCCGCCGGGCGTGGGCGAGGTACCCGTGCTGCCCGCATCGGCACCTCTGCCGGCACAGGCGCGCGCGCGCATCAGCGGTATTCTTGCAGGCTTGTACAGCCGCATGCAGCCGGGTGAAGGCGGCGGGACCATGCCGGCGCCTGCGGCCGCCACGCCGGGTATCAGCGTATGGTGGGCATCTCAGACCGGGCGGGCGGAAGGACTGGCGGCCACGATCGTTGGCTGGCTGCGCGAAGCCGGCCACGCGGCGGAAGGAAAATGCCTTGATGCATTTGATGTAAACACCGCCGCCGCGGGTCCGGCGCTGTTCGTGGTATCCACCTTCGGTGACGGGGACCCGCCAGACTGCGCCGCTCCGTTCTGGGACATGCTGCGTGAACGCCAGGCCCCCATGCCCGGCCTGATATTTGCCGTGCTGGCACTGGGAGATTCCTCGTATGCCAGTTTCTGCGGCTTCGGCCGTGCGCTGGACGGACGCCTGCGGGAACTGGGGGCAACGCCATTCGTGGAACGCGTGGACTGCGAGCCGGATTTCGAGGATACGGTCGAGACGTGGCGGACAACCATGCTTACGGCCCTTGCGCAGGTCGCAACCGGTGGAAAGGTTGCCTCGTCCGCACTGGTGGAAGCACCATCGCCCCCGGTTTCCGGCACGCGGGAGGCCCCGGTCATGGCCCGCTTGTCCATCAACGAGCGGCTGTGCGCTGCAGGGTGTGACAGGGATACGCGGCGTATCGGCCTGGATGTAAGCGGAACGGAACTGAACTGGTTCCCCGGCGATGCGCTGGGCATATGGCCCAGCAACCCGGCGGTCCATGTGCAGGCGGCCCTGCGCGCGCTGCGCCTGCCGGAAGAGACGCCCATCGTGCTGCGCGGCTGCGGAACGGTGGGGCTGCGCGAAGCCCTTACGCGCCACCTTGACCTGAGCCGCCCCAACCCGGCCATGCTGGAGGCACTGGGTGGTTGTGCGCCGGGTTTCCTGCCCCACCTGCTGAACGATGTAGTGCTGTCGGTCACGGCGCAGGACATAGCGGGCCTGTTCCGGCGCATGCAGCCGCGGCTTTACTCGATTGCCTCCTCGCCACAGGCATCCGGGCGGGTGGTGGAATTGACAATGGGGGTCAGCCTTACGCCATGGCCGGGCATATGCTCGAACTGGCTGGCGGGGCTGGACGATGGGGCGGACGTGCCGGTTTTCATCCAGCCCACCACACATTTCCGGCTGCCGGCAGATGATGCCGCCGCCATGATCATGATCGGCCCCGGCACCGGCATTGCGCCATTCCGGGGGTTCCTGCAGGAACGCGCGGCACGGCAGGCTTCGGGCCGGAACTGGCTGTTCTTCGGAGAACGCCACGCGGCGGAAGGCTTCTACTATCACGATGAACTGGACGCCTTCCTGTCAAACGGGGTGCTGACGCGCCTTGATACCGCCTTTTCACGCGACCAGCCCGAGCGGGTGTACGTGCAGGACCGGATGGAAGCCGCAGGCAGCGAATTGTGGGACTGGCTGCGCGATGGGGCTTATATCTATGTATGCGGTGATGCGACCCGCATGGCGCGGGATGTCGATGCGGCACTGCGCCGGATCGTGGCCCGTCACGGTGACCTGTCATCTGGCGATGCAGATGCATTCGTAAGCAACCTGACACGCGAAGGCCGCTATCTGCGTGATGTGTACTGATGTGTGAGGACATGGTGCCCGGCACGCGCCTGAGGGTGCTGGTCGCGGACGAAAACCCCCGCAGGGGCCATGCCCTGTCGGAGACGCTGCACGCCGATGCGTCGCTGGATGTCCTGACCGTTCCCCCCGGCACGGCGCTGGTCGATGCCGTGCGGGCCTGTCGGCCCGATGTCGTGCTGGTTGACATGAACAGGGCCGACCGTGACGCGCTGGACAGTATTCGCGCCCTGTCCTGTTCGGCACAGGAACGACCGGTCGCCCTGTTTGTGGATGAGGACGATGTGGAACTGATGGAAACAGCCTTTGATACGGGCATATGTTCCTACAACGTGCTTGAGGCACTGCCCCGTGATGTAAAGCCGCTGCTGCGTGCCGCCATCGCGCTGTATGCCCGCTTCCGTCGCACGCGCGACGAACTGACCGAAGCGCAGCGTGTCCTTGCCGAGCGGAGGGTGATCGAACAGGCAAAGAGATGTTTCATGAAAAATGAAAAAACCAGCGAAGCGCAGGCCTATCGGTGGTTCCAGCGCCGGGCCATGCAGACATCGCGTCGCATCGCGGCCGTCGCCGGGGAGTATCTGGCATCGCAGAAAAAGGATGAGGCATCGTGAACACACCGTTACGGATCGGCGTGCTGAAGCTGGCTGACAGCGCGCCAGTCATCATGGGGCAGCAGCAGGGCATTTTTGCCCGTCATGGTCTGGAAATCGAGATCGTCGTCTCCCCATCCTGGGCCAACATCGCCGATGGTCTGGCATGGAACCGGCTGGATGCCGCTGTCATTTTCGCGCCGCTGGCCATGATGACTGCACTCGGGCGGCGCGGGCATGATACAGGGCTACGCCCGCTAGGCCGGATCAGCCGGGGTGGCAACACGATCATGCTGCGTGGCGCCAACCCGGTGGAAGGGGCATGGAATGCCGGCTCCCCGGGGCGGCAGGCGTTTGACCTGTGGGCCATGACCATCGGGAGAAAGCCGCGTATCGCCGTCGTGCATATGTATTCCACCCATCTCCTCATTCTCCGGCGTTTCCTGAAGATGATCGATGTCAGCATGGAAGATGAAATCGACCTGTCTGTCATGCCCCCGACCGACATGATCCAGGCGCTGGCGGAAAACGCGATTGATGGCGGCTGTGTCGGTCCGCCATGGGGTATCGAGGCGGAACAGCGCGGACTTGCCTTTCGCGTGGGCGGATCCGCCACCGTCCTGCCCGACCATGTTGAAAAGATCATTGTCGCATCGGGGAAACTCCTGTCGTGCGATGCGACGGGCCGCCGCATGTCGCATGCCCTGCGGGACGCGATTGCGTTCTGCCAGCAACCGGGTCACCGCGCGGACATCGCGCGCGCACTGGCGGCCCCCGTTGCGGATGGCGGGCTAACATTGCCGCTGGCGGCGACGGAGGCCATCCTGCCCGGTGGGGACGCACGCGAATGCGTGACCTTTGCCGGGGGCAGCCTGCTGCCGTCCGACCTTGACTGGATCATAAGCGATATGACGGCGCTGGGATGGGTGGACAATGCCGAGCACCAGATGCTCATGCGCTGGATCGCTCCCGTGCCCGCCAATCCTGCCCCTGCCTGCGCGCGATTACTGTGAACAGTGCGGGGGAGGGAAACCATGCTGTTCAATTTCGAAATGGATTTTACCCTGTCATTACGCTGCGTTCCCATGATCGTGCGCATGAAGCTGGATCTGTGCGGGGTAAAACTAAGCCTGCGCCAGTGGAGCCGTTTTACGCAGCACGACAGGCAGGCACTGGTGGACCGCCCCGCCACCATGCCGCTGGAACGGGCTGCATACCGGTCGTTCCTCCTGCACCTGATCAGGACCCGGGCGGGAGAAGAGCCAAAACTACTTCCACCGGCCCGGATGGGAGCCTGGCAACTGGCTGATGGCGTGCCCGATGCGATCACGCTGAAAGCGCAATCCAGTGGGTTGAGGGCACCCACGCCCGAACAGTGGGGACATCTGTCGGCCCTACAGCGCTTCGCGCTCCTCAAGCTTACCAGGCCAGGGCACGAAAATCAGAATTTCGAACCGGCTCTGCGGGAATTTCTCGGTGAAATGCATAATTAAGGCTTCGGAAGTGTCGATCTCAGATATTGAGGGAATACCGGTCACGGCACGTCGTGTTTTTACAGGGAAAACTGGGCCAGATGTGCACAGGCCCGTTCAGCCAGATGCTCCTGCGGGGCATTGACATCCAGAACCATGACCACTTCCTCATGCATGTCGGGTTCCTCCAGCGTGGCGAACTGGCTGTCCAGCATGGCAACCGGCATGAAATGACCGGTGCGCTGGTACAGGCGGGGCATGATGTCCTCCCTGCTGCCCTTGAGATAGACAAAGCAGACATCCGCACTGTCGCCGCCAATCTGTCTACGGTAACTGCGCTTGAGCGATGAACACGTCACGATGCCACACTGACCTGCATCACGCCATGACTGTATCCGGCCAGCAATAAGATCAAGCCATGGCATACGATCCGTATCGGTCAACGGAATGCCGTTGCTCATTCGCGCGATATTGGCGGGGGGATGCAGGTCGTCCCCTTCGATAAGGGGCCAGGCCATCCGTTCAGCTATCAGTTGGGCCAGTGTACTCTTGCCACACCCTGATACGCCCATAACAATCAGCACACACGGTCGCCCTGCCTCACCAAATCTACGTGAGAGTGAAACCGTATCCTGCCCAGTATCATACATTGCGTATCCTGCCGAATATTATCATGATAAAGTTATTGGCCTTCGTGTCTATGAACAGGGAACGAATAAGAAAGTAATCATTTCTCGGCCCGTTGACGCGCAAGGTCGCCCTATCCTGACAGAAACGGGATAAATAAATCCAGTAAAATGGTAGCGTATAGGCATTGCGTGAATTACTGACGGCCCCCGTCTTCGATACGGACGCCTCAGGCTGGACAATATTCAGGCGACCATGCGCGCAGCACCTGATCCACGCGCACAGTCTGTCCAGGTCTATCGTGCCCTATCTGCTACGACAGGAATATGCGGCTGCGCCAGTTCACGCCAGACAGAACGACGCCTCCAATCGGGTGGACCCTTACGAGGCCGTCAGTGACCGGGTGCAGTGCCAGCGCGACTATTTTAATGAGATCGACCGTGCGTCGGAACGCTTGTTCGAGAGGATACAACTGGATAAAAGCCGCGGGAACAGCTTTCCCGCTGTCTTCAGGACCATCTGGCATAACGCACACAAACCGATCTCAGCCTCAGGTACTGCCTCTCCCATGCCGCCATCTAACTGATCCGTTTCCACGGACGATCGTCGTCCCTGCTCATGCTGGAAACCAGACCGTCTGCTGTCTCGTTAGAGTGAGCGCAGCCTTATTTTTGTGCCATGCACTGTCCAGGGCTGTCATGTCGGCTCAAAAAAAACAGGAAAATGGCCTATCGTCCTTACGAGGCGGCGGTCCTGTTACAGGCGGGGAGCATCCTGAACGTGTACGCTGAAGCAAGTCAAAAAAACGTCGGTTCCTGCCTGACCGAGGCACTGGTTATCCATGCGCCGCATGACCTGAGGCTGGATCCCGTTTCCATACTCCATCCCGGCTCCGATGAAGTGCGGGTAAATATGGCCTGGGGCGGCATATGCGGTTCGGACCTACATTATTTTGCCCATGGGGGCGTCGGGGCGTCTGTGCTGCACGCTCCCATGGTTCTGGGGCATGAAGTATCGGGCATCATTGATGCGCTAGCACTACAGTTGCATTTTATGATGAGTTCTGACTCTATGGCTCACCATGATTCAGGATTTCATGAATGGCGGGGCGTCAGTTGAAGAGACGCTGGAACTGTGGGCATCCGGGCTTCGGGCAGCAAAGAAGCGGATTGTACCGCTGTTTACGCAGAAGCGTGTTGCGGCTTCTGCGTGTGCCTTCCTTGATGTCCTGATTGGTAACGAACCGCGCAAGACAGGATGGATGCGTGCGGAAGCAGCAGGAGATCCTGGTCCGTGGCGGCAACAGGCGCTTCTGGGTCGCGGGCAATGGGATGCCGATGTCCTTCGTGATGTCGTCAGGGACCATGTGGTCGAGCATCTGGGCACTGAAGAGGGCGTACTGGTCATTGACGAGACCGGTTTTCTGAAGAAAGGCCAGGCCTCCTGCGGCGTGGGGCGGCAGTATACGGGTTCCGCCGGCAAGATCACGAACTGCCAGATCGGTGTGTTTGGCGCTTATGTTTCGGAACGGGGGCATGCCTTTATCGACCGCGCCCTGTATCTTCCAAAAGACTGGACATCAAAGCCTGAGCGCATGAAGCGGGTTCACGTTCCTGATGACGTAGTGTTTGCGACCAAACCGGCACTGGCATCGAAGATGATCGAGCGGTGTCTGGATGCTGGTGTGCCTTTCCGTTGGGTTGCTGCGGACAGCGTTTACGGCGTGGGCGACGTGGAACGCACGCTTCGCCGGGCAGGAATCGGATATGTCCTTGGGGTCAAGGGCAATCACTGGTTCGGATCATGGGCAATGGAACCGCTGATTGCCGGAGAGGCGAAAGATATTGCAGCAGGACTGCCAGACCAGGCCTGGCGTCGTCTGTCAGCGGGGCACGGCACAAAAGGTGAGCGGCTGTATGACTGGGCGTATCTTCCGCTTGCTGACCTGGATGCTGAAGAATTTGACTGCCCTATAGCCGGACCATGGACACGTGGCCTGCTGATCCGCCGGAACATCGCTGACGGGGACCTTGCCTATTTTACGACCTGGTGCCCGAAAGGGACAACCACGCAGGAACTGGTGAACGTCGAAGGGACGCGCTGGAGAATTGAAGAAGGGTTCGAGACTGCAAAAAACGAATTCGGTCTCGATCATAACGAAACCCGCTCCTGGCATGGATGGCATCGGCATGTCTCCCTGGTCATGCTGGCCTATGCCGTCATGGCCAGTGTCCGTTACCAGGCAAACTCACTGAAACCGAAAAAAACACCGCACAGGACACGACAGTCCTCGTCCGCTGGTCCATCCAGGAAATCAGGCGCCTCGTCGTAAAACTCTCACAACGCAGGTTACCCGTCGCTCACATTCTCAGATGGTCCGTCTTTCGACGAACACATCAGGCCAGTGCCATCCGCGCGCACTCTCGCCATAAAATGCAACTGTAGTGCTAGGTTTCGTGGACAAAGGGTATCCACTGGAGTGCTGACACGAGACTGACGAAGCCAAGATATGATTCCTTGGTTTTGTCATATCGGGTGGCAACGCGTCGCCAGTTCTTGAGTTTGTTGAACAGGCGCTCGACGAGATTGCGCCAGCGATATTTGGTTTTATCATGAGGTACAGGATTGCGACGGTTGCTTTTGCTCGGGATGACGGCTTCGATTTCGGCCTTGGCAAGTTCCTCGCGAATGAGGTCGGCATCGTAACCTTTGTCTGCCAGTAACGCCTCGATCTTGTCAGCGATCATGCGGAACAGCGGGCCGAAACCCTGAATATCGTGGGTCTGTCCCGGCGTCAGGACAAAACCGAGAGGGCGTCCCCTGGCGTCGCATCGGGCGTGCAGTTTGGTGGTGAAACCACCGCGCGATCGGCCAAGCGCCTCGGTTTCCTGTGTCCCTTTTTTATACCGATAGCACAATGATGTGCCCGGACCACCGTGCTGTCGATCATGTCGGCAGTGGTATCCCGCTCGACCATTTCAGCCAAGGTTTCGAGCATCGCATCGAACACGCCTGTCGTCACCCATCGTCGGTAGCGTCGGAACACGCTGTTCCACTTGCCATAATCATCAGGCAGGTGGCGCCACTGCGATCCGGTTCGGGCAATCCACATCATGCCTTCGAAATACAGACGATTGTCTTGCGCAGGACGGCAGCCACGACCCCTCTCAGGCGGAAGCAGCGCCCCGATGATGGCCCATTCCTCGTCCGAAAGCCCAATTCGCTCGCCCAACAACGCCTCCAAAAGGCAGCTTTGAATCAATCATGGACGTTACTGTCAACCTTTGTCCACGAAACCTAGCACTACAGTTGCATTTTATGGCGAGAGTGCGCGCGGATGGCACTGGCCTGATGTGTTCGTCGAAAGACGGACCATCTGAGAATGTGAGCGACGGGTAACCTGCGTTGTGAGAGTTTTACGACGAGGCGCCTGATTTCCTGGATGGACCAGCGGACGAGGACTGTCGTGTCCTGTGCGGTGTTTTTTTCGGTTTCAGTGAGTTTGCCTGGTAACGGACACTGGCCATGACGGCATAGGCCAGCATGACCAGGGAGACATGCCGATGCCATCCATGCCAGGAGCGGGTTTCGTTATGATCGAGACCGAATTCGTTTTTTGCAGTCTCGAACCCTTCTTCAATTCTCCAGCGCGTCCCTTCGACGTTCACCAGTTCCTGCGTGGTTGTCCCTTTCGGGCACCAGGTCGTAAAATAGGCAAGGTCCCCGTCAGCGATGTTCCGGCGGATCAGCAGGCCACGTGTCCATGGTCCGGCTATAGGGCAGTCAAATTCTTCAGCATCCAGGTCAGCAAGCGGAAGATACGCCCAGTCATACAGCCGCTCACCTTTTGTGCCGTGCCCCGCTGACAGACGACGCCAGGCCTGGTCTGGCAGTCCTGCTGCAATATCTTTCGCCTCTCCGGCAATCAGCGGTTCCATTGCCCATGATCCGAACCAGTGATTGCCCTTGACCCCAAGGACATATCCGATTCCTGCCCGGCGAAGCGTGCGTTCCACGTCGCCCACGCCGTAAACGCTGTCCGCAGCAACCCAACGGAAAGGCACACCAGCATCCAGACACCGCTCGATCATCTTCGATGCCAGTGCCGGTTTGGTCGCAAACACTACGTCATCAGGAACGTGAACCCGCTTCATGCGCTCAGGCTTTGATGTCCAGTCTTTTGGAAGATACAGGGCGCGGTCGATAAAGGCATGCCCCCGTTCCGAAACATAAGCGCCAAACACACCGATCTGGCAGTTCGTGATCTTGCCGGCGGAACCCGTATACTGCCGCCCCACGCCGCAGGAGGCCTGGCCTTTCTTCAGAAAACCGGTCTCGTCAATGACCAGTACGCCCTCTTCAGTGCCCAGATGCTCGACCACATGGTCCCTGACGACATCACGAAGGACATCGGCATCCCATTGCCCGCGACCCAGAAGCGCCTGTTGCCGCCACGGACCAGGATCTCCTGCTGCTTCCGCACGCATCCATCCTGTCTTGCGCGGTTCGTTACCAATCAGGACATCAAGGAAGGCACACGCAGAAGCCGCAACACGCTTCTGCGTAAACAGCGGTACAATCCGCTTCTTTGCTGCCCGAAGCCCGGATGCCCACAGTTCCAGCGTCTCTTCAACTGACGCCCCGCCATTCATGAAATCCTGAATCATGGTGAGCCATAGAGTCAGAACTCATCATAAAATGCAACTGTAGTGCTAGGCAGCGATGTTAAAGGCTTTTCCGTAGGCGAGGCCGTCGCCATTCATCCGGCACAGCCGTGTGGTCACTGCCCCGAATGTATGCGCGGACAGCGCAACCTGTGCCGCAACATGCGCTTTTTGGGAAGTGCCGCACGTGATCCCCATACCGATGGCGGCTTTCGTCGGGCGATGACTGTCAAGGCGGCGCAACTCCATACCCTTCCCCCCGGCCTGACGCCCCGCCGGGCCTGTCTTGCCGAACCCTTATCCGTGGCCCTGCATGCCATTGCGCGCGCGGGCAATGTACGCGGTCACCGATCTGGCAGTTCGTGATCTTGCCGGCGGAACCCGTATACTGCCGCCCCACGCCGCAGGAGGCCTGGCCTTTCTTCAGAAAACCGGTCTCGTCAATGACCAGTACGCCCTCTTCAGTGCCCAGATGCTCGACCACATGGTCCCTGACGACATCACGAAGGACATCGGCATCCCATTGCCCGCGACCCAGAAGCGCCTGTTGCCGCCACGGACCAGGATCTCCTGCTGCTTCCGCACGCATCCATCCTGTCTTGCGCGGTTCGTTACCAATCAGGACATCAAGGAAGGCACACGCAGAAGCCGCAACACGCTTCTGCGTAAACAGCGGTACAATCCGCTTCTTTGCTGCCCGAAGCCCGGATGCCCACAGTTCCAGCGTCTCTTCAACTGACGCCCCGCCATTCATGAAATCCTGAATCATGGTGAGCCATAGAGTCAGAACTCATCATAAAATGCAACTGTAGTGCTAGGCAGCGATGTTAAAGGCTTTTCCGTAGGCGAGGCCGTCGCCATTCATCCGGCACAGCCGTGTGGTCACTGCCCCGAATGTATGCGCGGACAGCGCAACCTGTGCCGCAACATGCGCTTTTTGGGAAGTGCCGCACGTGATCCCCATACCGATGGCGGCTTTCGTCGGGCGATGACTGTCAAGGCGGCGCAACTCCATACCCTTCCCCCCGGCCTGACGCCCCGCCGGGCCTGTCTTGCCGAACCCTTATCCGTGGCCCTGCATGCCATTGCGCGCGCGGGCAATGTACGCGGTCGTAGCGTGATGGTGCAGGGTGTGGGGCCAATCGGGCTGTTAATCGTGGCGGGGCTGGTCCATCACGGGGCAGAACGTATTGTGGCAACGGACCTGGAGGATTTTCCACTGCAATGCGCAACCCGGCTGGGCGCAAGCAGGTGCTACAACACCCGCCATACCACAGTGGAAGAAGAATTCGATATCCTGTTTGAAGCCACAGGCGTACCAGTCGCCCTGCCTGCGGCCATAGCCCGCACACGGCGGGGCGGCATACTGGTGCAGGTTGGCATGTTCCCGCCAGGGGACATACCCGTGCCGATTGCCCAGATCATCAACCGTGAACTCGATTTCAGGGGCACTTTCCGTTTTGACACGGAATTCGATGCAGCCCTTGCCTTACTGGCCGAACGGCCCGAAATTGCCGATATTCTGGTCACCCAGCAATTTCCCCTGAGCGAATTTGCCGCAGCCTTTGCCTTGGCGCCAGACCGCAGGCAGGCAGCCAAGATCCTGCTGTCCCTGAATAGTTGAAAAGATGCTATCCGTTTCCGCCGGGACATACCGGCGGAAATGGACAAGAAGTCCAGCCTTTGTCTACACGGAAGCGGTTATGCCCCCGTCAACCATAAGCACATGCCCGTTGACAAAGCTTGAGGCATCGGAAGACAGAAAGACAGCCGCCCCGACAAGTTCCTCCACGTTCCCCCAGCGACCGGCAGGCGTGCGCTGGCACAGCCATTGGGTGAATGCCTGGTCGGCCACCAGCTTTTCATTCATTTCCGTTTTAAAATAACCCGGTGCAAGCCCGTTAATCTGCAGACCATGACGCGCCCAGTCCGTTGCCATGCCCTTGGTCAGGTTTTTGACCGCTCCCTTGGTTGCGGTATAGGGCGCGATGCCTGGCCGTGCCAGTTCGCTCTGTACCGAACAGATATTGACGATCTTCCCCCGCCCACGTGGCAGCATATGCCTCGCCACGGCCTGCCCGACAAAGAAAACCGCGTTAAGGTTCGTGGCAATCAGGGCATCCCAGTCCGCCCGACTGAACTGGTCCAGCGGCTCACGGCGCTGGATGCCGGCATTGTTGATCAGGATATCAATCGGCCCGCATTCGCGCTCTATCTTTTCAACCCCTGCAATGACGGCCTGCTGATCAGTCACGTCAAAGGGCGCGATCGCGGCATCCACCCCTTCGCGTTCCAACATGGCGCGGACAGCCTCCAGCGGTTCGGGATGGCGTCCATTCAGCACAATTTTCGCCCCATACCGGCCAAGGCCACGCGCCAGGGTGAGGCCGATGCCACGGGAGGCTCCGGTAACAAGCGCGCGTCTTCCAGCCAGTGAAAAAAGAGTATCGTCCTGCATGACAATGTCCGTCTGTGTTATCAGGAGCGTGATCATAGCAGGACCACGCGTCCATGCCCTCACACGTCTCCGCGTGCGGCGACGCAATCATGCCGCAGGCCCGTTGCCCTGTGTGGAAAAGCTACATGATCATGACGGGTAACCTGTCATCCCCGATGGGGCTGTACCAGACATTGTGCATTGCACAATTCATAAAAAATCTTTCTGCAAAAGACATGTATATTTTTAGTTTTGATGTCTATTTTTATTTAGGGTCCTGCAAAAAGGATCAGAACAATTATAGGACAAACGATGTTTTTATAACATTTTCTTTATGGTTTGACCTTCCCATCAACCGCAGGCGTTAGGCGTTGTGTCAAACCATGGGAGTGTTTATGGGATGAGCGCGGCATTTGCCATCTCTCTTGCGGTAACGGCAATTCTGGCTGTTATTGTCCTGATCGCCCGGTTCCGTCTGAACCCCTTCATTGTTCTTTTCATCGTATCCATAGCCCTTGCCCTTTTTGCCGGCATGCCGGCGG
This sequence comes from Komagataeibacter sp. FNDCF1, assembly GCF_021295335.1. NCBI lineage: Bacteria > Pseudomonadati > Pseudomonadota > Alphaproteobacteria > Acetobacterales > Acetobacteraceae > Komagataeibacter > Komagataeibacter sp. FNDCF1. The sequence continues at coordinate 1,806,232 of NZ_JAIWOT010000001.1, read as the reverse complement.
ATCATGTCGTTGCGTCCTTTGAAAATGGCGCGGGCCATGTACTTGGCCATGTTGGCACCGTCATCGCGCTTGGCACCATGCTGGGCAAGATGCTGGCGGAATCCGGTGGGGCCGACCGTATTGCACTGACCATATCCGGGTTCGCGGGGCGCGAACGCGTGGACTGGGCCATGATGGTGATTGGCCTGCTGATTGGCCTGCCTGTGTTTTTTGAGGTGGGCTTCGTCCTGCTCATTCCACTGGTATTCGTGCTGGCCGACCGCACCAATATGCCCCTGCTGCGGGTGGCGTTGCCCATGGGGGCGGCGCTGTCGGTCACGCATGCGCTTATTCCGCCGCATCCGGCGGCATTGCTGGCCCTTAGCGCGTATCATGCCAATATCGGCCATACGATCATGCTGGGTATCGTGATCGGCACACCCATCGCAGTGATTGCCGGGCCGGTCTTTGGCCGCTTTGCCTCTGCCCGCACGCCACTGACTGGGGTAAACCCACTAGCGGAACAGTTCGTCAAACACGAACCGGCGACCAATATGCCGAGCTTCTTCCTGACGGTTTTTACCATCCTTTCACCTGTTGTCCTGATGCTGGTCGGGTCGATGGCCGACCGGATCACGACGGTACACGGTACGGCCAATACGGTGCTGCATTTCGTGGGCAATACGGACATAGCCCTGGCGCTGGCAACGCTGCTGTCCTTTTACGTGCTGGGGGTGGCGCAGGGCTTTTCGGCCGCCACCATCCTGCGCTTTACCAACGAATGCCTTGGCCCCACGGCGCTCATCATGCTGCTGATCGGCGCGGGCGGCGGCTTTGGCCGGGTGCTGATCGACAGCGGGGTATCGCGCGCCATCACCGATGCCGCCCTTGGCGCGCACATGCCCCTGCTGGTGCTGGCATGGGTGCTGGCGGCCATCGTGCGCGTGGCGTGCGGGTCGTCCACCGTGGCGATGGCGACGGCGTCGGGCATTGTCGCCCCCATCCTGGAACACAGCACCGGGGTCTCACCTGAACTTATGGTGCTGGTAACCGGGGCGGGATCGGTTGCCTTCGGCCCGATGAATGACGCCGGTTTCTGGCAGATCAAGGAATATCTGGGCCTGACCGTACCGCAGACCATAAAGACATGGTCGGTGCTGGAAACGCTGATTGCAGTATGCGGGCTGGTCTTCTGCCTGATTGCTTCCATTTTCGTGCATTGAAGGGACGCATCATGCTGTTTCCTGATACCGCAATACCCGTACGCGCGCGCAATATCCCGCGGATGGCGCTTCAGGCGACCTCCCTTGCGCTGGGCTGCCTGCTGTTCGGGGCCATGCCCGCAGGGGCACAGGTCATGGATCGTGACATCGGATCGGCCCCTAGCCTGCTGGTGTCGCGCCCGCTGCCAAAGCATGACTCGCACAAGACATGGGTGCCCCCGTTTTCCCAACCCGAAGCGGTGGCCCCCAACCCCGTGTCAAAATGGCTGCGCCGTCGCGGCATCAACTTCCTTGTGGACAATACCAATGAATTCGCGGGGGCGATCACGCCGCCCACGCGGGGCAGCACGCCGGGGTTCAGCAATTACAAGCAGGGGGCCAGCAATGCCGGGCAGTACGCCATGCAGCTGGACGTGGACTGGGACAAGCTAGCGGGCTGGCACGGGTTCGCCACCCATATGATAACCGTGGGCCGGTATGGCACGACTGCCAACCGCATGTTTGGCGACTGGCTGAACCATGCATCCGAAGATTACGGCGGCGGCGGCAACGTGGTGGTCCACCTTGTCTATGCCTATGGGGAGGAAACGCTTCTGGGCGGGCGGCTGGCGATTGCCGCAGGCCGCATGGCCGAAATATCGGATTTCGCGGCCAGCCCCCTGTTCTGCAACTTCCAGAACGGCAGTTTCTGTGGACGGCCCAAGGGCATTACCGACACCAATTATGACGCGGGCTACCCCGCGGGCACATGGGGGTTCCGCGTGCGTGGCCGTCCTGCCCGGTCGGTTTACGTGCAGACCGGCCTGTATCCGATTGAAAACGGGATTTACCAGGTGTACCTGCACCGCACCGGATTCAAGTTCAATGGCGCGAACATCATCGGTTATGCAGCACCAATCGAAACCGCGTGGGAACCCGTGTTCCGCCATGGCACCCTGCCGGGGCATTACAAATTCGGCGCGCAACTGTTCAGCACGCCGCAGAACGACAATTACCTTGACGTGGCCGGCGCGCCCTATGCGCTGACGGGCCGCAAACAGAGGCAGCATGGCGCGTCATGGTCCACATGGGTCATGTTCGACCAGCGCCTGCTGCATTACCATGACAAGGATTCCGGCCTGACCGCGCTGTCCGGCGCGATATATAACGACCCACGCACGTCACTGCGCAAATATCTTGTGTATGCGGCACTGATCAATCGCGGTTACTTCCGCTCGCGTCCGTATGACACGATGGGCTTTGCCCTGACCTATACACGGATTGCCGATGGCGTGACGATGACGGAACAGGACATGATCGATACCGGCAACAGAAGCAGCCTGCCCAACCATGCAACCGGCGTGCAGCGCGATACCATCGTCATGGAAGCGAACTATGCCATACACGTCATGCCGGGCGTTATCTTCACCCCATTGTTCGAATATTATATTCATCCCAATGCCCAATCCGACTTGCGTGATGCAGCACTGTTGGGATTCAAAAGCCATATCCAGTTGATGTAAAGAAGAATAGATTACACAGAATTTTGAATTTATTGAAAGTATTTATATAAGTTGGCAATTCATATGTATTTTATGTTGAGTTATTTATACATCGATCATCATGATTCAGGATTTCATGAATGGCGGGGCATCAGTTGAAGAGACGCTGGAACTGTCGACATCTGGGCTTCGGGTAGCAAAGGAGCGGATCGAACCGCTGTTTACGCACAAGCGTGTCGCGGCTTCTGCGTATGCTTTCCTTGATGTTGCGAGAGGACGCGAAACAGCGGCGCCATGACTTGCGCGAATTCTCCAACGGGTTGCGCTACGGGATTGCCACTGATCCCGACATGAAGGCTTTCATGGTTTCTCGTCATGTAAAATGTCTTAAAGAAACAGATCGGTTATACCAGCGACTATACCCATTACGCTTCTTTACCCGACAGCTAGAGCGTTTTCTGTTCGATTTGAATCATTTGGGATTCCCTTATCTGGCGCGATCTGATTCAAGATGACGGCCGGGGCTGGAGGCCGGCCTGAATGTCGTCACGTACGCTGTCTCTGGATCTTCGTGAACGTGTTGTAGCAGCCGTGTCCGGTGGCCTGTCCCGCCGCCAGGCCGCCGAACGGTTTGGTGTCAGTCCAGCCAGTGCGATCCGTTGGTGTACCCTGGCCCGAGAGACCGGGAGTGTCACGCCGAAGCCGCGAGGCGGTGATCGCCTCTCAGGCCGGATCGAGGCGCAGGCCGCGCGTATTCGCGCCCTGATCGACGAGAAGGATGACCTGACGCTGGTCGAAATCCGGGCGCAACTGGCTGAAGAAGGGCATCATTTTAGCGTCGGCACGCTGTGGCGCTTCTGTGCCCGGCACCGGATCACATGGAAAAAAAGACAGCCCATGCGGCAGAGCAAGACCGACCGGACGTCCTGAAGCGTCGGCAGGACTGGTTCGACGCTCAGCCCGATCTCGATCCCGATCGCCTTGTGTTCATTGATGAGACCTGGGCGTCGACCAACATGGCACGACGCTACGGTCGTGCCCCGCGCGGCCAGCGGCTGCGCTCGGCCGTTCCCCATGGGCACTGGAAAACAACCACCTTCATCGCGGGCCTGAGGCTGACCGGCCTGGTCGCACCGATGGTGCTGGACGGGCCGATCAACGGCCGGAGCTTCCAGATCTATGTCGAGCGTGTCCTCGTGCCGGACCTGCGACCGGGCGATGTGGTCGTGATGGACAATCTCGGCTCCCACAAGGGAGCGGCCGTGCAGGCAGCAATCGAGACCGCTGGTGCAACTCTCCTGTTTCTGCCGCCCTACAGCCCTGACTTCAACCCGATCGAGATGGCCTTCTCAAAACTCAAGGCCCATCTGCGCCGCGCCGCCGAACGCACACGCGACGCTCTGTGGGACAGGATCGGTTCTCTCATCGATCTGTTCACACCCACAGAATGCGCCAACTTCTTCACCGCCGCTGGATATGAACCAGATTGAAAAGAAAACGCTCTAGCAGCCTGTCGGGTTGGGGTACCCTGTGAAGGGGGGCGGTTGTAAGGTTATGAGATGAGTAGCTTTATCCCGTTTGACCGGTCTCAGCCGTATCTTCTGCCGCCTGATTTGAAGTCGTGGCTTCCGGCTGACGATATGGCGCATTTCATTGTTGCCGCTGTTGAGCGGGTTCCGATGACCGCGTTCTGCGTGCCGGTGCGCACGGGTGGCAAGGCGCAGTATCATCCGCGGCTGATGCTGGCTCTTCTGATTTTCAGTTACGCGAACGGGATTTTTTCCTCACGGCGGATCGAGCGGGCGACATATCGTGACATCGGGGTGCGCTTCGTGGCGGCGAACCTGCATCCGGATCACGACACGATTGCCGCCTTTCGCCGAACGAACCGGACGGCCATTGAAGCTGCATTTGCGCAGGTCCTGCTTCTGGCGCGCGAGACGGGCCTGCTGCGTCTGGGTGTGGTGTCGATCGACGGCACGAAGATTGATGCCGACGCCTCGAAATACCGCTCCCTGCGCTACGACCGGATCAGGGCCCTGCGTGAACAGTTGGGGGTGGATATCGCGAAACTGATGGAACAGGCGGAGCACGCGGACGCCACAGACAGTGATCCGCAGGCATTGCCGGAAGAACTTGCCCGCCGGGAAACGCTGAAAGCGAAGCTGGATGAAGCCTGCGCCCGGCTGGAATCTGACGCGAAGGCTCAGGCCGAGGCGGCGCGACCGGCATACGAGAAAAAGAAAGCCGTCTATGACGCAAAAACAGGGCGTCGCGGCCGGGCGCCGAAACCGCCCGATGATGAACCTCCACCCGAGAGACAGATCAGCCTGACTGATCCGGACAGCCGCCTCATGCGGCGTTCGGACGCCCATGAGTTCCGGCAGGCTTACAATGCTCAGGCTGTGGTCTGCGCTGAAGGCAGCCAGCTGATCGTGACAACCGGCGTTGTCGCCACGTCAGCGGACGCGCCGTCCTTTACCAGCACGGTGCTGTCGATGGAAAACACGATCGGTCTCCCAAAGACAGTGCTCGCCGACACCGGTTACCCCAACGGGCAGGCAGTCCGGGACCTGCGGAAAAAAGGCATCGATCCGCTGGTCGCCATCGGACGGCCTCGCGCCCGCAGGCCATATGATTTCCGGCCACCTCCTGAAAACAAGGAGCCACGCCGGATAACCGAACCCTGGCGGCTAGCCATGAAGGACAGGCTGGAAACCACAGAAGCCGGAGATGTTTACAGACTACGAAAACAGACCGTTGAACCGGTCTTTGGAATTATCAAAAGCATCATGGGGTTCAGAAGATTCAGTCTGCGCAGCCTTGCAAAAGTTACGACCGAATGGACACTCGTCGCTCTCGCATACAACTGCAAAAGAATGGCTCGGCTTCACGCAGCATAAGCCGGGTCTGCCTCGGCGTTATCAGCCGCAAAATGCCCAACCCGACAGGCTGCTAGACAACATCAAACAACTTCAAACGATAATGAAGCTGCCGTGCCGTCATGCCCAACTGCTGCGCGGTGCGTGACTTGTTGCCGCCATTCAGCCTGAGCGCATGCAGCAGTTCTTCCTTGGAATGGGAAGAAGCGGAAAGATACGGCCGATATGCACGTTCGCCCTGTAGTGGCTGCAATGGAACCGGCTGCGTAATGTCATGCAGGAAGGCGCGCAGTTCCCGTGCCGTGATGACCGGTTGTGGCGCGAGCAGCACGACACGTTCAATAACATTGGCAAGCTGGCGGATATGACCCGGCCAGTCCTGTTCTGTCAGCAGTTCGACTGCAGACCGGGACAGGCTGATGTTACGTTCATGCCGCTGGTTGAATTGGCTGAGGAAATGGCTGCACAGCAGGGGAATGTCCTCCCTGCGGGCGGCAAGGGTCGGCAACGTGATGGGTATGACATTAAGATGGTAGAACAGATCATAGCGGAACAGCCCCGTCTCGACACGCTTGCGCAAGTTCTGGCTGGTCGCGCTGACAATGCGGATGTCGATCCTGCGCGAAAGCGCCGTACCGGCGCGCGATAATGTGCCCTGCTCGAACACGTGCAGCAGCCGGCCCTGTATGGCCAAGGGAAGTTCACCAACTTCATCAAGGAAAAGCGTCCCGGTATGCGCCTGTTCAAGCTGCCCCAGCCGACGTGCCCTTGCCCCAGGAAAAGCCCCGCGTTCGTGGCCGAAAAGCTCGGTTTCAAATGCGTTTTCGGGAATGGCGGCGCAGTTGACACGCACAAAGGGCTGCGCGCGACGGGGACTGGCCATATGCAGCGCGCGCGCAAACAGTTCCTTGCCCGTTCCCGCAGCCCCGCACAGCAGCACGCTGGATGACGCGTGCGATACGCCTTCAAGCTCGGTAATCGCCTTCAGCAGGGCAGGTGAAGTGCCAATGATGCCATACCGCATGGTGGCGTTTTCCAGCGCATTTTCCAGCAACTGGTTATGCTCGTGCAGGGCGCGCGTCTGTTCTTCCACCGTATCGCCCAGTTTCATCAACTGGCCGATAAGGGTGGATATGATCTGCAGGATCATGATGTCATCGGACAGGTTCCTGTTCCGGTGTCGCAGCCTGTGGCACGCGATCAGGCCGACCCGGTTGTGTCCCAGGTCAATGGGCATGGCGATGAAAGCCACCTTTTCCGGTGGCAGGTGCTCACGCAGGACGGCACGGCCAAGGAAAAGGGGTTCCTTGTCGATATCCTGCACGATAATCAGATGCCGGTTCTTCAGTGCCGCCCCCGTTATGCCCTCGCCCAGCCGGTAGACACCGCGTGTAATCTCGGCTGTTGTCAGGCCATAGGCATGGCGGATGCGGTAGGTATCCCCTTCCGGGTCCTTGAGGATGATGCGCGCGCGGTTGAGCCCCAGCAGTTCCGAGAGCAGGTGCACGACCTCACGCAGCACGCCATCAAGATCAAGCCCCCGGCCCACAAGGGCCATGACGTTCTTGAGCAGCAGGATTTCCTGTGAACGCCAGAACTCGGCAGGGAAACCATCGTGGGTGTCGGAACCGGACATATGTGCCAGCAAGCCTGATAAGGAAAAGGAACCATCTGGCTGGCAGCCCGCGAGGGGACGCTGGCAGCCAGATGGTAGCCTACAGGGACAGAGCGCTTCTGTCAGTCAGAATACGAACTGCATGGTCTGCATGTAATAGGCGCCTGAATGCAGCCCTGCCGCGCGCACGCCACGGGAGGCCAGGATACCGGCAATATCATGCGTCCAGACCCAGTGCGGGGCAAAGGACCAACTGACCTGGAACTGTGGTATGGCACCCACATATCCCCCGTGCAGCCCGTCGCGCGGAGTATAGACGCGCCCGATCCCGTACAGCGCGTCCTGCGTGCTATCACGCCAGAAGAACGGCGCATGCAGCCGCAGCGAGACCTTTTTCGCCACCGCATAGGTCATGACCGGGCCAACCCCGACCAGGTTCTGGTTGTTCAGGGTCATGGTCACGTCATTATAGTAGGGAAGCGGGAAATAGGGCGTGCCAAACGTTCCTACCGATCCCGATGTCTGGTTGTAATTCCCACCCGAGAACAGATCCGCCTGCACGCCGAAGGTTGGTGCGCCCGGAACCTTGGGAATGGTGTAATTGATGCCGCCATTGACCGCATAGGCATCCACCCGCCGGTGTGCGCCATTATTGACGGGATGGAACGAGCCACCTTGATAAATGCCGTCAAGATTCACGCTAAACGGGCCAACCTTGCCCCACAGCCGCCCGCCGATGCCATCCCGGCGCGTCGTGCCCGCCGTGGCACCACCAACCGATGCCGTGGGGACTGATGCCAGCGGACTGCCATACAGGTAGCCCATGAAGAACGCATCAAGGTAAAGCTGGGAGCGTTGCCCCATGAACTGGAAGGCGGGAAGCGCGCCGGACGCATAGGCGCCGTACAATCGGCCGGAATAGTTCGTACCATTGGAAAATATGCCAACCGGCTGTTTGTTCGTCTGGAAGAAATCAAAGATGTCTACCCGAAAGTTCTTCCATAACGCATAACCACGAAAGCCGTCCCATGTCTGCTGCACGTTGGGGATATCACGCGCGGACTGCATCATGACCGGTGCATCAAGGAACAGCTGCCGCCCTCCCATGACCCCCATATGCGCGCCGAGGAAGTGGCCCCGCAGTTCGACAAAGCCCTGCTGCATGTCCAGCCGTTCACGTTGCAGGCCGGTCTGGTAGCCGTATGTATTCGACCCGCCGGCCACGGCATCAAGCAGTTCGGCATAGATACGGACATGCGACCCCAGATGCAGGTCGGCCCCGTACTGGTTGCGCAGCAGAACACGACTAGAGCATAATCCGATCTAATAGGTTCATTTTAAGATTCCCCTACTGGTCGAAATCTGATTCATACTATGTGCCGGTATGGAGGCCGACCCGTATGACCCGAGCCCTGTCTGCTGACCTTCGCCGCCGCACGATTGCGGCTGTTGCCTCTGGCATGACCCGTCGTGCGGCGGCGGTTCGTTTTGGTGTGTCTTCGTCGAGCGTTATCCGCTGGGTTGCTGAGTGGCAGGCCAGCGGTCGTGACCATGCGCTTATACCAAGGGCTATCACCTTTGACCTATATGAGCCCAGTTTCTGAGACCGATGGATCGGATGGTCTGTGGCAGGGCGGTGAGGTTGTTCCATGCGGTGCATGCGGCTTCGATGATGTGTTCGATGCCACTGAACACGGTGTTGGACAGCCAGTTGGCGCGGAGGAACTGCCAGATATTCTCGACCGGGTTCAGTTCGGGCGCGCGGGACGGCAGGAAGACCAGGCTGACGTTGCGCGGCAGTCTGAGTTTGGGTGTCGTATGCCAGCCGGCACGATCGAGCAGGACGACGGCATGGGCGCCGCGTGCGACGCAGCGTGAGATTTCCTCGATATGCAGTTGCATGCTGGCCGTGCCGGTAAACGGCAGCACCAGGCCTGCCGCCTTGCCAAGTGCCGGGCAGATCGCCCCGAACAGCCAGGCATTCTCGTAGCGCTGGTCGGCCGGCTGGCGTGGTCGGGTGCCACGCCGCGCCCATTGTCGGACAAGGCCGTTCTTCTGCCCGATGCGGGCCTCGTCCTGAAACCAGAGTTCAATCCGCCTGCCCTTGGGCAGATGTCCGGTGTGGGCGCTCAGGATCGTGGGGAAGTTTTTTTAAACGCGTCCATGACGGATGGATCCTGTCCGGGGTGACGCGGACGCGCGCTGACGTGGCTGAACCCAAGCCGCTTCAGCAGGGTGGAGACATGGCGTTCGTGATAGGAGACGCCAAAACGCTCTTCGATGACCCGCTGAAGATCGACCCGACGCCAGCGCACCACACCGTCCCGGGCACGGTCAGGCCCTGTCGTGACCAGCGCCGATAATTCTGCCAGTTGGTCCGCTGTCAGGCGGCAGACCGACCCGTTGCGCCATTGGTCCCGCAAACCATCCGGCCCCGTAGCATTGAACCGGTGCACCCAGTCCCGCAGGGTTTGCCGGTCCATGCCGCCGATCCGCGCCGCTTCGCCACGGCTGGCACCATCGCGCACCGCAGCCAGAGACAAAAGGCGCCGTGCAACATTCGCATCCCGCGTACGAGAAGCCAGACGTCGTAACGCAGAAGCCGTATAATCCGTCCGTAAAGCAATCGCACCAGCCATTCCCGATCCTCCCTCTCACAACAGAATCAGAACAGGCCCTTCGCGTCACTTCACAGATGAGTCAGAGACAATAGCCCTTGGTATTAAACAGGGCGGTGATCGCCGTTCTCACCGGATTGAAGCGTGGTCAGCCTTCCTGCTGGCCGCGATTGAAACAAAGGCCGATATTTCCCTTGTCGAACTGGCGGAGACACTTGCAGCGGAACACGGTGTCCGCTTTGCGCCGAGCACGATCTGGCGCTGTCTCGACCGTCACGACATGACCATCAAAAAAAACGGCGCACGCCAGCGAGCAGACACGGCCCGACGTCGCACAGCGGCGCGAGGCCTGGTTTGACAGTCAGCCTGACCTTGATCCGGCCCGTCTGATCTTCATCGACGAAACAGCCGTCTCAACGAAGATGGCCCGCCTGCGGGGGCGGTCACAACGGGGCACGCGCTGTCGGATGTCCGTGCCCCACGGGCACTGGAAAACCACGACGTTCATCGGCGGGCTGCGCCTCTCCGGCATGACAGCACCGATGATGCTGGACGGCCCAATGACCGGCGAATGGTTTGCCGCCTATACCCGCAAGGTGCTCGTTCCAACCCTGTCGCCGGGAGACGTCGTCATTCTGGACAATCTGCCCGCCCATAAAGGAGCCGTTGCCCGCGAGGCTGTGGAGGCAGTCGGCGCCAGGTTGTTGTTCCTGCCGCCCTACAGTCCTGATTTCAACCCGATCGAAAACATCTTCGCCAAAATGAAGGCGTGGATCAGACGGGTGGCACCGCGAACCCTCGACGCTCTTCAAAATACCGTCTGTGAAGCAATTGACGATATCTCTCATCGCCAGGCCGCTGCGTGCTTCACCGCCGCTGGATATGAACCAGACTGATCGGATTATGCTCTAGCATCCGTCACCCCGGCCTTGCCCAGTGCCGGCTGGTTTTCAAACACATAGCGTAGGCGTTCTTCCCCGCTGAAACTGACCCAGATGGAGCCACTGTCATTCAGCCGCACGTATTTCAGGCGGTTGAACCAGTCCCTGCGCCGGACATCGGCGGGTTCATGGGCAAGAAAGCTCCAGTCCTCGGCCCAGCGGGCCTGCCCGTATGGGCCAACCGTACCGAAGCCGGATGCCGCGCCATTGGCTGCGGTAAACCGGCCCAGCCAGGCAGGCATGGGTACGGTCTTTTTAACCTGTGGCGCACCCTGTGCAGGCGGGGTCGTTATGACCTTTGGCACCAGTCGCGCCGTATTGGGTGGGGGCAGGCCGCCGCGCGTAAGGTCCGTGACCGGGGCCGCCCCGTATGCGCCCGATGAGCCCAGACCTGCAAGCGTGATGGACAGGGCGGCAGCCTTTGTGAACAACTGCGCCTGTGCGGGAAGAAGAGTCCTGTAGGCATGCGACATGGTCTGTACTCCTTGTTACGATGTCGGACCGTAAAGAGCGCAAGAAACCGTACCGTCCTGGGACGATAATTTTATTTTCTGTTATTTTATAGTATGGGCAGAATATTGAATTCCGCCCGGATAATACTGTCAGTATTTTTTGTAAGGCAGGAATTTTCCGGAAATATTCACATGGACCCGGTCACCCGCCGGATCGGGTTCGCGTTCGATATGCATCTTGAAGTCAATGGCGCTCATGATCCCGTCCCCGAACTCCTCATGGATCAGTTCCTTGATGGCGGGACCATAGACGCTGATCATTTCATACCAGCGGTACAGCAGCGGATCATCCGGCGCGCCGCCGCCCAGCGTGCCCTTGTAGGGCACGGTCTGCAGCCACGCCAGGGCTGAGGGATCAAGGTCAAGCAATGCGACAAGGGCCTCGGCCTCTCCTTTGCTGAAGGTCATCTGGCCAAAACAGGCCGCCGTGGTCCATTCCTTGCTCCGGCCCACGGCCGTTGCTACATCCGCCCAGCGGATGCCTCTGGCCACGCGCGCGGCAATGATGGCATGCGTGACCTCTTCACGGCTTTCGAATACAGGCATGGTCATTTCCTTTCATGACGTCAGTTTTCGCCCTTGCTGACCAGCGCGGAGCGGCGGACCAGAAAGTCGACAAGGTGGTTGCGCAGATCGTAAAACCCGGTTTCATGATGCATGCTTTCCCGTGTCCGGGTGCGGGGCAACGGGTTGTCGATGCTTTCCGCCAGACGGGCATCAGGCCCGTTGCTCATCAGTAAAACACGTTCCGCCAGCAGGATCGCTTCATCAACATCATGCGTGATCATGAAGACGGTCTGCTGCGTGCGGGCGCAGATCTGGAGAAGTTCCTCCTGGATCAACCCGCGTGTCAGGGCATCCAGTGCGCCAAAGGGTTCATCCATCAGCAGCATGCGGGGTTGCGTGCAAAAGGCGCGGGCAATCCCCACGCGCTGGCGCATGCCGCCCGACAGTTCGGCCGGCTTCTTGTCCAGCGCGTTCCGCAGGCCGACCAGATGCAGGTAGTATTCGGCCTTTTCCTTTATTTCGGTACGTGAGAGGGTGGGAAAGCGCGACCGTACGGCAAAGGCCACGTTCTGCACCGCACTGAGCCACGGCAGCAGGGCATGGCCCTGAAAGACGACACCACGCTCCAGACCCGGGCCATTGATCTCGCACCCATCCATGATGACCGTGCCACCGGACGGCTGTTCCAGCCCTGCCAGGATATTGAGTATGGAGCTTTTGCCGCATCCCGAATGGCCGATCAGGCAGACGAATTCACCGGGCTGGATCGTGAACGACACATCGGAAAATACCGGTGGTCCGCTATTGCCATACCGTTTTTCCAGCATGGAGACCTCAACCAGCGGCCGGGATGTGTCATGGGCCATGGTGGTTGGTGCCAATGCGTTATCATTCGGCATAGGTCACGCTCCTCTGCAGGGCCGCCAGCGCGCCGTCCAGCACCATGCCCGTAAAACCGATCAGCAGGACCGCCAGCAGCACGTTGGAAAGGGACAGGTTGTTCCACTGGTTCCACACGAAGTAGCCAATGCCCGAACTGCCCACCAGCATCTCGGCCGCGACAATGGCAAGCCACGCGATCCCCAGCCCGATCCGCATGCCGGTAATGATGGTCGGTGCCGCCGCCGGCAGCAGGACGAACAGCACCCTGCGCGCCCAGCCGACTTCCAGCGTGCGGGCGACATTCAGCCATTCCCGGCGCACGCTGCCGACACCAAAGGCCGTGTTGAGTACAATGGGCCACAGGGAACAGATGAAGATGACAAAAATGCCGCAGCCTTCTGCATTGCGGATCGTGTAAAGCGCAAGCGGCATCCATGCCAGAGGCGAAATCGGGCGCAGGATCTGGATAAACGGGTCAACCGCGCGGCGGATGACGGGACGCAGCCCGATCAGGAACCCCAACGGCACTGCAACCACAACCGCCAGCCCGTATCCGATCGCAACACGCAGCAGGGACGCGCCAACCTGCCAGCCAATGCCCCGGTCACTGGGGCCATTATTATGAAACGGCGCGTGCAGGGCCTGCAGGGCGGATGCGACAAAGCGGGCCGGGCCGGGAAAGCCTTCCCGGGTCTGGGTCGTACCCGGGGCGTGGCCCATCAGCATCTGGTATTCCGCATTGCCCTGCGGGATACCGTATGGAGACCGTTCGGGTGCGGACGCGGTGGAAAGCTGCCAGACCAGCAACAGCCCCGCGAAAAGGGCAAGGAAAAGGAAAAAGGCCCGACGGCTTTCTACTGAAATCATGGCGGCTATCCCTGATTGAAGAAAGACGGATGGTCAGGATCGAAATGCTGTCCCATGATATTGAAGGAGGGCCAGTTGTTGCCCCCATCCGCAGGCTGGGGGAGGTTCATGGCCTGCGCCTGCTGCCTGACCGTATCGATCAGGAAGACCTGCTGGGCCACGTCGCGGTAGTCCACCGGCCCCTTCAGGTATCCCCACCGTTCAAACTGCGACATGATCCATACCGCCATGGACGGATAGGGGTAGGGCGAATAGGCCGCCCGACGCGGATTGTCGCGCACCACGCCGAGGCCATCGGCGTAATGCCCAGTCAGGCTCTGGCGAATGACCAGTTCGGGCTGATTCAGGTAACGCGGCTGGGCCATGATCCGTGCGGCCTGCGCGCGGTTGTCAGGCTGCTGCATGAAATCGGCGGCGCGGATCATCGCGCGCTGCAGGGCGGCGGCGGTATTGGGGCTGGCGTCCATGAATGCCGCCGTCATGCCGAAGGCACAGCACGGGTGGCCGTCCCATATCTCCGCTGTCAGGATATGTATGAAGCCCACTTCCTCGATGACCGCGCGCTGGTTGAAGGGCTCTGGCCCCAGGAAACCGTCAATATTGCCGGCCCGCAGGTTGGCGACCATGTCTGGCGGGGCGGTCACGCGCAGGGTCACGTCATGGTCCGGGTCCAGCCCGTGCCGCGCCAGATAGGCGCGCAACAGCAGGTTGTGCATGGAAAACTCAAACGGGATGGCGAAGGTCATTCCCTTCCACTGCCGCGGATCGCGCCGGTCATGATGGCGCAGGGCAAGGGTGATGGCCTGCCCGTTAAGATTCTGCATGCTGGCCACGCGCACGGCATGCGGCGCATTGCCGCCCAGCCCGAGCGAAAGCGCCAGCGGCATGGGCGAAAGCAGGTGAGATGCATTCAGGTGACCATCGAGCAGCCGGTCGCGGACCAGCGCCCAGTTTGCCGTTTTCTGCAGTTGTACCCGTAATCCTTCCTGTATGAAGAAGCCCCGCGCTTCCGCCATGATCAGCGGTGCGGCGCAGGAAATCGGGACAAACCCGATGGTGACATCGGCCCGTTCCAGCGGGCCTGCCGGCACTGCCGCACGCAGCGGGGACGGCAGGCTGCCCAGCACCGTTCCCGCTGCCAGCGCGCCCAGCACCGCCCGGCGGCCAATACGCGCGGGCGGGGCATGTACGGCACCGCAGCCGCACACCGCCCCGGCCGGAACAGCGGGGGCGCACTGCAGCAGGGTGGCGCGCGGTGGGCGCAGGAAGGAAAATCCGCTCATCACGATACCTCCAGCCGCGCTGTCGTGGCGCTGCCACGGCGTTGTTGCATGACAAGGCGTTCGGTCGTGTCCGTCACGACTTCCCATGGCGCGGCCGGGTCGGGCGTGCCGGTCAGTTCCAGCGGGGCCACCCTGCTTTTCAGCCGCACTTTCGGCGGCTGGTGGGCATACCCCGCATGGCGCAGCCCCAGGATTTCGTGCGCAATCGTATCCGCCTGCGCGGCAATCGGGCCGATATAGCGACAGGGCTGGCCGTGGATGCTGATGCAGTCACCCAATGCATAGATATCGGTCTGGCTGGTACGCAGCGTTGCCGGTTCAACCACAATGCCGTTATCCGTATCCAGCCCCGCCGTATGGGCCAGATGCAGGTTGGTTTCCAGCCCGATGGCGGCAATTACGATATCGGCTTCACACAGGGCAGGGTGGCCTGATGTCACAACATTTACCCCCACCGTACGTTCTGATTTCGTAACGTTATGAACGAAAGTATCGTTCATGACATGAATCCCGGCATGCTCCAGCCGTGCGCCAAGACGCCGTCCCGCCGCGGGCGGCACAAGACCATCCAGCGGATAGGGGCCGCGACCGATCAGCGTGACCGTGTGCCCGGCCTTGGCCGCATCTTCCGCCAGTTCGCATCCGACCAGCCCAGCGCCAACCAGCACGATGCGCCGTGGCGTGTCGCCAATGCTCCGGCGCAGCCTTAGCCAAGCCGACAGGGAATTGACCCGCCACACCAGATCCGCCGGCAGGCTGGGTACGCGCACGGGCTGCGCGCCCTGCGCCAGAACCAGCGCGCCATATCGCAGCGTGCCCCGCGTGGTGCGCAGCCGGTGTGCGTGCGGATCGATGCCGGAGGCGAAGGTCCCGCCCATCAGCGTGATCCCCATGCCTGCGGCCGTATCCGCACCCTGACCCTGGCACAGGCTGGTTGCATCCAGATTGCGTGACAACGCCACGGACAACTGGGGCTTGGCGTATAGGTCACCCGCGCACCCGGTGACCAGTGCGATCCGTGCGGACGGACTCAGGGCGCGCAGGCGCTCGGCCACCGCCCAGCCTGCCGTGCCGCCCCCTACGATCACGGCGTCCCATACGCTGCGGGCAGTAACGGATATGTCGGGCGTCGTCCCGGCCGTAACGGCGGCAGCCGGCAGGACATAGGGTTCGAAATCTGCCTTGGTCACGCCACACAGGGGACATGCCCAGTCATCGGGGATATCATCAAACCGCGTTCCGGGCGGCAGGCCGCCATCGGCGTCCCCCAAGGCTTCGTCATAGATCCAGCCACAGACCCGACAGATGAATTTGCGGTAGGGAATCATGCGGGCAGTTCCTCCGTCATGAGCCGCGCCATTTCCAGACGCAAGTGCTTGATCGCGGGGGTTACGATTGCCACGAACTGCGCTTCCCGGACCCGGCGCTGCGGGGCGGCAGTGCTCAGATACCCCCGTGCCCCCTGATGCAGCAGGGCAGACTGCGACGCGCGCAGCGCCAGTTCGGAGCCATGGGCCCGCACGTCCAGCACATCCAGCAGGTATGATGGGTCCGTCTCGGCCGGTGTACGCGCCAGTTTCAGGGCACGTTGTGTAAAGGCATCCAGTTCGGCCTGCATGGTGTCCGGCCGGTCTTCGAGGAAGCGGTTGACATGGCCAAGCTGGGGTTCAACCTCCAGCATGGAATCAATGCATCCCTGCACGACACCGGCCGCCATGCCGGCCTGTAGCAGGATGAAGGGCGCCTTTATGACGCTGACCAGCGGCTGGGCCGGCACGGCAATGACATCGTGCGCGGGCAGGAAGTAATCATCGAGACGGATGCTCCATGTACTCGTGCCTTCCATCCCGGAAAAATGGGGGCAGGGGCGAAGCGTCGCCTGTCCATCGAAACGGAGCAGGAACAGGATCTCGCGCCCTTTCTGTCCGTCTATCCGGGCCATGGCGCCACAATACTGCCCCGGCGCGATATGACTAACCCACGGCAGCACCCCGCTGACACGATAGCCACCCGGCGCCGGCGTGGCTTCAAGCGCCATGCGCTCGATCCCGGCCAGGGCCTTCATGGGGTTGGACAGCGCCGTGCCGCCAAAGCTGTGCCCAAGGGCATGGGTGGACAGCAGTTCCATATTGAGTGCGCTATCGGGCGCTTTTTCGAGATAAAGGCCACAGACCATGTGGCACCACATAAGGAAGCCGGTTGCACCACACTGGCGGCTGACGGTGGCCATGGCCTGAATGGCCAGGCCAAAATCCGCCCCATTGCGCTGGAGATGGGGGGCCAGCGCCCCCGCTTCCCCCAGCGTGCGCAGGATTTCGAGCGGATAATGACCGTTCAGGTCAATATCCGTCACGATTGCAGCCAGCGGCCCCCGTGCGATCTCGTCAACGCGCTGGAGAAGAGACGTATCCGCCTGAACGGCCTGTGTCATGTTCCGGGCTGACATGGAAAGACGGTCTCCTTTTACCGGCATGCGGTGCCATAAAACTCAGTCTGCAAGGCTGATCGTCATGGGAACGGGATTGCGCATCGTATTGGCAACGGGGGAGAAATAATTGGCATGCTGCACGATGGCATCCAGTGCCTCACGCGGGGCATCGCCTTCCACCGCCACTTTTACGCGAATGCGCTGGAAGCCCATTTCCTCGGGCTTGCGCTCAGCCCCACCGGCACCCCATGCCGCCGTATTGCTAATGTCGCCTTCCAGCCAGAGTTCCAGCTTGCTCAGCTTTACTTCCCGGTATGTGGCAACCGCCGTAATGCCGACAGCCAGGCAGCCGCCCAGTGCGGATAGGACGATCTCACCCGGGGCCGGGGCCGTGTTCTGGCCAAACAGATGAAGCGGTTCATCCACCACTACCGGGGCATGCTGCCCGACATAGCTGAGCGTGCGGTACTGGCCTTCGCACACGGTATGGACCTTGTTCGTGCCGAAGTTATCGGGGTTGTTGCGCCCTTTTTCTGCAAAACCCAGCAGTCCGGTCCGGTCGATGGGACGCAGATAGGTGGAAACAGTTTTTGTATCGGACATGTTATTTGCAACTCCTGTTAAGAAACACTTCATCCGGGTTGACGAGATGACTTTCCCCAGTGGCGGGAAACGTCTCAAGAAGTTTTTTGATTTTTTCTAAAGTGCTATTTTTACAAAGGATTTTTTCAGGAAGTCAGCGTGCGGCAACTAAATTGTCGACATTGATCACATTGTCACACAGTTCAGACCAGATTGCGCCTTTTCCATAACGTATCCTGCGCTCTGCCCGTTCTGATCTACGCAGCGGACACCCGGATGGGAAATAGTATCAGCACATGCCTGGTTATGGCCGGACAAAACGCTATGGACGTTCTGCATGAAAACCGGATGATGCTGTGCTATCAGATGCAGCCCTACGGGAAGGGCGTTAGTCTCAGCAGGATATCCATACGCCTGGGACGGCCATCTGAATGGCAAACGAAAACAACCATTATGCATAGTGCATAAACCCAAAACCAACCATAAACACCAATTAAATATGTTAAACCACAGAGAGCCACAAATTGATAGTGCCCATATCGTGGATTATGTAAATTCCATATTGAGCGATTAAATGTGATATGAATCGAAACTATCGTTGATAATGCCCAATTCCGCGCATTGAATGGCAGGATATTCGGCAAATTTCCACCCTGCAGAGCGTGGACAGACGGGTATAGCGATCCATCTGAACAAGGATAGTCCCATCATGTTTTCCATTGATAATAAAAGATATTCTCAAAGAGCAGAAAAGATGCTCTTTTCAGGACAAGCCTGTTTCTGCTGGCAGCAGTCGCTATTTAACATAAATATATGTATATTATTTCAGTGCCACGGCAATCCATGCGGCCGCGATTAGCCGATACCGACCGGATGGCTGGCCTACCCTCCTGTCCGTTTTGGTGACTGAAAAAACATCCACCGGCGACTGCGTCGCTGGTGCGAAGGCGGCGTAATCGAACGGATTTTCCGGCATCTGGCCGCCGATCGTGACAACGAATACATGATGATCGACAGCACGATTGTCCGGGCTCACCAGCACAGTGCGGATGCCCGTAAAAAAGGGGCGCGGATCAGGCCATCGGGCGGTCCCGTGGCGGACTGACTTCGAAAATCCACGTCATTGTCGATGCCGCAGGAAAGGCGGTTGCGCTGTCCCTGACGCCCGGGCAGAGAGCGGACATCACGGAAGCAGACCCCCTGCTGGATGAAGTCGACCCTGCAGCCTTTATCGCCGACAAGGCTTATGACCCCGATCCGCTTATCGAAAAGATCGAAGAACGGCAGATCGCACCGGTTATCCCTTCAAGGAAAAACCGACGCGATCCACGGAAAATCAGCTCCCATCTCTACAAAAACAGAAACATCATTGAACGTTTCTTCGCCAGGCTGAAGCAGTTCAGAGGCATTGCAACACGCTACGACAAGCTGAAGTCAACATTCCTCGCAGCAGTGCAACTCGTTTCCGCCATCATCGGAATTAACTGACGACACGCTCTAGCAGCCTGTCGGGTTGGGGTACCCTGTGAAGGGGTAAGGCTGTAGAGTGTCGCGATGAGCCGCTTCATCCCGTTTGACCGATCCCAGCCGTATCTTCTGCCGCCTGATCTGACGTCGTGGCTTCCGGCTGACGATATGGCGCATTTCATTGTCGCAGCTGTTGAGCGGGTTCCGATGAGTGCGTTCTGCGTGCCAGTGCGCACGGGAGGCAAGGCGCAGTATCATCCGCGCCTGATGCTGGCCCTTCTGATCTTCAGCTATGCGAACGGGTTGTTTTCCTCACGCCGGATCGAGCGGGCGACATATCGCGACATCGGGGTACGCTTCGTGGCGGCGAACCTGCATCCGGATCATGATACGATTGCGACCTTCCGCCGGACGAACCGGACAGCCATTGAAGCTGCATTTGCGCAGGTCCTGCTTCTGGCGCGCGAGACGGGTCTGCTGCGTCTGGGTGTCGTATCGATTGACGGCACGAAAATTGATGCCGACGCTTCGAAATACCGTTCCCTGCGCTACGACCGGATCAGGGCACTGCGCGAACAGCTGGCGGTGGATATCGCGAAACTGATGGACCAGGCGGAGCACGCAGATGCCACAGACAGAGATCCGCAGGCCCTGCCAGAAGAGCTTGCCCGACGGGAAACACTGAAAGCGAAGCTGGACGAAGCCTGCGCCCGGCTGGAAGCAGATGCGAAAGCGCAGGCCGAGGCGGCGCGACCGGCATACGAGAAGAAGAAAGCCGCTTATGATGCGAAAACAGGGCGTCGTGGCAGGGCGCCGAAACCGCCGGATGATGAACCGCCACCCGACCGGCAGATCAGTCTGACCGATCCCGACAGCCGCCTCATGCGGCGTTCGGACGCCCACGAGTTCCGGCAGGCTTACAATGCCCAGGCCGTGGTCTGCGCCGAAGGCAGTCAGCTGATCGTGACAACCGACGTTGTCGCCACGTCAGCGGACGCGCCATCCTTTGCCAGCACCGTGCTGTCGATGGAACACACGATCGGTCTCCCAAAGACAGTGCTCGCCGACACCGGTTACGCCAGCGGGCAGGCGGTCCGGGACCTGCGGAAAAAAGGCATCGATCCGCTGGTCGCCATCGGACGGCCCTGCGCCCGCAGGCCTTATGACTTCCGGCCACCTCCTGAAGACAGGGAACCGCGCCGGATCACCGAACCCTGGCGGCTTGCCATGAAGAAAAAACTGGAAACCACAAAAGCCGGAAATATTTACAGACTACGAAAACAGACCGTTGAACCGGTCTTTGGAATTATCAAAAGCATCATGGGCTTCAGAAGATTCAGTCTGCGTGGCCTTGCAAAAGTCACGACTGAATGGACCCTCGTCGCTCTCGCATACAACTGCAAAAGAATGGCACGGCTTCAGGCAGCATAAGCCGGGTCAGCCTCGGCGTTATCAGCCGCAAAATGCCCAACCCGACAGGCTGCTAGGCCTTCGATGCCGTTGTGGATTTCGAGCGCCTGCTGCGGGGCCCACGCATCCTCTACGACTGCGTTCTGTGTGTGACAGCGGCGACCAGCACTATCCCGTTCCGGAAGGCTATCAGCGTATGGCCGGTAGAGTGCCCGTGCGTAACCTGCTCTTAGAGTAAAAGGCCCATCAGTTCAGAAAATGTGAGATGAGGAAGGATAGAGTCAGGGAATATGGTCATCTGGACCGCTCTAGCCTGTAGGTAAGAAAGCACACCGTAGTTTCCGATCACAGGGTAAAGAATGGATGGAAAGCATGACGGATACAGAAAGCCAATCTGGTCGCTACGATGCCTGGGTCTGGGACGGACCCGGAGATCCAGATCGATTGCAGCGTGTGGAGAAACAGATTGAACCGGTAGCCGCTGGTGAGATCATCGTTGCCAATACCATGGCAGCTTTCAATCCCGTCGACTGGAAAATCATCCGGCATGGGCACCCTACCTGGAAGTCCGGCCATGTGCCCGGTATGTACGGCGTAGGCCGGATTGTCGCGGTCGGGGCTGGCGTCACCCTGCCTGTCGGACTGCGTGTGGCCTATCATCAGGGGCTGGGAAGGGACGGAAGTTTCGCGCAACGTACCGTGCTGAAGGCAGGCAGCGTCCTGCCGGTGCCGGATGGACTGAGTGAGGCGCAGGCCGCCAGTGTGCCGTGTCCTGGCCTCACGGCATGGCAGGCGATCTGGAAGGTGCCTGCACTACTGGATCGCGATGTTCTGGTGACGGGCGCAGGAGGATCGGTGTCGCTTATTCTCGCGCAACTAGCGGTCAGACGGGGCTGGCGCGTCTGGGTGACGGCAGGGCCTGCTCACCATGACCATTTGCTGGGACTGGGGATAAGCGGCGCCTTCGATTACCGCGACGCCTCATGGCGCACAAAGCTTGCTGCGGCACTTGGTCCACGGCGCCTGTTTGCGGCGTTCGACACCACCAGCGGGAGCTATGCCCGTACGCTGGCCGACCTGATTGGCTATAATGGCCATCTGGTCTGTATCCAGGACCGGATTGAAACCGCACCGCTTCCGGCGTTCACGACAGCAGTGTCCCTTCATGAAGTTGCACTTAATTCCATTCATAATTACGGAACAGCAGCAGACTGGCGCGACTGGCGCAGCGCGGGAACGGAGTTGCTGGAAGCCGTTCGGATCGGCGCTCTGGATCTTCAGCCCGCGACCGTGACTTCCTTTGAGGATCTGCCACGTGATCTGTCATCTTTTATGCAAGGGAAGCTGAAAGGGAAAATCCTGGTGAACATTCCCGGTGATCAGAGTTGATCCCGTGGGGGGATCGGCTGAAATGTTCTGACCAGCGCATCCACGCTTGCCCGTATCCGGGGGGAGAGCGTTCGGGATTTCGGCCACAGGACATGGACGTTCAACTTCTGCAGCGCGCTGGGAATAAGAATGGCGCTGAGCCGTCCGACCTGCAGATCTGGCTCAACCAGCCATGTTGCAAGCCACGTAAGGCCGCTTCCCGCTAACGCTGCGTCGCGGACCGTCGCCATGACTGATGACGTGACGGGGGCGGGATGTAACCGCCTGCAGCAGGCCTATGCTGGCGTCCGTCAGATGCCAGGGCAGCAACTGGCCGTGACGGGCAAACAGAAGTAAGCTTCCGGCGACTGACGCCTTGCTGAATACTTCTGGTCTGGTTCAGCTATGAAGCATGAGCGATTTAAGAGATAGGGACACGGTACTACCTGCGAGTGTCGCAGGTAGTACCGCAGAGAGGCTCCAAAGGAGCGGTAGAGAGACAGGCGAGCGGGACAGGCTGGCGGGCGCCTCGCGGATCGAGATCGTTTCGGATCGCCGCCGCTGGCACGCCCCTGAATTTCGCGCGCGAGTGGTCATCGCGTCCTACGAGAGCCGACGCCCCATAAGGGAGGTGGCTGCACAGTATGGGATCCATCCAAGTCTGGTGTTTCGCTGGCGGCGAGAGGCTCGGGCCAAAGCGCAGGCCAAAGGCGGGACATCGTTCATACCTGTCATGGTGGCCCCGGTCCCCGAGCCGCCGCCATTGGAGCGTCGGAGAGAACAGGGAACGCTGTCCGGCCGAGCCGTCAGCCTGGTCTTTCCGGACGGTGTGCGGCTGGAGTTCGACACAGGGCTGTCCGCTGATCGTCTGCGTGAGATTGTGGGCGCACTGCGGTCATGATCCCGCTTCCTTCCACGCTGAGGATATGGCTGGCGGCCGGTGTAACCGATATGCGCCTGGGGATGCCCGGGCTGGCGTTGAAGGTCCAGGAAGCACTGGGTCGTGACCCTTTCGCGGGTGACGTCTATGCCTTCAGATTCCATGAGGAGTGGATAGCGAGCCGCGCCGTGTCAGAGTGTGCTTGCTGAAACTCTCTGGAGGGCAGAACCATGCTCGAGGCATCTGATCATCCCACGACCCCGGTCGCTATCCGCGTTGATCTTGGCGCGATCTTCGTTTCACTGGAACTTGGAAAATCGAGTTGGCTGGTCACATCGCTCTCACCCGGAAGCGAGAAGATGTCGCGCCACTCGGTTCAAGGTGGCGATATTGCGGGCCTGTTCGGCTGTTTCACTAGTCTTCGTGACAAGGCCCGCGCTCGGGAAGGAAGACTTTTTCCGCTTGTGGTGATTCAGGAAGCCGGATTGGATGGATTCTGGATCGATAGAGCCTTGAAGCAGGAGGACTGGATCGAGAGCCATGTCGTCGATGCGGCGTCGATCGCAGTTCCCCGCAAGCACCGGCGTGCAAAGACGGATCGTATCGACGGGGAGATGCTGGTCCGTACGCTGCTGGCGTTCAAACGCGGAGAGGCACGGGTCTGCTCAATGGTCCGCCCTCCATCACGGGAAGAGGAAGACCGCCGACGTCTCAGTCGGGAGCGTAAGGTTCTGGTGGGCGAGCGCACGCGGCATATCAACCGCGTCCAGGGCCTGCTGCTGAGCCAGGGCATTCGAGGTTACCGGCCGCTGCGACGGGATCGGCGTGCCTGTCTCGACGAGTTGCGAACGGGCGATGGTCATCCCTTGCCGAAGCATCTCAAGGCGCAGATCGGACGAGAACTGGACCGCATCGAACTTCTCATGGAACAGATTAAAATGGTTGAGAGCGAACGGGACGAATTGGCAAAAGTGAATGACAACAATCAATGTTCGCCAGTTGTCCTGTTGCAGGGTCTCAGAGGGATTGGCGCCGAGTTTGCCACCGTTCTGACGCAGGAAGGACTGTTCCGGCATTTCGACAACAGGCGGCAGGTCGCGGCTTATGCCGGTCTGGCGCCTTCGCCGTGGAAAAGCGGATCGATCGACCGTGAACAAGGCGTCTCGAAATCCGGTAATCCGCGCCTGCGCACGGCCATGATCCAGCTTGCCTGGCTGTGGCTCCGCTACCAGCCTGACACCGCGCTGGCGCAGTGGTTCCATGAACACGTGGGCGCAAGAAGTAACCGGAGCCGCAAAACGGCGATCGTTGCCCTGGCCCGCAAGCTTCTTGTTGCGCTCTGGAAATATGTCACGAGTGGTGTCGTTATCGATGGCGCGCATCCGGCGTCCCGCTGATGGAAACACCACAGACATAAACCCCATCCCCAGGACCTGATCAGTCCTGTGGATCCAGGTGAACGGACCGATCGGCCCCATGGCTTGCAATGCCGACCTTTCAGAATGGTCCCGTTCTCCTGAGCCTTTGCCCCGAATGCGGGATAGTGGTGCTGCCGCGCGCGAGCGGCGACCGGATGTGAGGTTCTACAGGTGCGGCATCGCGCCGGTAGTCGTTAAACAGGCTCAGACCATGGATCCAAAACACGGAGAAGAAAAAATGATCTCGCAGTGAAAGTGGCCATTGACGTGAAACTCCTCATGTGAGGGGCCGACGCGGCGACCTGGTGAAACTGATCTGGCACGATGGGATCGGCCTTTCCTTATATGCGAAGCGGATCGAGCGCGGGCATTTCCTGTGGCCTTCGGCAAAGGACGGAGCGATCCATCTCTCCCCGTCACAATTGACTTGTCTGCTGGAGGGTGTGGACTGGCGCAATCCGCAGAAAACATGGAGACCTGAACTGGCGGGATAATAAAAACTGCGCCAGGTCAGCATATACTGGTACCCTTTTGAGCGCCCATGTGATCAACTGCCTTCATGACGGGAGATACGGACGACATCATCGCCTTGCGCGCAGCACTTGCCGCTGCCGAGGCGCGTGCCCAGGTCGCCGAACTCCGGGCCACTGATGCAGAATCGCGCGCGGCCAGCGCCGAAGCGCAGATTGCCCATCTCAAACATCTTATCGCGCGGATGCGCCAGGACCGTTTCGGCGCCTCGTCGGAGCGGGGGCGCCGCCTGCTGGCCCAGCTCGAACTCGAACTGGAAGAGCTGGAGACGACACTCGCCGAGGACGCGCCCGAAAATGCGGCGGATCCCGCCGTCCGCGCGACAGCACCCAGGAGCAACCGGGGGCGCCAGCCCCTGCGTGCCGATCTGCCGCGCGAGCGGGTCGTCATCCCCGCACCGACACAGTGTCCGTGCTGTGGCAGCGATCGTCTGAGCAAACTGGGGGAGAGCGTCACCGAGACGCTGGAGGTGATCCCGCGCCAGTTCAAGATGGGGTGGACGGCCCCCATGCGGCATCAATGTGCCATGCTGGGGTCGGAATGACCATTCAGAGGAGACCGCCCGGATGAAAATTACCATGATCGGCCTGGATATCGCCAAGTCCGTTTTTCAGGCGCACGGCACAGATGCAAACGGAAAATGTCTTCTCAAGCGAAAGCTCGGGCGCAGCGAGGTTGCCTCATTCTTCGGGAAACTCGAGCGGTGTCAGGTCGTGCTCGAAGCTTGCGGCACATCGCATCATTGGGCGCGCGTCATCCGCGATGCGGGTCATGACGTGAAACTTATTCCGCCGGACATGGTCAAGCCGTTCGTCAAACGTGGCAAGAAAAACGACGCTGTTGACGCCGCAGCCATCTGTCTTGCGGCACTCCATCCCGACACGCGCTTCGTCCCGATCAAAAACGAAGAACAGCAAAGTCTGCTCTCGTTACACTCAACGCGCACACTATTGGTCAAACAGCAGACGATGCTGGTCAATGCGTTGCGCGCGCTCGCAGCGGAATTCGGCTTGATCGTGCCGTTGGGAAACAGTCGCCTGCCCGATCTTCTGGCGAAAATCGAGACATCACCCGGTTTGCCCGACGTCATGAAGCAGACCGTCATTTTGCTCTTCGAACAATATGGAAAGTTGAGTGAAAGCATCGGATGCCTGGAAAGGCGAATCCAGGCGCACGCCAGGCAGGACGAAGATGCCCGTCGTCTTTTGACAATACCCGGCATCGGCCCGATGACCGCGTCCTTGATCGTGGCATCTGTCACGGATATCGACACTTTCGAAAGTGCGCGGCACTTCGCGGCCTGGCTTGGACTTGTGCCGCGCCAGCACTCGTCCGGCGGAAAGGTCCGGCTGGGCAGGATTACGAAAACGGGCAACCGGGAAATAAGGAAGCTGCTCGTTCTGGGGGCGACATCCATGTCCTTCCGCGCGCAGAAATGGACAGGCGCCGCAGGGGCATGGCTTTGCAAGCTTCTGGAGCGTCGCCCAACACGTCTTGCAACCGTCGCACTTGCCAACAAACTGGCCCGGATCGTCTGGGCTCTGCTGTCGCGCAAAGAGATCTATCGTCCGGCCGGCCGCAATGTCGCTGTAATCTGACATGCGCTGCCAAGACGATGGATGCCGGGGTTCGCCCCGGTAGATCCGGCAGAATGCACTGACCAGCGTGATGGGAAGACTGTAATTCAGGAACAGTTCAGGCGATACCGTTGTATGACATGTGCCATCGAGCACGTTTTCAAGATTGGTGCCTGACACGCAAGCGCACACCCATAATGGCCAGCGAAGAACGTCGCACAAATAGGCCGGACATAAGGGCGCACCTGACCGGATCCCCGCATCCTGCGAGCAGCGATGCATTCCACCGAGAAAACAAGATTTAGGGAAACGCAGAGAGATAACAAATGTGATCCATTGCATCGAACCGGCCGTCCACATAAGGTCATACAGACGGTGCGGGAGAAGTTCACCTGCCGGGACTGCGAGAGCATCACCCAGCCACCCGCCCCCTTCCATCCGATCGCGCGCGGACGCGCCGGCCCATGGCTGCTGTCGACCATCCTGTGCGACAAGTTCCTGCAGCATCTGCCTCTGAACCGCCAGAGCGATGCCTTTGCCCGCGAAGGGATCGATCTCGACACATCAACGCTGGCTGACTGGGTGGGAGCCTGCACCGCGACGCTGGCCCCCCTGACTACGCTGATCCGGGCGCATGTGCTGGCGGCACAACGCCTGCACGCGGACGACACCACCGTGCCGGTTCTGGCGAAAGGCCGGACAGTCACCGGACGATTGTGGAATTATGTGCGTGATGATGGTCCATTTGGTGGGCCAGCACCGCCAGCCGTCTGGTTCCGGTATTCCCGGGACCGCAAGGGCGAACATCCCACGGACCATCTCACCGGCTGGACCGGCATTCTGCAGTCAGACGCCTATGCGGGTTATAATACTCTGGCGAAACCGGGACGCCAACCCGCGCCGGTTGTCTCCGCCGGATGCTGGGCCCACGGACGCAGAGGGCTGTTCAAAATCGCCGAGAGGGACAAGGCGCCCCTCGCCATAGAGGCAGTAGGCAGGATCGACGCCATATTCCAAGCCGAGCGCACCATCAACGGTACGCCCCCAGAACATCGGCTGGCAGTCCGTCAAACAGACATAGCCCCTCTGGTCGACGATCTGTTCGACTGGATGCGGGAGTGTTGCCGGCGCATGTCGACCAAAAATCCCGTTGCCCACGCCATGAACTATTTTCTCAGACGTGCCGATACATTCACACGATTCCTCACTGACGGCCGGATCTGCCTCTCAAACAATGCAGCAGAACGCGCCCTGCGCGGCATCGCCCTGGGCAGGAAAGCCTGGTTGTTCGCCGGGTCCGATCGTGGCGGAGAGCGCGCCGCCGCCATGTATTCCCTGATCGTCACCGCGCGCCTGAACGATGTCGATCCCCATGCATGGCTCGCTGATGTCCTGGCACGGATCAATGACATTCCCAATCCACGCCTCCATGAACTCCTGCCCTGGCACTGGAAAGCCCACCAGCAGGTCCACAATACCATCGCCGCCTGAATACGCCCGCGTCTCTCGCCGGATGATTACAAACAGAAGGCAGTCGTGCCGGGCAAGATCGCCAACGGTCTCGGGGGTTCCCCTGCGATCAAGATAGTCAGGCGATGCATACAAAAAGGGTTGCTGCGTGGCCAGCCTGCGACCGCTCAGCGTAGCGCTGTTGCCGGGATATCCCAGCCGGACGGCCATATCGATACCTTCTGCCACGAGATCGGGATGGCGATCCGTAAATGACAGGCTGAGATCAAGTTCAGGATGCCGATGCGCCAGTCCTAGTCACCTGAATCTGAAGTTCGGTTCATTGTCTTGTGACAAAAGCGCTTCACCGAGGCGAGGATCTGGTCGGCTGATTTGACCCACCGATACGGCTTGGGATTTTCGTTATGTGCGTCGATAAAAGTTGTGATGTCGGCTTCGAGTTCAGTTGTTGACCGATGCACGCCGCGTTGGAGTTGCTTGCGCGTCAGTTCGGCGAACCAGCGCTCTACCTGATTGATCCAGGAAGCCGAGGTGGGTGTGAAGTGAACATGCCAATGCGGGCGGCGTGCGAGCCATGTCTTGATCGTGGTCGTTTTATGCGTGGCGTAGTTGTCCATCACGAGATGAACATCCAGGCCAGCAGGGATCTCAGCGTCGATACATTTCAGGAAGTCCAGAAATTCCGTGGTACGATGACGTTTGTAGCATTTGCCGATCACCGCACCTGTTGCGATGTCGAGGGCTGCAAACAGCGACGTCGTGCCGTTCCGGAGATAGGTATGGGTACGTCGTTCCGGCACGCCCGGTGCCATAGGCAGGACTGGCTGTTCGCGGTCCAGCGCCTGGATCTGGGATTTCTCGTCGACGCACAGCACGATCGCACGGTTCGGTGGCGACATGTAAAGACCGACAATATCCCGAACCTTGTCGACAAATAGCGGGTCCGTCGACAGTTTGAAGGTTTCGGCCCGATGCGGCTGCAGACCGAAGGCGCTCCAGATCCGGCGGATGGTCGTATGCGACAGGCCGATCTCGGCAGCCATGGAACGGATCGACCAGTGCGTCGCGTCTTTGGGCGTTGTGTTCAGCGTGCGCTCGATGACCTGCGTAACCTGCGCGTCCGACACCGTGCGGGGCCGGCCGGCACGATATTCGTCGGTCAGGCCTTCAATGCCATCTTCGACAAACCGCCGCCGCCATTTGCCGACGGTGTGCTCATGTACCCCCAGGCGTGCAGCGACTTCCTTGCTCTGCAAGCCTTCGGCGCAGAGCAGAACCATCCGGCAGCGATCCGACAATGACCGCGGCGCCTTGTGACGCCGGACCTGCCCTTCAAGAAACGTCCGCGCCTGCGGACGCAGTACTACCTGACCTGCCTGTCGTCCCGCCATCGTTCTGCTCCCGTCAGTGCGACAGGAATATCATATAATGATGCTTATTTCAGTTCCAGGTGACTAGGCTCAGGACTCATTCTTTGAGATAGAAGATGAAGCTTGCTGCGATGTGGATTGCAGACATGAATGTATGAGCGCAGCGATCGTATCTGGTTGCAACACGTCGCCAGTCTTTCAGCCTTGCGAACATGTTTTCGATCAGATGGCGCTTTTTATACAGATGCCAGTTGTAAGGCGGCTTTGATTTCCGGTTCTTTTTCGGGGGAATGCAGGCAGTGATATTCCGTTCTGCAAGCGATAACCTGATCCGGTTGCTGTCATAGCCTCTGTCCCCGATGACTTCTTCTGTCTCGTCGGAGAGATCTGCCAGCAGCACGTCTGCGCCCTTGAAGTCACTGACCTGACCTGCTGTCAGATGCAGGCGAACAGGCCGACCCTGACCATCGCACACGGCATGGAGTTTTGAGTTCAGTCCACCTTTTGTCCGCCCGATATGGCGGGGAAAAGCCCTTTTTTGAGCAGGGACGCCGATGTCCGGTGCGCCTTGAGATGTGTCGCATCGATCATCAGGCGCTTCGAACGGCCAGCCTGTTCTGTCAGGGCGACGAAGATCCGCTCAAAGACACCCAGGCGGCTCCACCGGATGAAGCGATTATACAAAGCCTTGTGCAGACCATACGCTTTCGGGGCGTCTTTCCACTGAAGGCCGTTGCGGATCACATAAACGATCCCACTCAGAACACGACGGTCATTCACGCGTGGCACTCCGTGCACCAGAGGAAAAAATGGCTCAATCCGCTCCATCTGGCTCTCAGACAGCAAAAACACGTCACTCATAGCCTCACCTCCATCGGTAAGCCTGTGAATCACAACCTCTCGCTCAGTTCAATAAATTAATAGGTCCTGAGTCTAGTCACCTGGAACTGAAATAAGCATCCTTATATGATATTCCTGTCGCACTGACGGGAGCATAACGATGGCAGGACGACAGGCAGGTCAGGTGGCGCTGAGTCCGCAGGCGCGGACGTTTCTTGAAGGGCAAGTCCAGCGTCACAAGGCACCACGGTCGTTGTCGGATCGCTGCCGGATGTTTCTGCTCTGTGCCGAAGGCTTGCAGAGCAAGGAAGTTGCTGCACGCCTGGGAGTGCATGAGCACACCGTCGGCAAATGGCGGCGGCGGTTTGTCGAAGATGGCATCGAAGGCCTGACCGACGAATATCGGGCCGGCCGGCCCCGCACGGTGTCGGATGCGCAAGTTACGCAGGTTATCGAGCGCACGCTGAACACAACGCCCAAAGACGCGACGCACTGGTCGATCCGTTCCATGGCTGCCGAGATCCGCCTGTCGCATACGACCATCCGCCGGATCTGGAGCGCCTTCGGCCTGCAACCGCATCGGGCCGAAACCTTCAAACTGTCGACGGACCCGCTATTTGTCGACAAGGTTCGGGATATTGTCGGCCTTTACATGTCGCCGCCGAACCGTGCGATCGTGCTGTGTGTCGACGAGAAATCCCAGATCCAGGCGCTGGACCGCGAACAGCCCGTCCTGCCCATGGTACCGGGCGTGCCGGAACGACGTACCCATACCTATCTCCGGAACGGTACGACGTCGCTGTTTGCAGCCCTCGACATCGCAACAGGTGCGGTGATCGGCAAATGCTATAAACGTCATCGTACCACGGAATTTCTGGACTTCCTGAAATGTATCGACGCTGAGATCCCTGGTGACCTGGATGTTCATCTTGTGATGGACAATTACGCCACGCATAAAACGTCCATGATCAAGACGTGGCTCGCACGCCGCCCACCTCGGCTTCCTGGATCAATCAGGTAGAGCGCTGGTTCGCCGAACTGACGCGCAAGCAACTCCAACGCGGCGTGCATCGGTTAACAACCGCACTCGAAGCCGACATCACAACTTTTATCGACGCACATAACGAAAATCCAAGGCCGTATCGGTGGGTCAAATCAGCCGACCAGATTCTCGCCTCAGTGAAACGCTTTTGTCACAAGACAATGAGCCGAACTTCAGATTCAGGTAACTAGCTGCTTGCTATGGGAGCCTTCGTCCTTACGCACTAACGTCCACCAACACCCGTTTCTGCGAAAAGAGCGCGAGGTGCGCCGTCGCTACGAACAAATCAGACGGGTCTCCTGGTCCCATCCGGCAGGCGCTCCGGTTCGGGAAAGGCCGTGAGCGGCACCAAGCCATGATGCGCCACATCTTCACAACGCTTCCATCAGGTCAATGCGGGATTGCGGATATTGGTCACGTCCCGTTCTCCCCTGTGACCTTTCAGGTATCCCGGCCGAGTGGGCATGTCCCATCGTGCCATGAGCAGTTCTCGACCATCCCGCGTATTTTTCACACGACGGGCGCTATGGTGTTCGGTGTTGCAACAGACTATTCAGGTAAGCGTCAAACGCCTCTGGCAGGTTCCGTCGCTATGGCAGTAAAATGCTGATTTTGTTATCCTTGCTCTCCATTTTGGGGACACGTGATTGTAAGGCCCCCTTATATGTCGATATGAAAGAACCTGTTATCTCTTGGGGAAGCGGGTTGTGGACTATTTTACTGCGTTGCGGGTCTTCCTTCGGTCTGCCCAGATTGGGAGCTTCTCGGGGGTCGCCGCTGAACAGGGCATGGAGGTATCCACGGTATCACGCCATATTTCCCGGCTGGAGGCGGACCTCGACGTCGCGTTATTCAATCGTACGACACGTGGTCTCCATCTGACCGAGGCCGGCGCCTTGTTGCAGGAACGGGCCAGTCGTATCCTTGGTGACCTGGATATCGCCCGCGAAGAAGTAACCTTACACAATTCTTCGCCGCGAGGCATATTACGCATAAATGTCCCTGCCGCTTTCGGCCGACGGCATGTGATGCCACATATGTCGGCCTTTCTGACATCGTTCCCGGAAATCCGCATTGACGCAACATTAACGGATGCCACGGTTGATCTAATAGAAAGCGGTACCGATGTTGCGATCCGTATTGGTGCGCTCCCTGATTCTACCCTTGTCGCAAAGCGGCTGGCTGGTCAGTCACGCATTCTTGTCGCTGCCCCTAGTTATATAAAACGCGCAGGTTTGCCTGTCTGTCCTGGGGATCTGACAAATCATAGTTGCCTGTTTTTTACCGTCCAGGCAGGAAGTGCATGGTATTTTAGGCCTTGTGGCAAGCCAGAGGCTCAGTTCGAAAAGCTGTCCGTGAGCGGGGCTGTGAAAGCAAATGATTCCGAAGCTCTTCTTGAAGCGACTTTGAGCGAGATTGGTCTGGCACTTTTGCCAAGCTGGCTGATTGGGGAAGACATAAAAGCAGGAAAACTCGTACGGGTTCTCGAGCAATTCGAGTGGGTTCTAGCCCCGGGAGCGGAACGGGCCATCTGGGCAGTTTATCCCCCCAAGAAAGTTGTTGCGCCGAAAGTAAAAAGTTTCATCAATTTCATGGCGCGCCAACTTAAAGACTCTCTCGGGTGAGATGGGTATTAATGGGCGGCACCCAATACTCGGAACCGCCCAGCCGGTCTGCACTAGCTTACTTTTGCAGCGTCTCCCCCGGTAACTGCCATTTCTGCGCCGGTCACAAGTGCGGCTGCGTCCGATGCCAAAAATACGGCCATAGGCGAGATATCTTCAGGCTGGAGCCAGCCTACGCCAAGGGGAACGGTCGGCGCACGGGCGTCCCACGTTTCCTGAGCGGTAGGATACGGCGAAACTGCCTTATTTGACTGCGCTATCGCGGCCCGGAATCTTTGTTCGTTATAAGTGAGCGCAGTTCCAACCAGGCCCGGAAGAATAGCATTGCATGTTATATTGTAACGCCCAAGCTCCAGTGCCGCCGACTTCATCAGGCCAAGGATACCCCACTTAGACGCCGAGTAGGATGCACCGCTCATCGTGCCCATCCGGCCTTGCATGGAAGAAAGAAGAATCAGTCGTCCATATTTCCGTGCCACCATTTTTGGTGCGAACGCACGCACGGTATTGGCCGTACCGGTAAGGTTGTTCTGGATTTGATCCTCCCAGTCGTTGTCAGCCATTTCAAGCAGGGGTTTCCACCCCTGGATAGCCGCATTCGCGACGACGCAGTCGATTTTTCCGTAGGTCCGTTCAATATGGTCGGCCGCCGAGCGGAGTTGCTTGATCTTACGAATGTCGGCAACGATCGCCTCGCCCCGGCGCCCATAAGCGCGAATCTGCGCTACCGTTTCCTCCAGTTCGGTTTTTGTTGCGGGGGCAGCATCGGCTGTCGGGCTCACTGGCCCCGCGATATCCAGTGCGATGACGTCTGCGCCATTGGCTGCGAACTCAACTGCGATGGCGCGACCTATACCGCGAGCTGCGCCTGTAACGACGGCAACTTTGCCGGTCAGGTTTGTGCCGCGAGCCGGTTTTATCGGCCCTGCCGTTTTTTCAGGCGGCGGGACAGGGTAGAGCCCGCTGACCGGTTCCGCGACCGGGCGTTCGGATGCTGAAGCTGTATTGAGTGTAGATGCTGCCAGTCCGACTGCCGCGACGCCGCCGCCAAGCGCGAGGATGGAGCGACGGGCCGGGCTGCTCAGCGGATCATTCTGGTTTTGAGTAGGCATCAAATTATTTCCTTTCGGGCAAGTTACGGCTGGAAGTTGGCCGTCTGTAACTAGAATCTGTAACTACTAGAAGAGGTCAGAAAGTCCGGGATCTGAAGGCAGCCCGGCGTCCCGGGACGCAAGGAGCCCCAGGGCTGACCAATCGAGCGTTTCCCAACCTCGTGCCATCATTGCGACCATGCGGTCTCGCACGAGGCTTGCAAAAGGCATGGGGGTTGTGGCGTGTTCGGCCTCGGTTAAGGCGAGGCGCATATCCTTGAGCGCCAGCGGTACGACCATTCCGGCGGGACGGTAGCGTTCGTGCAGGATTTTTCCGCCGTAGGCCTTATGGACTTTCGAATCAAAAAGTGAGTTCGTCAGAACGTCGAAACCGAGTTCAGCGGAAATGCCGCCCTTGCGGAGAAGTGCCAGGGTTTCTCCCATGCTTTCCAAAGTAGTTGCAATCATCACGTTTGCAGCCAATTTCATCAGGTTGGCATGACCAGGGTCATCCCCCATCAGGAAGATATGCTGACCCAGGTTTTGTATGACAGGAACTGCCGAGGCGACGTGATCGGCAGGGCCTGCGACCATGAAGAACACTTTCCGCGCCTTCGCGAGGTCAGGATTGCCAAGCACGGGAGAGGCAACGTAACCCTGACCACTACTTTGATGCAGGCCCGCCAGATGCCTTGCGATCGTGGGACTGACCGTGCTCGTCGAGACGTGAACAGCCCCTTTCTTCATGACGGTGATCAGGCCGGAATGGCCTTCGGTCACAGAAGAGAGAGCAGCGTCGTTAGGCAACGAAGAGAAGATAATGTCGCACTGAGAGCCCGATCCGAAAGTTTTTCAAGCTTGACAATGCCTTGCTGTCCGTCGTGTGAGCATGCGGATCGAGGCGATCAATGTCCATGCGGTTGAGGAAGCAATGGACTTTTCCCAATCTTTGGCGAGCCGCCTGCACCGTCCCAGCCAGGCGAATGTCCGTTCAACCACCCAGCGGCGCGGCAGGATCTGAAAGCCCTTCGCCGTATCGGACCGCCTGATGATTTCGACCGTCCATTTTCCCATGGAGGCGAGCGCGGATCGCAATTTGTTGCCAGCATAGCCGCCATCAGCAAAGATGTGGCGCAGCCAGGGAAAGCGCCTGCGTATTGCCGCCAGAACATCAACCGCCCCATCACGGTCCTGGATGTCGGCGGCATGAACGAGGAGAAAGATCAGGAAGCCGCAGGTGTCCGTCACGATATGGCGCTTGCGGCCCTTGACCTTCTTACCCGCGTCATAGCCCGAAAGCCCGCCGCTTTCCGTGGTTTTTACCGACTGGCTATCAATCACGCCCGCGCTTGGAGAGGCTTCACGCCCCTCAATCTCGCGCAGGCTCATGACCAGGACCGTATTCATGACTTCGAACAATCCGGCATCACGCCAGGCGTAAAAATAGCGCCTGACGGTTGAGACCGGCGGAAAGCATTTCGGCAGCAAACGCCACGCACACCCGGCCGAGGCTATGTAGAGCATCGCGTTGACCACCTCGCGCATATCCGTCGTGCGGGGGCGACCACCCCGTTTCGCCGGGGGTATAAATGGCATGATCAGAGCCCACTCCTCGTCCGTCGTATCCGATGGATATCGCATTCCTTCCCGGCTATGTTCACGTCGGGCAATACCAGTCCATGTCACCATTCACTCCATCTCTTCGCAAAGACGGATGAATCACAACAGGCTGGTATTGTTCAAAAACTTTCGGATCGGGCTCTGAGACAGTCCGGCAAGGGAGTCAACCGGTTGTGCACCTGCGCATGCGTCCCGTTTGGTTGCATTGCGATCGAAAACAACCGTCTGGTAGCCGCAACTCACCAGATTCTGGGCAAACGCGGAACCCATATGGCCTAATCCCACAAGGCCGACGCGCGGGCGTGGAGAGCCGGTCCGGGGCACGTCCGTCTGGCTCGGCGAAACAGTTGACTGCGCAGACTGATTCACTTGATTCTCCTGTCGTTCATAGACGAACCTCACTGACATGTAGGCTCGCATCGACCTCTGGATTCCGGATTGGAGGGGTCGGTAGGCGAGATCGCATAGCGTGGAAGTTCACTGACTCTCCGGTAGGACGGATGGCGCGTTGCCACCATGTCAATTTTGGCAAAAGTCCTTTGCCGCACCTTAGAGCCCGATCCGAAAGTTTTTGAACAATACCAGCCTGTTGTGATTCATCCGTCTTTGCGAAGAGATGGAGTGAATGGTGACATGGACTGGTATTGCCCGGCGCGAGTATAGCCGGGAAGGCTTGCGATATCCATCGGACATGACGGACGGGGAGTGGACTTTGATCATGCCATTTGTGCCCCCTGCGAAACGGGGCGGTCGTCCGCGCACGACGGATATGCGCGAGGTGGTCAACGCGATGCTCTACATAGCCTCGGCCGGGTGCGCGTGGCGTCTGCTGCCGAAATGCTTTCCGCCGGTCTCGACCGTCAGGCGCTATTTTTACGCCTGGCGTGATGCCGGAGTATTCGAGGCCATGAATACGGTGCTGGTCATGAGCCTGCGCGAGATCGAGGGGCGTGACGCCTCTCCGAGCGCAGGCGTGATTGACAGCCAGTCGGTGAAAACCACGGAAAGTGGCGGGATTTCAGGCTATGACGCGGGGAAAAAGGTCAAGGGCCGCAAGCGCCATATCGTGACGGATACCTGCGGCTTCCTGATCTTTCTCCTCGTTCATGCCGCCGACATCCAGGACCGTGATGGGGCCGTTGATGTCCTGGCAGCGATACGCAGGCGCTTTCCCTGGCTGCGCCACATCTTTGCTGATGGCGGTTATGCTGGCGACAAATTGCGAAACGCGCTCGCCGCCATGGGAAAATGGACCCTCGAAATCATCAGGCGGTCCGATACGACGAAGGGCTTTCAGATCCTGCCGCGTCGCTGGGTGGTGGAACGGACATTCGCATGGCTGGGACGGTGCAGGCGGCTCGCCAAAGATTGGGAACAATCCATTGCTTCCTCAACCGCATGGACATTGATCGCCTCGATCCGAATGCTCACACGACGGACAGCAAGGCATTGTCAGGGTTGAAAAACTTTCGGATCGGGCTCTCAGGATTCCAGAGTGATGGAGTCACTGGTCGTAACGCGGCCAAGCATCGGGAAAACGTGGTCACAGGCAAAGCGCTGCATTTCTTCAGCGAAAGTGGATGTCAGATCTTCTGCGATCACCACGCCGTAACCGTGCTCATGTGCGGCGCGGGCTGTGGACTCGACACCCATATTTGTTGCGATACCACCCAGTACGATCGTCGTGATTCCGCGCCGCCGAAGCTGAAGATCCAGATCGGTTCCATAGAAGGCACCCCACTGTTTCTTTGTGACAAGCAGGTCTGTCGGCTCGGCCAGCCCCTCGACCAGTTCGGTCCAGTCAGGGGCAAATCCGCCCGGGGGCGGCGCAAAAGGACGATCGACCTCGGTATGCACGGCATCGGCGAAATCGGGAGCAAAGGCGACATTAACCAGAATGACGGGCGAGCCTGCGGCCCGAAACCGGGATGCAAGCTTTTTGGAGCGCTCGACAACCGCCTCTCCTGTAAAGGGAGCCAGCGTGCGATCGACAATACCTTTCTGGAGATCAATCAGGATCAGGGCAGTCCGGGGCGCTGAAAGAGAAATCATGACGGTTCTTCCCTGTTTGCTCATATGTTTTACGGACTCGTTGTCCGCTGAGCGCGGAGTTGATAGAAATTGAGGAAGCACTCAAACTGGGGTAATATTTGAGCACGGACTCAACTTCGTCAAGCAAAAAGCGGGCGCCGCTTCAGCCGCGCCGTGCAGTCGGTCGGCAGAGAGTGGCGGAACTGCTGGCGGCTGCGTCCGATCTCATGGCGGAGCATGGCTATGAAGCCACCACAATGGCGGAGATCGCCAGCAGGGCCGGCGCAAAGATCGGTTCGCTCTACCGTTTCTTCCCCAACAAGGAGGCCGTCGGGGAAGCACTTTTGCAGCACCACATGGCTATCGTGCATGACGAATATGAAGCGCTGGCAAAGCGGGCAGCAGATCTTTCACCGGAAGAACTGGCTGATATCCTGATTGACCTGCTCGCGGTGCTTTATCCGCGTGTAAAATCCCTTCCGGCGCTGATGGAAGCGCATACTGACCGGACGGAAATCCGAGACCGGTCACGCCAACAGGCTCTGGCCGGTATTTCGGCCGCCCTGCGGGTGTGCGCGCCCGGACTGCACGAGCAAACGGCCGGCGATATTGCGGCGGTTGTCCTGAACAATATGAAAGTCATGCTGGGTATGACCCTGAAGGACGCTCCGACAACACCTGGTGCTCCGGATGAACTGCGCCGCATGAATCGGCTCTATCTTTCCGCCCGACTTGGTCCCTGCCAGAGAAAACAAATGGCCGGAAATTCAATAAAGACACGCTGATCCATTATCCAGAATATCGCTCGGCCATATAACGTCCCGGAGACATACCCAGCACTTTGCGGAACATCGTCACGAAACTCGGTACACTCTCATAGCCTAGATGCCCCGCAACCTGCTGGATCGTCGCACCATCTGCCAGCCATTGAACAGCAAGCATGACGTTCAACTGCTGCCGCCAGCGTCCGAAACTCATGCCGGTCTCCTGGCTGATCAGGCGCGACAGGGTGCGCTCGCTGACTCCGGCCTGTCTGGCCCAGGTATCGAGCGTTTTCCGCTCACCTGGCGCCCCGGTCATCATGCTGACAATCCCTCGAAGACGCCTGTCGACAGGCATGGGAAGATGAAGATCCTCGATCCTGGCCCGTGCAAGTTCATCAAGAAGCACGTCCAGCAGGCGTGAGTTTGCGCCGTTTTCTTCATAGTAGAGTGGCAGTTCGGATGCCCGAACCAGCAACTCGCGAAGCAGCGGCGTTACGGCGACCGCACAGCAGGTTTCAGGCAAGGGAGGACCAAGCGCGGGATCAATGAATGCATTATATCCCTCAAGCGCACCGCTTATCCTGATGGCATGGCGTGCCCCGCCTGGTATCCAGATGGCACTACGCGGCGGAACAACCCATAATCCGCTATCCCCTTCGCAGGTAAGCGCGCCGCGTTGCACCAGCATAATCTGGCTTTTGGCATGACTGTGAAAGTCCAGTTCCATGCTCTCAGCCTGCCCGGCCGCATAACCGTAGGTTACGATCGCCCGGGGAACGTCATCCGGTTCGATCCAGTCTTCCGTCTTCGACAATTCGTTCAGCATGGGCATAGACGTATTTTTGACGGCAAGGATCAGTTTGGCAAGATTGAATAATAATCTGACCTGATATCTGAATGACGCCATATCCATGCAGGGCTATTCCTGAGCAGACAATCAATCAAGATTTTCAAGATCCTGACATCTGCGAAAGGACGCCCCGTGAACACATTGACCACTAGCCCAGTCATTACCCTCCTGGAAACGCTGCACAGGAATGCAGAAACGTCCGACCGCGAACTCATGGAAACCATGATGGCGCGCTTTAACGCACCGGAAACATCGGCTGAACAGGTGATGGCAGAACTACTTGCCCAAGAAAGAGCCGACTATCGGAGCGTCTATCACGACTATGCCGACAATTTTCTCGCCGTCTCGCCGCGCTACGGTCAGTTTCTCTACATGATGACACGAGCCTGCAAAGCCCGTCGGGTCGTAGAATTCGGCACGTCGATGGGAATCTCGACCATTTATCTGGCCACGGCCCTTCGTGATAATGGTGGCGGGCAGTTGATCGGTAGCGAAATGGAACGCACCAAGGTGGCACAGGCGCGGGCAAATCTTGATGCAGCAGGCTTAGCTGATCTGGTGGATATTCGTGAAGGCGATGCGCTTGAAACGCTCCGCGATATTGATGGACCGGTTGATCTTCTCCTACTCGACGGTGCGTTCTCGCTCTATCTGCCAGTTCTGAAACTGATCGAACCCCGGCTGGCACCCGGCGCAGCGATCTTCGGCGAAAATGCGTTTGATCCGGACTACATCGCTTACCTGAACAACCCGACGAATGGATATTTGTCCCAGACGCTGCCGCTGGACGAAGGCCGAGGCAATGGGTTCGCTGTCAGGGTCGGGTGATGTCGCACGGA
This sequence comes from Komagataeibacter sp. FNDCF1, assembly GCF_021295335.1. Taxonomy (NCBI): domain Bacteria; kingdom Pseudomonadati; phylum Pseudomonadota; class Alphaproteobacteria; order Acetobacterales; family Acetobacteraceae; genus Komagataeibacter; species Komagataeibacter sp. FNDCF1. The sequence continues at coordinate 1,766,239 of NZ_JAIWOT010000001.1, read as the reverse complement.
GAGCAGCCAGATTAAATCTTAAAACCTAGATATTGACATATCTCGATGCATAGTTATGTTTGGCAGCGTCACTCACCCACAGAAGGAGACGCCCGGTGAAGTTTGCCAATCAGCTCGATACCGACGCCGAGCGCTTCGGTGGTTACAAAAGGTCAGGCATTGAACGCGAAACCCAAAAATTAGCGCTTGATGCCCGCAGCCGGCTCAACGAGGCTTCTGCCGGACTGTTCTGATCCCGAGTGGATATGAGGCCTTTCATGCCCTCATAAATTGATGTTTCTCAATATCTAGGATTCGCAAAATGCAGAACTCGGTTCTCTTCGACAGTCTGACCCTGGGTCCGTATACCCTCAGAAATCGGATCGTTCTCCCCCCGCTCACACGTTCTCGCAGCTCCCAGCCGGGAAACATCCCCAATGATCTGATGGCGACCTACTACCGCCAACGCTCCAGTGCAGGGTTCATGGTGACCGAGGGGACACAGATCGAACCGCGTGGGCAGGGATATGCGTGGACACCCGGCATCTACAGTCCCGAACAGGTCGAGGGCTGGCGCAAGGTAACCGATGCCGTTCACGCCGAAGGGGGAACCATCTTCTTGCAATTATGGCATGTGGGGCGCGTATCTCATACCTCCCTACAGCCTGGTGGCGCCGCTCCGGTCGCGCCATCGGCGATCCCGGCCGACAATGTCAGAGTGTTCGTTGAAACCGGCCCGGGCCAGGGCGCTCTCACACTACCGTCGGCACCGCGCGCCCTGACCACCGCAGAGGTCAAGGAACTGGTCCAGCTCTATGCCCAGGCCGCGCGCAATGCTCTCGATGCAGGCTTTGACGGCGTGGAGATCCACAGCGCGAACGGCTATCTGATAAACCAGTTCATTTCTACCCACACCAATCAGCGCGAGGATGAATATGGCGGCTCACTGGAAAACCGACTGAGATTCCTGGCCGAAGTGACGCAGGCGGTTGCCGATGTCGTTGGTAAAGAGCGCATGGGAGTTCGCTTTTCTCCCCTGTTCGCCACCACCGACGAGGACCGCGTCTATCTTGGTCTTGTCGAGGAAGACCCCCACACGACCTACATCGAGGCCATAAAGGTTCTCGAAAAAATTGGGATCGCTTACGTCTCGATTGCCGAGGCGGATTGGAATAACGCGCCCGAACTGCCTGAATCCTTCCGTGCGGACATACGGAAAAACTTCAGCGGCCGGGTTCTTTATGCCGGCAGGTACACTCCCGAGCGTGGCGTGCGCGTGGTCAAGGCAGGCTTGGGCGATCTGATTGCCTTCGGCCGGCCCTTCATCGCAAACCCCGATTTGCCGGAGCGCATCGCTCATGGCTGGCCACTCAATCCAGTAGATCCGAAGACCATGTATGGCGGCACCGCCAAAGGATATACTGACTATCCCACCTATCAGCGTTAGGCGCTTCAGGCCGTGTCCAGACATCTGGACACGGCTTCTGACGCTTCCAGCGTAATTAGGTCCATCCAACAGGCAGCGAAATATTGCTATATTGGAATTTCTCGCTATATGGAGGATCATGAGTATCGATATCAACGACGCACTGAAGGCCCTGGACAACCCCGCCCGGCTGGCAATCTTGGCGAAGCTCAAGGACCCTCGCAAGAATTACCCTGAACAGGAAGTTGATCCTGAACAGGTAGGTGTCTGCGTGAGCATCATACAGGAGCGGGCCGGTCTGTCTCAGTCAACCATTTCGCTGTATCTGACAGCGCTGCAACGCGCCAAACTTGTCACATCGCAGCGCATAGGCCCCTGGACCTATTACAAGCGCGATGAGGCGAACATCGCAGCTTTTTTGAAGCAGTTACAAGACCTGATTTGAATGGCAGACTGTCCTCTTTGTTCAAACTTTCTAAAGTTCAACAGTTAGACGTTCTCGCGATATTCCTAGCAACTGTGTTTAAGCGGCGGAGCTAATGCGCCATGGCAGGCCTGTTTTTGAGGACGGCGTTGGCGATTGTGATGAGACACCGTGCGATAGCGACGATCACCAGTTTATGTGGCTTACCCCGCTCCTTCATGCGCCTGGCAACAGCTTTCAGAACTGGATTATGGCAGGCCGCTGCCAGTCCTGCCTGAAACAGGACGTGGCGGAGAGATCTTCTCCCCCTGGAATGACACGTTTCCCACGCATCGCGCCACGATCATGAGCCATTGGCGCAAGTCCGGCCATGCGCAAAGGCCTGACCTGCTGGCTGGCTGGCGACATCCCCCACGGTTCCGCGCATCAGGCAGCAGATGCTGCCCAGGGCGGCGAGCAGAACCCATTTATCCCACATGTCCTGCAGGATGTGGGTAAGCACCCGGCGACTGCCGCCTTGCTGAATATTTCTATTCTGGTTCAGCTATGAATCATGAGCGATTCAAGAGATAGAGACGCGGTACTACCTGCGAGTGTCGCAGGTAGTACCGCAGAGAGGCTCCAAGGGAGCGGTATGGAGGCAGGAGAGCGAGACAGGCTGGCGGAAGCCTCGCGGATCGAGATCGTTTCAGATCGCCGCCGCTGGCACGCCCCTGAATTTCGCGCGCGCGTGGTCATCGCGTCCTACGAGAGCCGGCGCCCCGTAAGGGAGGTGGCTGCACAGTATGGTGTTCATCCAAGCCTGGTGTTTCGGTGGCGGCGAGAGGCCCGGGCCAAAGCGCAGGGCGGAACATCGTTCGTGCCTGTCATGGTGGCTCCGGCACCTCAGCCGCAGGCATTGGAGCGTCGAAGCGAACAGGGAACGCCGCCTGGCCGAGCGGTCAGCGTGGTCTTTCCGGACGGTGTGCGGCTCGAATTCGACACGGGGCTGTCCGCTGATCGTCTGCGTGAGATTGTGGGCGCGCTGCGGTCATGATTCCGCTTCCCTCCACGCTGAGGATATGGCTGGCGGCCGGCGTGACCGATATGCGCCTCGGGATGCCCGGGCTGGCCCTGAAAGTCCAGGAAACGCTGGGTCGTGATCCTTTCGCCGGCGACGTTTATGTCTTCAGGGGAAAGCGCGGCGACCTGGTGAAACTGATCTGGCACGATGGCGTAGGCCTGTCATTATATGCGAAGCGGATCGAGCGTGGGCATTTCCTCTGGCCCTCGGCCAGGGACGGGGTGATCCATCTTTCCCCGTCACAATTAAGTTGCCTGCTGGAAGGGATCGACTGGAGAAACCCGCAGAAAACCTGGAGACCCGAACTGGCGGGATAATAAAAACTGCGCCAGATCAGCATATACTGGTACTCTTTTGAGCGCCCATGTGGTCAACTGTCTTCATGACGGGAGACACGGACGAGATGATGGCCCTGCGCGCGGCACTTGCCGCGGTCGAGGCGCGCGCTCAGGTCGCCGAATTCCGGGCGTCTTCTGCCGAAACCCGGGCCACTGCCGCTGAAACCCGAGCGATCAGCGCCGAGGCGCAGATCGCCCATCTCAAGCACCTCATTGCGCGGATGCGCCAGGACCGTTTCGGGGCCTCATCGGAGCGGGGGCGCCGTCTGCTGGCCCAGTTCGAACTCGAACTGGAAGATCTGGAGACGGCGCACGCCGAGGATGCGCCGGAAAACGCTCCGGATCCTGCCGTGCGGGCGACAGCGCCCCGGCGCAATCACGGTCGCCAGCCGTTGCGCGCCGATCTCCCGCGCGAACGGGTCGTCATCCCCGTGCCGACACATTGCCCGTGCTGTGGCGGCGAGCGCCTGAGCAAACTGGGGGAGAGCGTCACCGAGACGCTGGAGGTGATCCCGCGCCAGTTCAAGGTGATTCAGACGATACGCGAGAAATTCACCTGCCGCGACTGCGAGAACATCATCCAGCCCCCGGCACCTTTCCACCCGATCGCGCGCGGACGGGCCGGGCCAAAGCTGCTTGCGGGCATCCTGTGCGACAAGTTCCTGCAGCATCTGCCGCTGAACCGGCAGAGCGCCGCATTTGCCCGTGAGGGGATCGATCTCGATACCTCGACGCTGGCCGACTGGGTGGGGGCCTGCACGGCGACGCTGGCGCCCCTTACCGCGCTGATCCGGGCACATGTGCTGGCAGCCCGGCGTCTGCATGCGGACGATACCACAGTGCCCGTGCTGGCCAGGGGGCGCACCGTGACCGGACGGTTGTGGAATTACGTGCGCGACGATGCCCCATTTGGCGGCCTCGCGCCCCCAGCCGTGTGGTTCCGCTACTCCCGAGACCGCAAAGGTGAACATCCGGCCGACCATCTCACCGGCTGGACCGGAATCCTGCAATCAGACGCCTATGGCGGATACACCCACCTGGCAAAGCCGGGACGCCAGCCCGCGCCTGTTGTTCCGGCCGGCTGCTGGGCGCATGGACGCCGGGGACTGTTCAAGATTGCCGAAAAGGACAAGGCGCCACTCGCCATAGAGGCCGTGCGCCGGATCGACGCCATATTCGACGCCGAACGCGCGATCAACGGCAGCTCCGCCGCACATCGGCTGGAGATCCGCAAGGAGAGCATCGCCCCGCTGGTCGAGGAGTTGCTCGACTGGATGCGCGATACCTGCCGGCGCATGTCGTCCAAAAACCCCATCGCCCAGGCAATGAACTATATTCTCAGACGGGGCGATACATTCACGGTATTTCTGGAAGACGGTCGGATCTGTCTGACGAATAACGCGGCGGAACGCGCAATCCGGGGTATCGCACTGGGGAGAAAAGCCTGGCTGTTCGCCGGCTCCGATCGTGGCGGTGAAAGAGCCGCCGCCATGTATTCCCTCGTCGTCACCTGCCGCCTGAACGAGGTCGATCCTCAGGCATGGCTCGCCGATGTGCTCGCCCGCATCAACGACACTCCCAACCCACGCCTCCATGAACTCCTGCCCTGGCATTGGAAACCCATTGCTCAAGGCGAGAATAACGTCGCTGCCTGATCACGCCCGCGTCTCTCGCCGGATGGTTACGGCGTTTCTGCGCCGCGCTGTTGTAGAGCGTAAAAATATCCTCGTCGCGGGCGGCACATCCACCGGTAAGACCACACTGGTCAATGCCCTGCTGGCCGAGGTTGCGAAAACCGGCGATCGCGTCGTGCTGATCGAGGATACGCGCGAACTGCAATGCGCGGCACCCAACCTCGTGTGCCTGCGCACCCGCGACGGCATCGTCACCCTGTCCGTGCTGGTGCGCTCGGCCCTGCGCCTGCGGCCCGACCGGATTCCGATTGGCGAGGTGCGTGGTCCCGAGGCACTGGATCTGCTCAAGGCGTGGGGTACCGGCCATCCGGGTGGGATTGGCACGCTGCATGCCGGCACCGCGATCGGCGCGCTGCACCGCATGGAGCAGTTGATCCAGGAAGTCGTCGTCACGGTGCCGCGCGCGCTGATCGCCGAGACGATCGACCTGATCGCTGTTCTGTCCGGGCGGGGCACGCAGCGCCGGTTGTCCGAACTCGCCACCGTGGATGGGCTTGACCCCGCCACAGGTGCTTATTGCATCCATCCCTTCCAGCATTCGGGAGAACCCCAATGAATCTCACGCTGTTCCGCGTGCGTCGGCACGCGCCTGTCCTTTCCGCCATGCTGCTTCTGTCCATCGCATGGTGCTCCTCGGCCCTCGCGTCTGGGTCGGACATGCCGTGGGAGGAACCGCTCAACCAGATACTGGAATCCGTGCAGGGACCGGTGGCGCGTATCGTGTCGGTGATCATCATCACCGTGACCGGCCTGACGCTGGCCTTTGGCGAAACATCCGGCGGCTTCCGCCGCCTGATCCAGATCGTCTTCGGCCTGTCCATCGCTTTTGCGGCCAGCTCCTTCTTTCTGTCGTTCTTCTCCTTCTCGGGTGGAGCATTGATCTGATGGCCGCTGGATATGACGATGATGCGGTGTCGGGTTTTCATGTCCCGGTGCATCGCTCTCTGACCGATCCGATCCTGTTGGGTGGCGCACCCCGTACGCTGGCGATCGCCAACGGTACGCTCGGGGCTGCGATCTCGCTGGGGCTGCGCCTGTGGCTGGTCGGAGCGGTGTTCTGGATCATCGGGCACACGCTCGCGGTCTGGGGAGCGAAACGCGATCCGCTGTTCGTCGAGGTGGGGCGGCGGCATCTGCGCTACCCCGCCTGGCTCCGGGCGTAGGGAGGGCAGCGCGATGATGTCCCTTGGCGAATATCGCAGCCGTGCCGCCCTTCTGTCCGATTTTCTGCCATGGGCGGCGCTCGTGGAGAAAGGCGTTGTCCTGAACAAGGACGGTTCCTTCCAGCGTACGGCAAAAATTCGGGGACCGGATCTGGACAGTGCCCCCCCTGCCGAACTGGTGGGTGTGACCGGGAGGTTGAACAATGCCCTGCGCCGTCTGGGATCAGGCTGGGCCGTGTTCGTGGAAGCACAGCGCGTCCCGGCCACGCTCTATCCCGAGAGCGATTTTCCCGATGCTGCCAGTCAGATGGTGGATCTGGAACGCCGGGAGCAGTTCGAGGACGAGGGCGCGCATTTCGAGAGCCGGTATTTCCTGACGCTCGTCTGGCTGCCACCGGCCGAATCGTCAGGCCGTGCCGAGCGGTTTCTGTATGAAGGCCGGGAGCGCGAAGGGCCGGACCCGCATGGCATGCTCCATACGTTCGTGGACCGCACGGATCGGATGCTTGCCCTGCTGGACGGGTTCATGCCTGAAGCGGCATGGCTCAATGACGGCAAAACGCTGACGTATCTCCATTCCACCATTTCGACACGGAACCAGCGCGTCAGGGTGCCAGAAATTCCCATGCATCTGGATGCGCTGCTGGTGGACCAGCCGCTCTCGGGCGGTCTGGAACCGAAGCTCGGCGATGCCTTCCTCAAGACCCTGACCATCACGGGCTTCCCGTCCCGGACCTTTCCCGGAATCCTGGATGACCTGAACCGGTTGGCCATGCCCTATCGCTGGTCCACCCGCGCCATCCTGCTCGACAAGACCGACGCCACCAAGGTTCTGACGAAGATCCGCCGCCAGTGGTTTGCAAAGCGCAAGAGCATTGCGGCCATTGTCCGGGAAGTGATGACCAATGAGGCGTCGGTCCTCGTGGACAACGATGCTGCCAACAAGGCAGCGGATGCCGATCTGGCCTTGCAGTCCCTCGGTGCCGATGACGTGGGGCAGACCTATATCACTGCCACTATCACGGTCTGGGACGGCTCCGCGTCGATTGCCGCCGAAAAATTGCGGCTGGTCGAAAAGATCATTCAGGGTCGGGACTTCACCTGCATGGCGGAAAGCCTCAATGCGGTGGAAGCGTGGCTGGGTTCTTTGCCCGGTCATGTCTACGCCAATGTCCGTCAGCCCCCGGTTTCGACGTTGAACCTGGCGCACATGATCCCGCTTTCCGCCGTGTGGGCAGGGCCGGAGCAGGACGGGCATTTCAGGGCAGCACCGCTCTTTTATGGCAAAACCGCTGGAGCCACACCATTCCGGTTTTCGCTTCATGTCGGCGATGTTGGTCATACTTTGATCGCGGGGCCGACTGGAGCGGGAAAATCTGTCCTGCTGGCATTGGTGGCGCTCCAGTTCCGCCGCTACGTGGGTTCACAGATTTTCGCCTTCGATTTTGGCGGGTCCATGCGTGCGGCAACGCTGGCGATGGGCGGGGACTGGCATGACCTCGGCGGTGGCCTGACGGACGGGAATACAGAAACCGCGCCCGTCGCCCTCCAGCCGCTGGCACGGGTTGACGATGCCGACGAACGCAAGTGGGCTACCGAATGGCTGGGGCAGATCCTTGTCGGCGAGGGCGTGGCGCTGACGCCGGACGTCAAAGCCCATCTCTGGTCGGCCCTGAATTCCCTCGCGTCATCGCCCGACCATGAACGCACGATCTCCGGTCTGGTGGCACTTCTCCAGTCCAACGCACTGAAACAGGCATTGGCGCCGTACTGCATCGGCGGTCCCTATGGCCGATTGCTGGATGCGGACGCTGAGCGACTGGGTGATGCCGATGTGGTGGTGTTCGAAACCGAGGGGTTGATCGGCTCGGGCGCGGCGTCGTCTGTGCTGTCCTATCTGTTCCATCGTATCGAAGGCCGTCTGGATGGACGTCCGACCCTTCTGGTCATTGATGAGGGCTGGCTCGTTCTGGATGATGGCGACTTCGCGGGGCAGCTTCGTGAATGGCTCAAGACCCTGCGCAAGAAGAATGCGTCGGTGATTTTCGCAACGCAAAGTCTGTCGGACATCGCCAATTCCCGCATTGCGCCGGCTGTGGTTGAAAGCTGCCCGACGCGGATCTTCCTGCCCAATGAGCGGGCGATCGAGCCGCAGATCGCGGCCATCTACCGCGATTTTGGTCTCAACGACCGACAGATCGCCATCATCGCCCGCGCGGCCTCGAAGCGGGAGTATTACTGCCAGACCCAGCGCGGCAATCGGCTGTTCGAACTGGGACTGGGGCCTGTCGCACTCGCCCTCTGCGCCGCATCCGGCAAGGACGACCACAGACTGATTGATGCGGTTTTGGCGGAACACGGGCGGGACGGTTTTCTCCCTGCGTGGTTTGACGCGCGTGGCGTGTCATGGGCGGCGGACCTTCTGCGCCACGATCGCGGATCGGAAGACGTGCCATGACGGAAAAACTTTTACGGTTTTCGACCGAATTTTTCGCGCGTGCGAGAGAAAAACATTCCCATCGCACGGCTCTTGTCGCTTCTGTCACGCTGGTGTTCGGCGCAACGTTCGATCTCTCACGACCCGCTCAAGCGCAATGGGCGGTGTATGACGGAGCGAACCATGTCGAGAACGTGCTGATCGCGGCGCGGACGCTCCAGCAGATCGACAACCAGATCACGTCGCTCGCCAATCAGGCGCAGATGCTGGTCAATCAGGGGCGCAATCTTGCAAGCCTCCCGCTCTCCACATTGTCGACGTTGCAGTCAACGGTTTCCCAGACCACGGCGTTGCTCGCGCAGGCGCAGAACATCGCCTACAGCGTCCAGTCCGTCGAACAGCAGTACCAGCAGTCATACACCTCAGTCTCGTCGGGCATGTCCGATAGCGCCATGTTCAGCCAGGCGCAGACACGCTGGCAGAATTCCGTGGGCGGGTTCGAGGATGCCATGAAGCTCCAGGCCCGTGTGGTGGGAAACATCCCGAGCGATAGCTCGGCCATGACGCAACTGGTCTCGGCCAGCCAGACGTCAACCGGGGCGTTGCAGGCCGCGCAGGCCGGAAACCAGCTTCTGGCCCTGCAATCCCGGCAGCTATCCGACATCCAGGCGGAACTGGCCGCCAACGGCCGGGCCACGGCGCTGCAACAGGCGCGCGATGCCGCGACGGAAGCAGAAAGTGATGCCCAGTATCAGCATTTCTCGCGGCGTGACGCCTATGTGCCGGGAACGGTGTCCATGTTCGGCGGCAGTGGGAACTGACGGTCATGGCCACGAACGATGTCGGGGTTATCGACACTTTCCTCAATACCTTCACGACCACGATCGACAGTGGCTTCGGCCTTCTGAAAGGAAACGTCATCTCACTGGCAGGGTCGTTGTCTGTGCTGGACATTGCTCTTGCCGGCTTGTTCTGGGCCTGGGCGGCGGATGAGGACATCATCCAGCGGCTGGTGAAGAAGACGCTCTATATCGGGTTCTTCGATTTCCTGATCAACAATTTCGACCATCTTGCAAAGGTGGTGTTCGACAGTTTCGCCGCCATGGGCCTGAAGGCCGGGGGCGGCAATCTGACATTGTCGGATTTCCTCCGTCCCGGTCGGCTGGCCGCGACCGGTTTCGATGCGGCTCAGCCCTTACTTGACTCGGTCCATAATCTCCTCGGCCCGGTCGCCTTCTTTACGAATTTCATCCAGATCTTCGTGCTCTGCCTGTCCTGGCTGATCGTGCTGGCGGCGTTCTTTATTCTGGCCGTGCAGCTTTTCGTGGCCCTGATCGAGTTCAAGCTGACCAGCCTCGCCGGTTTCGTGCTGATCCCCTTCGCGCTGTTCAACCGCACGGCCTTCCTGGCCGAGAAGGTGCTGGGCAATGTCGTGTCATCGGGCGTGAAGGTGATGGTGCTGGCGGTGATCAGCGCCATTGCCTCCGTCCTGTTCAGGCAGTTCAACACGTCCTATGGCGATGCCGTGCCGACCATCGGTCAGGCGGTCTCGGTCGTGCTGGCATCGGTGTCGATTGTTGGTCTGTCCATCTATGGCGGCAGCATCGCCAACGGGCTGATCTCCGGCGCGCCGCAGCTTGGCGCGGGTGCGGCTGTCGGCACTGGTATGGCCGTGGGCGCGATGGGCGCTGCTGCTGTGGCCGGTGTCGGGGCTGTTGCCTCCGGTGGCGCCGCAGCCCTCGGCGCCACGGCTGCCGCCGCGCGGGGAGGGGCCGCGATCGCCGGGGCAGCCACGTCCGCCTATTCGGCAGGGGCCGCCGGCGCGTCTGGCGGCGCGGGCAGCATGGCCGCCGGGATCGGCGGCATGGGCCGGGCCGTCGGCGGAAACGTCGCGAATGCCGTCAAAGGCGCGGCCTCGCGTGCAGGCTCCTCCCTCAGGGAAAGCTACGCCGCCGGTGGACGGTGGGCCGAACGCGGGATGGGTGGAAACGACGCTGGGGGTGGGACTGGCGGTGGCGGTCGTGACCCAGGTGCTGGGCCAGGCGGCGGCAATTCCGGAGCCGGTGGTCCGGCTGGTGGCGGTCCCTCGGGAGGCGGCCCTACCGGTGAAGGTCCGTCTGGTGGAGAGGGTGGCGGTTCCGGTGAGCCGCCCCGCTGGGCTCAGAAAATGAAGCGCCGAAATGCTGCGACCCATGCCGCCGAGGCCGCCCACATCATCCGCTCCGCCGACGGCGGCGGCGGGTCCACCTCCATCGATCTCTCGGAGAAAGAATGATGTTCCGTCGCTCGACCACACGCTACGGGACCACGCCCGAACCCGTGACACCGTATCAAAAGGCAGCGCAGGCGTGGGATGAACGGATCGGCTCTGCCCGCATCCAGGCCCGCAACTGGCGGCTCATGGCCTTTGGCTCCCTGGTCCTGTCCGCCGGCCTCGGGGCTGGACTGGTCTGGCAGTCCGCACGCGGCACCATCACGCCGTGGGTGGTGCAGGTGGCCCGGCTGGGGCAGGCGCAGGTCGTGGCGCCCGCAACGGCGGGTTATACGCCCACCGATCCGCAGATTGCCTGGTATCTGGCGCAGTTTATTGGTGATGTCCGTGGCCTGTCCTCCGATGCCGTGGTGGTCCGGCACAACTGGCTGCGCGCCTATGATTTCACCAGCGTTTCCGGCGCGGTTGCCCTGAACGATTATGCCCGTCTCAACGATCCGTTCTCGCGCATCGGGCGTGAGCAGGTCGAGGTGGACATCGCCTCGGTCATCCGTGCCTCGCCCGGTAGCTTCCGGGTTGCCTGGACCGAGCGCCATTACCGCGATGGCGCTTTCACCGGCACCGAGCGCTGGACCGCGATCGTCTCGGTCGTTCTGCGAACACCGCGTGACGCCGACCATCTGAGGAAAAATCCCCTCGGAATCTACGTCTCCGCTATCAACTGGTCGAAGGAACTTGACCAATGATCTGTCGCGCTCTTCGTGTTCTCCCGCTGCTGATCCTGCCCCTGGCGGGCTGCGCGCGGCACTACCATCCGCCTGTCATTCACTACGATGACGCCGCGCAGGCGACACCTCTGCCGGACCCGCCGAAACCGGTGCGAGTGGTGGAGGTCGTGAAAGCGCTTCCCCTGCCTGGGCAACTGAAGCCGCTGCCGTCAGCGCGGCGCGTCCACCCTGCGCCTGAGGCGGTCGATCCGACAGCACGGGTCACACAGGCCAATCTGGCGGCCCGCATCCAGCCCACGCGGGCCGGGTTCATCAATGCGGTGCAGGTCTACCCCTACAGTCCGGGCGCGCTTTATCAGGTTTACACTTCGCCGGGCGAGATCACCGACATCATGCTCCAGCAGGGTGAAAAGCTGGTGGGCACCGGGCCGGTGGCCGCTGGGGATACGGTCCGCTGGATCATCGGCGATACCGAGAGCGGGGCAGGAGGGACAAAACGCATCCACATTCTGGTGAAGCCGACACGTCCCGATCTCACCACCAATCTGATCGTCAATACGGATCGCCGGACCTATCTGGCGGAACTGCGCTCCACGCCCGCCACGTATATGGCGTCGGTGTCGTGGGATTATCCCGAGGATGACCTGATTGCCCTGCACCGGCAGGACAGTGCGGCCGATGACGCTGCCCCGGTGGATGTGGGGCTGGACCTGAACGCGCTGAATTTCCGTTATGCTATCCAGCCGGTGAAAGGGGGTACACCGCCCTGGCTGCCCGGCAGGGCCTTCGATGATGGTCACAAGGTCTATATCGCCTTTCCGGCCGGCATAGGGCAGGGCGAACTGCCGCCGCTGTTCGTGCTGGGGGCGGATGGTGGCCCGGAACTGGTCAATTACCGGGTCCGTCAGAACTGGATGATCGTGGACCGCCTGTTTGCCGCCGCCGAACTGCGGCTGGGTGATAAGCATTCCGAGCAGCGTGTGCGCATCGTCCGCACCGACGGGCGGCCGTCATGACCGGGCAGGCGCCGACAGCCGGAAACTCTGCAGGTGCTGCGCGTGAGTCACTCCCCCCACCCGATCTGCGCCTGCGGGCCGATCGGCCGCGCGTAGTACGTCTGTCGCGCACCGTGGTCTGGTCGCCGGGCGGGGTCGGCATGGTCGCGGTGGCCTTCGCGCTGGGTTACGCCCTTCAGGCAAGCCATCGGGCGCCGTCCACGCCTACAGCGCAGGACACCGATGTCCGTCCCTCAGCCGATGGACTGGCGGGGCTGCCCTCCGATTATATCGGCAAGGACGTGCCGAAGCTTGGTCCCGCGCTGCCCGGTGATCTCGGACGCGCCATCCTGCATGCGCAAGGGCAGGGGAAGGTGGCCGCCGGCACCGAAGACCACCGCGCCGCGCAAGAGGTCGAGGCGGCGATCGCGAGTCGGCTGTTCGTGCAGACGGGGGAACGTGACCGTGCCAGCGAACAGGCGATGCCGCCCGCGCCGGGCGCTCCTGCCACTCAGGGGCCGGCGTCCACCACGGCCGGACCACAGGCCGGAAACCTTGCCTTTCTGGAAGGGCAGCCGGATCGCGCGACAACCAGCCCCGATCGCATCATGCCGCTGGTCTCGCCCTACGTCCTCCAGGCGGGCACCGTGATCGCGGGTGCGCTGAACACGAAGATCAGCTCCGACCTGCCGGGGCAGATCGTGGGGCATGTCACCCAGAACGTCTATGACAGCCCGACCGGCCGTTATCTCCTGATCCCGCAGGGCAGCACACTGTTCGGGGCCTATAACAGCAGCGTCTCCTTCGGACAGCAGCGGACCCAGATTATCTGGACGCGCCTGATCTTCCCCGATGGCGAGAGCCTCGTGCTGGAGAAACTGCCGGGCGCGGACGCTATCGGCCAGGCCGGGTTGTCCGACGAGGTCGACAATCATTGGGGCCAGCTTTTCAAAGCCGCCCTGGTGACGACCCTGCTCAGCGTGGGGTCAGAGGCGGGTACCAGCCAGAGCGAAAACAATCTCGCCCAGGCCATCCGCAGCGGTGCCAGCAACGGCTTCTCCATGGTGGGCAACCGCCTGATCGATCGCAGCCTGAACGTGCAGCCGACGCTTACCGACCGGCCGGGGCTGCCGTTCACAGTCATTCTCAGTCGCGATCTGTTGCTCAAACCCTATCAGAATGGAGGAAATCCAAGATGACAGAGCTGAAGATCACGGAAATCCCCGACGAGAAACCGGTGAAAATGACCGTGGTGTTACCTCCCGATATCCATCGCGATCTGCTGGCCTATGCGGCACTTTTTTCCGGCAACGATGGGGCGATGGACCCGGCCCGGCTGGTCGCACCCATGCTCCGGCAGTTCATGATGTCGGACAAAGGGTTCGCTAGGGCACGGAGGCAGGTAAAAGCAGCACCGCCGAAAAAGTAGTCTCATGTCCACGGACGATGAGCTTCTACATATCGGGCGAAGCTCCGGGCGCAGGGATTTTCATTGTCGGGTCGCCAGACAATCCCGAACTCCAGATGGGAGGAACCGCCGGCGTCGCGGATTTCCGTGATCGCGATGTCATGGCCATGCCGATCGCGGATCAGCGGCAGCCATGAGGCGGGAAGCAGGGCGATGCCTTCGTAATTCTGGACGAGTGCTATGATCCTGTTGCTGCCGATATCATGACGCCGGATCTTCGGGCCGATATCTGTCTCCCCGAGCTTGCGCTGGATGAGCGTCTCGAAGTCCTGACCAGCGTTGTCTCGTCCGATCAGGAATATTTCATGACGCAGGTCCGCCCAGGACACTTCCGGTTGTGTCGCGAGAGGATGACCGGTGGGGAGCGCGGCTACGATGCGGTCGCTCCACAGAGGCGTGACCCGTAACGCAGGGACCAGATTGCGGCGGGTGACGACCGCGAAATCGATCTGCCCGTGCTGGAGGCGACGCAAAAGCCTTTTGCCTGTGCCCTCGGAATAACGAAAGACGATATCGGGATATGTGGTGCGGAACTCCGCCGTGAAGGCGGAAAGCCTTCCAGGCAGGACGCAGGTCTGGATGCCGACGGAGATCTGGCCGTTCTCGCCCTTGCCCGTTCGCCGTGCGCGGGCGTTCATGCCGGCCACATTCTCCAGGATCGTCTGGCTCCAGCGGATGAATTCCTGGCCGAACGCAGTTGGTGCGGCACCGACCGGGGAGCGGGTGAACAGCCTGACATCAAGCCGCTCCTCCAGGTTGTGCAGGGAGCGGCTGACGGCTGACTGCCGGGTGTTCAGGAAACGCGCCGCGCCGTGGATACTGCCATGCTCGGCGATCGCCCGCACGCACAGCAGTTGCCACAGATCGAAGGGCGGGCGCCGCATGCTCCGTCACACCGTCTTGCCACGGCGCGGCCGGATCACCGTATAGACCGAGGGCAGCACGAAGAGCGTCATGGTCGTGCCGACGATCATGCCGACGACGATCACCGTGCCCAGTCCGAAGCGGCTGTTGGCTCCGGCGCCCGACGCCATGACCAGCGGCAGCAGCCCCACCACCATCGCGCCGGTGGTCATGATGATCGGCCGGAAACGAATGCCGGCCGCAGTCCTGATCGCCGTCACCCGGTCCAGATGGTCGCGATGCAGAAGCTCGTTGGCGAACTCGACCATCAGGATGCCGTGTTTGCTGACGAGGCCGATCAGCGTGATCAGCCCGATCTCGGTGTAGATATTCAGCGTCGTCACGCCGAGGGCGAGCGGGATCAGGGCGCCAAAGACCGAGAGCGGCACGCTGATCAGGATGATGACCGGATCGGTAAAACTGTTGTACTGGACAGACAGGACGAGATAGATCGCGATCAGCGCGAATGCGAAGGCAAAGACCAGCGCCTTGCCTTCCTGCACATATTGCCGCGCGTCGGACTGCCAGTCGTAGCTGTAACCGGCCGGAAACTCCGCTGCCCGTGCTTTGAGGAAGGCCACCGCATCGCCCATCGTGGCCCCCTTCGCGAGAATGGCCTGGAACGTGGCGGAGTTCTGCTGGCCGAACTGTGGCAGGCGGTTGGGTTCGACATCGACGCGAATGCTCGCCAGCGCCGACAGGGGCACCTGATGTCCGTCCCTGTCGCGGACGTAGTAGGTTTTCAGCGCGTCGGGGGAGAGGCGCGCCCTTGGCATCGATTGCGGGATCACGTCATAGGAGCGGCCGTAATAGCCGAAACGGTTGACGTAGTTCTCGCCGATCATGGCGTTCAGGGCATCGCCGATCTGCTCCATGCGGATGCCCATGGCGTTCGCCTTCGTCCGCTCGACCGTGACCCGTACCACAGGGTTGTCGAAAGCGAGGTCGCTGTCCACCACTGCGAACAGCCCGCTTTTCTGCGCTTCCTCCCGCAGATGGGAGACGACGCCGAAGACGTTGCGGTAGGAGTCATCACTGCGGATGACCATCTGGACCGGCAGGCCACCGGTCGATCCGGGCAAGGAGGGGAGCTGGAACACGAAGACGCTGGTGCCTTGCAGGCCCGCCACGCGCTGCTGGAGGTCCATCTGGATCTGGTCGGCATTGCGTCGGCGCTCGCCCCAGTCGTCGAGATTGACCCCACCGACGCTGTTGGCGATCCCCTCAATGCCGTTCATCATCCAATGGCTGTGCCCTTCCGGGATTTCATCCATCTTGTCGTAGAGCGCCTGGGCGTAGGTCTCGACATAGTGGAGGTTGGCATATTGCGGCGCCTTCACCGCTGTCAGGACCAGATCCTGGTCTTCATTGGGCGCCAGCTCGCTCTGCGAGACATGCAGCATCACCGGGATCAGGAGGAAGATCACGGCGGCCGAGCCGAGGGGGATCCAGCGATGGTGCAGCGAGAAATCGAGAACGGCCTCGTAGCGTGCGTTCATGAAGCCGAACACATGCTCGGCCATTCGCTCCATGAAGCCTTCCTTCTCCTTCGCTTTCAGCAGTTTCGCGCTCATGATCGGCGAGAGGGTGAGGGCGACGATGCCGGATACGACAACGGCGCCGGCTAGCGTCAGGGCGAATTCCTTGAACAGCGTGCCCGTCAGTCCGCCCATGAAGGCGATGGGGGTATAAACGGCTGTGAGGGTGAAGGTCATCGCGATCACCGGGCCGGCGACCTCGCGCGCGCCGAGCAGGGCGGCGTCGAAGGGCGATTTGCCCTCCTCGATATGGCGGTGGACGTTCTCGATCACCACGATGGCGTCGTCGACCACCAGCCCGATCGACAGAACCATCGCCAGCAGGGTGAGCAGGTTCAGGCTGAAGCCGAAGGTGTACATCAGCCCGACCGCGCCGAGCATCGATAGCGGGATGGTGGCGATCGGCACGATCACCGCCCGCACGGTGCCGAGGGAGAGATAGATCACCAGGATGACGATAAGCAGTGCCTCGATGAAGGTCTCGGTGACTTCGTCGATCGACGCCTGGATGAAATGCGCGGTCTCGTAGGGGACGCGCACATCGATCCCCGGTGGCAATGTGGCCCGGAGTTTGGGCATGATCTGGTTGAGGCGCGCGATGATCGTCAGCGGATTACCGGTCGGCGAGGCTTCAAGACCGATGAAGATCGCGGGTCGCGGCGTTGGTTTGCCGCGAGGCGGGCGCAGCGTGCTGGCCTCGGAACTAGTGTCGGTATTGTCCGGTCCGAGTTCCGCGCGCCCGATATCGCGGACCCGGATGACCCGGCCACCGACCGAGCGCAGGACCATGTCGCGGAATTCCTCGACACTTTTGAGGTCCGTGTTGAGGTTGATGTTGCTGATCGTATAGACGCCCCGGATCCGGCCGGGTGCGGCCTGGAAATTGTTCTGCCGGACTGCCTGGGCGACGTCCTCACCCGTCATGCCGTTCGCGGCCAGCTTTTCGGGATCGAGCCACAGGCGCATGGAGAGGCGCTGCTCGCCGAAATAGCTGATCTCCGACACACCATCGATCCCCGAGAGCATCGGTGCCGCGACGCGGTGAATGTAATCGGAAATCTCGTAGAGTGGCCGCGTCGTGCTGGCGAAGGCGATATAGGCGACGGCGGTGAAGCCGCCAGAGGTGCGTTTGATGACCGGATCATACGCGCCTTCCGGCAGCCGGTATTTGACCGCGTTCACCTTGGACATCACGTCGGTCAGGGCGCGCATGGAATCGTAATTCAGCATCATGCGCACCGTCACCACGCTGAGGCCCTGCGTGGTGGAGGAGGAGAGGTAGTCGATCCCCTCGACGGAGGCGACGGCTTCGCTGATCGGCTGGGTCACAAAACCCTGCATGAGATCGGAGGACGCGCCCGGATAGCGGGTCGTCACCATGATCGTCGAGGTTTCCAGCGTCGGATACTGGCGGGTCGAGATGCCGCCCAGCGCGCGGATGCCGAACAGGATGATCAGGATCGTCACGACGATAGCGAGCACCGGACGCCGAAGGAAGCGATCAGTAAAACTCATTGTGCCAGCTCCCGCAGGCCGGCCAGAGGCAGGGCTTCCGGGATCTCGCGCACCTTCATGCCGGTGACGAGGCGGTTCTGACCACTGGTGACGACGCGGTCATCCGGCTTCACCCCGTCGTCGATGACCACCCATCCGTTACGGCGGTCGCCCGCGCGCACAGCCGTCGCGGCGACGGTGGGGCCATCGGTGGAGGGATGCTCGACGAAGAGCGTCTCTCCGTAGGCGGTATAGGTGACGGCGGTTTCCGGCACCACGAGGCGCTGTGCCACCTTCGCGGCAATGGAAACATGGGCATAGGTGCCCGGATGCAGGTCGGCTGGCGGGGCGTCGAGCAGGGCCTGAATGGAGAGCGTATGCGAACCATCGATGCGCGGGTCGATGGTGGTGACCGTGGCGGTGAAATCCTGTCCCGGCGTCGTGTCGAACGCCAGGTGGACGGTCTGCCCGATCTGCACGCTGGCGGCGTTCTCTTCGGCGAGGATGAAGTTTACCCTCATCCGGGTGTAGGACGTCAGCGTGGCGATGGCATCACCCGGATTCAGATACTGGCCGAGATTGACCCGTCTGATCCCGACGGAGCCGTCGAAGGGCACGCGGATATGCTTCTGGTCGATCACCGCCTGCACTCTGGCGACATTGCCTTTCGCGGCTTCGAAGCGCGCCGTGGCTGTTTCCAGATCCTCATGGCTCTCCACGCCGGTGCGGATAAGCGAGCGGGCGCGGGCGAGATCGGCTTCGGCCGCCTGCAGTTCGCCGCTCTGGCGGATCAGCTCGCCCTGTTCCGGTGCGTCATTGAGGACCAGGAGCAGCTGGCCTTTCCGGACGATCGCCCCGGAATCGAAATCCAGTTCCGTGATCCGGCCGGCGATCTCGGGGGAGAGTGTTACCCCCTGGAACGGCTCGACCTGACCGATCGTCTCGATATGGGCGGCGAAAGGGACGGGTCTGACCGGCCAGACGGATACCGCCGTCGCCGGAGTATCCGCAGCCCTGCCGGCGGCGGGCAGGGACATCAGCACCGCTGTTGCGGGACAGTTGGTTTGGAACTGCGGGACACATGGAATGGAACCCCGTAGAGACCGCTAAACCCGCCTTATGAGGGCCGTTTTATAGCCCGATAATCGCCCCCTGAAACGACAATTAAGCCACCTATCGTATCCCACAGCATGCTGCAATCAGTCATGCCAGGCTGGCTGGCAATGGTGTGCAAATCCCTGACACAGTGGGATGGTGGGCGCTTGGCGGCAATGCCCTATTTCCGCTGGCGCGATACAATCCTGATGCAACCTGCCAGCCAATCGGATATACAGGTCATGGCACGTCGCGACACGGTGTAATTCAGCCTGCCGTAGGACCGTCCCCGTGACGGGATCGCTATGTGGGGTTCAAGGCTGGCCCCACCGGCGTGCCGCTCTTTCCCCTTGAAGTTGCTGTTCTGCGTTGGTACGCCTGTCATGCGTGCCGGGGGCTACGGTGATATTCTCCCTGCCGAAGGACATTCCGTTCAGGGATGGATCGAATGGGGTTCTTGTGGGAGGCCCCACCGACACGCGCTTTCACAAGTTTAATGCAGCCGTTCCCCGCCTGGCTGCGCAACGGGGCCGGATACGTCCGGCATCACGACCGTCACGTCGGGGCCATTTTTACACGTGCCCAGGCGCAGCATGGCCGTGCGCAATTCGGGATCGCGCTGTGCCCAGTTCCATACCAGACGTCGCGCGGCTTCCGGGTTGCGGTCCGTACTGGCTTCAGCCCGCATGACGGCGGACGCAAATGTTTCTGCCGCCGCTGCCATCTTGGCCCTGCTCAATGGGTCGTGACAGTCCAGAACATGCCGGTTCCCATTCTCCTTTATGGGCGTGGGGGAAGCAGATCCCCACGCCCCCAGCGCCGCCATATTTTCGCAATGCCCGGTAGCGGGATCAATTATCCTGACTGTGCCGCTTGCAGCCACCAGACACAGCATGGCAGCCCCTATCGCGCCACCATGAGATACCTTGTCCCACATGGC
Source organism: Komagataeibacter sp. FNDCF1 (assembly GCF_021295335.1). Classification (NCBI taxonomy): domain Bacteria; kingdom Pseudomonadati; phylum Pseudomonadota; class Alphaproteobacteria; order Acetobacterales; family Acetobacteraceae; genus Komagataeibacter; species Komagataeibacter sp. FNDCF1. Next base: position 1,746,342 of record NZ_JAIWOT010000001.1, on the reverse strand, counting down.
GCGCCGGACGTGGAAGGTATCCCCGTCATGGGCGCGGATCGCCGCCATATGGGCGTCATGGATGCGCTGGCTTGCCGCGCGCAACGCATCTGGCGAGAGAGGATCATGCGCCATGGGTCACGAGCCTGTCGGGGTTGATGTCGCCATGGAAGGCGGCTTGCCGTCCGCCGTGGTTCCCGCGCCTGTTCCATAGGTCGTGGCAGGAGACAGGAAGTCGGAGATGTTGCCCCACGACGCCTGGGCATTCTTCGCGCCAAGCAGGAACTGGGTAATGATCGGCTCCGCCGTGTTCGCCCATTCGTTGGTCGTGGCTTCAATCGTCTGGGAGCGCAGCAGGCGCAGGGCCGCGTTTTCGTTGCCCGGCGTTGTGACCAGATGCGTGGGCTTGATCCCCAGCGGTCGCCCCTCATCCGATTTCTGGCTCATCATCGCGGCGCGGACAACGGCATAGTTGTAAGGGGTCAGCGGGTCCGTGCAGGCGTAGGCCAGCTGCCACAGCCCATACCCGACATTGTAGCGGGCGCTGGCGCCGAACACGTATTCGTTGTTATAGAAGACATTCCCGGCGGTAAGATCCGTCTTGGACACGAATTCCACCGGCCTGCGGGACAGGAAGATGACGGGCCGCATCGGCCTGGAGCAATCCAGCAGGAACCATGGTGCGCAGTTTCCCGCCCCGAACACATTGGATACAAGCGTGGGTTTCTTTGCGCCATTCACGCCTACCGGGTGCTGCGTGCTGAAGAATGTCTCCCCATCATAACAGCGATTGACCAGGCCTTCAGCCAGGAGCGCAAAGATCAGTTCATCAGGATGCGATGCAGCCATATAGGCCATGTTTTGAAGAATCGGGGCATAGATGCCGTACTGGTCATCTTCCAGATCATTGCGGCTGATGGAAAGCGTGCTCTCCCACGTCTTGTTGACGATATCGAACCGGCGCGATCCCAGCCGCGTCACGACGCGCTGCCCGACCCACTCCCGAAGGCCGGGGAAGTTGGTGAGCCATGCATAGGATTCCGCGCCGGTCGAACTCGGCACGATCATGGAAATGTCGCTGTAGTGAGACTGCGCATTGACCAGAGCCTTGTTGAAGACAATGTTCAGCCGGGTAAAAAACGTGCCAAGATTGGCGTCATTGATCATCATTGAAGATGTTTGTCCTTGCGGTTATCGAATATCGGGGCTGGTCAGGCCAATCAGGCGGTCAATGCGGACTTCGGTGTTGGATTTATCCTCGAAAGCGCGCCCCGCTGGCCCGCTGTCCGTCTTGGGATCGGCAGCCTTGCCCGGTATCTGGTTGTGCCGGAATGACGCCAGTTTCCTGACAGCATCAAGCGCCTGCTCGTCATGTGATGTCGGGGGAAGTTTCAGGATTTCGCAGATACGCCCGAGAAAATGCTCCATCCGTGCATCGGGGGCGGCTGCGTCTTCCCGCTTTCCGCGTGTGTTGAGGTGGGTCAGTTCGCCAAAATTCGGCATATTGCACAGGGCGGCGCTCACGATCGCAGTCACATGCTTGCCCGTGTCCGTGCGCAGGCCGGGAGAGATGAAGCGGTATTCACGCGCGGCCACAGCCTTGCGGCCATTTGCGGTCCACTCCACCTTGCCCCAGATGCCGTTTTCGCGGCTCTCAAGCTGGGTGATCCATCCGGCGGCGGGAGCAGGTGCGCCGGTTGCCGCCGCGTTGTGTGCCGCGTGGTTATAATCGAGTGGAATGGGCCTGCCGCCTTCGGGAAGGGACCGGCTGATAACGCTGGCAGGGTCCGACAGGATGAACGGGCCACGCCCGTCCTCTCCGGTGAATGTGCCAGCCGGGACCAGGTGTATCCAGTCCGGTACGTTCTTACCGGTAACAGGCAGTTCAAGGAGTTGGGTTGCGGTCGTCATGCGTCACGCCGCCTTTTTCGTAAGGCGCTGGTTGCCTCTTTCTACTCCCTGGATGACTTTTCCGACCCACGCCCGCGTAACGCCAACGCGTCGCACGATATCAGCAGGCTTCATGCCCATGTCATGATAGTGGGTAATCATGAAACGGCGGGCAAAAGGCACCCGGTAGTAATTTCCCCCCAGGACTTCCGATAGCGCGGAAATGGAGCCGGGACTTAAAATCTTCTGCAAGCCGCAAAGCCCTTTGGACGGCATTCTTTTTTTGGGGATGTATATCCGCTCACCCCGGGCTTCCTCCAGAAGCCGCACGGTGTCATCATAGCCGATAAGCCGGACGAGAAAATCAGCGCCAGTCAGGTCATGGACATCGGGGCATTTTTGCGATGTGATGTTGGAAGGCATGGGTGCTCCTCTCTGCTTCCAGCATAGAACACCAAGCGCAAGAAGTATGTCATGTCCGACTTGTCGCCCCTATGGTCTTCTACATTCTGAATACTTCGCACCCATGCGGTGCGCATGTGTTTTTAAGAGACTCATAAGAGGCTTTAAGAGGGGGCTACAGCGGTTTTAATGCCGCTTCCCACGTCGGATACCCCAAAACGCCAGAACGGCCTGTAGGGACAAAAAAACCGGCCATTGGAATAATGCCGGTTGCAGTGGTCATGGATAAAAATCGGACTGGATGAGTGTCAGGCCGCATGCGCCTGTTTCAGGCTGTCACGCACCTTCTTCACATACCGGCCCAAGGCAGAACGTGACGGAACCATCGCGTCAGGCAATGAAGCCGTCAACGCCTTCCTGATTGTATCAATGGAACAAGCATAAACCATATCGTCAACCAGTTCACGCACGTGGGCTGAAATGGTATTGGCCCGTTCTTTCTTGCCCCCTGCCTTTTGTAGGCACCGACTGATTGCCGACCGCTCCGGCACCTTGTCGGGAGGCAGCACGGCCGACAGACCTTTTCGCAGTTCCCTGATCGACAGGCTTGGGTCAGCATCATGCAAATATGCTTGGGCTTGCGGATGCCGGGACCAATTTGCCCATTTTCCCGTGCGTCCCGTGGCAGCCAGATAGCGCCATAAGGATGAACGGGACGGCATTTCTTTGTCTGGATATTGCGCTGCCAGCGCGGCACCTATTTCATCCACCGTCATATGCTGTTGGCTCCAGGTATCGACAAGCGCCCGGACAGCATGATCACGAAATGCCGGGTGGCGTTCGGTAAGACGGGGATACTTTTTGGGAAGCGCTGCCACATATCGCCCCAGTGACGAGCGGGATGGAATGTCATGTCCAGGGAATGCCCCAAGTAGCCCGCTCCGTAACGCATCAATCGTCATGTGATGGACATTGGCCGCGATAAAGTCACGGATGAATTCGTTCTGGTAGGCGCTATGTTTTCCCTTGCTCATGGCCTGTTGATTGTCCCGATGCTCATGCGTTGATCGAGTATATCAAACAAAAAAGGCGGATCGTGACAAGCGATCCGCCATGTTTATTTCTGTTGATTGGGGTTTATTCGTCCATAATCTTAACCAGAGGTTCCGGCAGCGATTTTATGTCTAGATGGTCATGAATCATCTTGGCCATTGCCATCTGCCTGTCCGGTGGGGCGCTGGCAATGTAGGCCAGAATCTTCCTATTATTGGCTACCCATGTTTTCTTGAGCATCTTACGAGGGCGTTTATCTAATTTTTTGTATATTTTAAGATGATCATAGATAGACCTTTCAGACATACCCATTTTTATTGACATAAATCCTGCAAATCGCGTCTTTTTTTGTCATGTAATTTTGATCGGTCGCCTCCATGTTTTGGTTGAAGTCCTTTTTTTATGTATTTTTTCATTTTCATATTAAGGATGGAGCCAATATCGAGATATGTTAATAGGCGAATATTCTTTGATTTCATTTCTTACATTTACCCCGCCAATAACCCTATCTCACGTAATTTCTGCACCACTTCCTGAATATCTGGCCTGTGGCCGGTGGCGATATCCGGCGGCAGAAGTTTGACGGCTTGCCCTATGGGCATAGGTTCCTGACGCAATATCCGCATGAGTGGCAGAAGCCATTGCGGCGTCGGTTCCGATCGCCGCCGGTCACTGGATGGCCGTGCAGGGCGGGGAATGTTGGGGACGAGTTCCGCCATGTCATGCACCTGTGCGGCACTCCGCAATATCCGGGCCAGCATCTCGTCAAATGCGCGTTGAGGAAGGGAAGTGAAATGGTATTCCATCCGTTCACCGCGCGGTCCCGGCGCAATACGGTATTCCCATTCATGTGCCCGTGCATGCCGGGTCAGGCCCGAAGCTGTTACAGGTAGCCCCGGCAGACCATATCGGATAAGTTCAGCAGCCGAGAACCATTCCCGAAGCGCCCCGTTGCACCCTGTCACCTGTGCCAGTGCGGCCTCAAGATAACGGATGCGCCGCTGCATGCAGGCGAGTTGCGCAGCGGATATGCCCGCTGCCAGATCAAAGCTGTCCTGATCAAAAAAATCCATATCCAGACCCATCAAGAAAGAAGGCGACCCGCCTGCCGGGTCGCCCTGTCATGTTTGCTGTCACGCAGCGGCGGAAGACCGGCGTTTTCTGGGTTGGGTTAGCGAGGGTGCAACATCATTCCCTGTGATGCGCCCATCCCGTTCGCTCTCGATGGTGTCGCGGATGGTGGACAGGGCCTCACTGATGGAATTCAGCGTCATGCAGATACCGGCAATACCATTGGAACCAAGGGTATTCAGGTCTTCGGTAGCAGCAAACATATCTGCCAGCATATCCAGCATGGACGTGCAGCTACTAAGGCTCTGATGCGGGTATTCTGGGCAAATCTCAATCTTAAGCATGGTGATATCCTGCATATGCTTTCTAAGGCATTGGCAGCGCTCACCACGAGCGCCGCCGGGAGTTAGAAACCGCTGCAGGAACGGCACGATGACCTTTAGGCTTTCGCCCTGGACATACGCCATCGCCTCCCGGCGAAGTATCTCGCGCTATGATGCCCGTAACGTGGACACAAAAATGGCGTCGTGATAGCAAAAGCTACCGGGCGACGCCTGCCGCCTGCAAGGGTTTCTACGCCCTGACACGCACCCTACAAAGGGAAGATTCTCGGCGTCAAGGAAAATGTGGGTTTGCACGCTGTGCAAACCCACGACCTACGGTTGTATATCGTGCTGCGTCTCTGCTCCGGGATGGTTTGCAACCGTTGCAAACCATCCAACGTCACGCAGAAAGTCTCCATATCGACGATACTAGACCAGTGGATTTGAAATGATTGCAAATCCAACTTGCGACTGTAGTGCGAAGAGGGTTCGCAGCCGTTGCGAACCCTCGCGCCACAACAACCCTTCCGGCGGCATTTCTTTGCTTAACGAGACTATGATCAAGTTGCATTCTTTGCAACTTGCATGTTCGTGTTTTGTTTACATTATGGCATGGCTCATGAGGGGGCATTATTCCGTAGATTCCTCTGGCATGCTTATGTCAGAGGATTATAGAATATATCTACATTTTTTTGAAATTTGCGTTTCGAAACCTGTTTGCGCGCTAATCGAGATAACTATATGTTTTTGTTGTATATTATTTATTTTTTGGATTTTGGCACCAATTGCAAACCTGACAAATGCGAAACGGCCCATTTGAGCCGCCATGCTTCCTAAACAATCAGGCATCATCATCATGATGCAAACGCCCTCTTAAGCCCCATAATCCGCCATTCGTGGCCTTATCATAAGGCTTCCCCTAGAAGCCTCTAAGAGAGTGTAAGAACGCCCAAGCCGCTGGTTCCATTTCAACTGTCTTAACCCGCCATCGGTCGCGCCATGTTCCATTTTGTCTGTCATGGCGAGTTATCCACACCTTAACCGCGCAATCGCCAGACCCCGCAGGAAACCGGCGTCGGGAACACGAAATCCCGGTCTGGCCCATATAATCCCGGATAACCTCCAAGTTCAGTTCCTACTGTCCAGTGACAACCGCGAGAGCGGTGGCATGGTGCCAGGGGACGAAGAAGCGTCGCACAGATATCTCCCGAAGTTATTGTTCTACGCGGATATACGTACCTAAAGGGCTGGAAAGTCCGGACATTGGAGGCCGAACGTGCATCAGATGCCGGTCATCGCGCCGCGAGCCGGACAGATCGCCACTGATCGGGTGTGACATGGACGTCGGCCAGGCCACCGCCCGTCGCCACCATGATCCGTACCGTCTGACGGAACATCTCGGTCTGTGCCCGCACTGTGTTCTGGCGCGCGAGCAGAACGAGCCGTCGGGCGTTGATCGGCTGGAGGATGGTCTCCCGGCCCGCCTGATACCCGGCCTGGCTCAAGGTCAGCGCATCGTCGGCCGAGGTCAGGGCCTGTCGCTGGTTGTCCAGTTCCGTCGAGGCGTTCTTCAGGCCGTTCAGGCCATCGGCGACTTCGCGAAAGCCGTTGATGACTACCGACTGGTAATGATCGAAAGCGATCCGGTAATCCTCTTCCGCCTGTTTTTTCCGGGCCATCAGGGTGCCGCCATGGAACAGTGGCAGAGCAGCTCCGCCGATCAGGCGCCATGCCGCGCCGGCGGGGCCGCCCATCAGCCCCTCGGCGGCGACGGCCGCGCTGAGGGTCAGTCGCGGATAGAGGTCGGCGGTCCGGACGCCGATTTCGGCATTCGCCGCGCGCATCATGGCTTCGGCGCCGATGATGTCCGGCCGGGCATGCACAAGTTCGGATGGCACCACCACAGGGATGTCAGGCGGGAGGCTGAAATACGCGAGGGTCAAGGTCGGTGCGGTCCAGTTGGCGGGCGAATGGCCGGTCAGGACGGCCAGCGCCGTTCGCGCGGCTTCATGGGCATTGACCAGCGGTGGCAGGAGAGACTGGTCGTGCGCCAGTTGTGCTTCGGCGGTCACGACATCCAGCCGGGGCCTCCTGCCCGCCTGCCAGGCGAGTGTCGCCAGCCGGAGCGTGTCCCTGTCGGTGTCGATCACGCTGCGGATCACGGTGATCTGGTCTGCTGTCGAGGCCGCTTCGAAGGCGGTCAGGACCGTGTCGCCGACCACCAGGAGCATCGTGACATCACGGCGCTCCCGTTCGGCGTCCTTCTGTGCGCCGGCCAGTTGCACCAGCCGATGGTTGCCACCGAAAATATCGGGATCGTAGGAAACATCGAGACCGGCCGAGTAGGCGGAGAAGGCCGGGAAGGTCCAGGCCCAGGGACCGAACAGGGCTGCCCCGTATTCCTGTCGCCCCTCGCTACCGGTGGCGTCGATCTGGGGCATCAGGCTGCCCTGGGCGGCATGGAGTCCCTCGGCCGCCTTGCGCAGGTTGGCCTGGGCTGCCTGGATCGACCAGTTGTTCCGGAGTGCCTCGGTGACGAGGTCATCCAGCCGGGGCGAGCGAAAGAGACGCCACCAGTCGGAGCCAGGTTTTCCGGAGGCTTGGTGCGGGGAGTTGGCCGAAGCGACGGTCGCTGTTTCCGACCGAGTTTCGCCGAATGTTGCGGCATCCGGTGGCAGGGGAGCCTTGTAGGTCGGGCCGACTGTGCAGCCTGTGAGGCCCGGTAACAGAGCGACGAGAGCCAGCCAGGCCGGGCGTGGTGCGGCGGCGACCCGCTTTGGACTACGGGGATGGGGCAGGAAATCGGGTGGCAAGGCGGCCTCCGGTCATCATGAACGAATCTCAATGATACGAACATAGGCGTACATACGAATTAAAGGCCAGCCTTATCGAGACACAGGCTTACGACGGGGCTCGGAAGCAGCGTTTTCTTGACCCGCTCCCATGATACGCGTACCAATCCACGGATGATCGCACGTCATCCGAAACGCGAGGATATCCGGCTCGAAGCCGTGCTGACGGCATTGGGTAATCCTATCCGCCTGGCTGCGGTGCGGACGATCGCCGTGGGGGGCGAACATCCTTGCTGTGATGTGCTGCCGCAGATTCCGAAATCCACCATGACGCATCATTGGCGCGCGTTACGTGACAGCGGTGTGGTCTGGCAGCGCCATATCGGTCGGGAATACCGTCTTGAGCTGCGGCGCGAGGATCTGGACAGCCGGTTTCCCGGTCTGCTGGACTCCATCCTCGGCCCGCTTGTCAGCGATCCGCTGACGCAGGAGACGATCGCCGAATACGACCGTTCCCGCCAAGGCGCGCCTGCCTGACGGGAATACGGCGGGACGACTTCTGCTCAGGGAGTGCCAGAGCCGGAAGGCGGGATGACGCATCCCGTGCTGTCGCAGGTCATGCCGGTGGTAGGATTCTCGGACAGCGTTTTGTGTGCCTCGTTCCATGATTGGCGCAGGGCGGCCAGCAATTGTGCTTTCGGCTGCGCACCTGAAAGACCGTAGGCACCGTCGAAGACAAAAAAGGGCACGCCATGAATGCCGGCCTGTGACGCACGGGTTTCATCACGCCTGACATCTTCGGCGAAGTCGGTGCTCGCCAGCATGGCGCGCACGGCGTCGCCATCAAGACCGACATCCTGCGCAAGGGCGACAAGCACATCATGGTCGGCGAGGGGGGAGTTGTCGGTGAAATAGGCCCGGAACAGCCGCTCCGTCATGTCTGCGCCGTGACCGTGCTGTTCGGCGAATTTGGTCAGCCGGTGTGCGTCGAAGGTGTTGGTGTAGCGGACCGAGGCATAACGCATGTCGAGACCGCATCTCTCGCCCATGGATGTGATGTGGTCGATCATGGCCTGGGCGTCGCTCCGGCTTTTGCCGTATTTCCGCATGATGCGGTCGAGTGTTGTGGTGGTCACTGCCGGACCCGAGGTCGGATCGAGTTCGAAGGCCCGGAAGACGATCTCGACTTCGCGGGCATGTTCGAATTCGGCCAGGGCGGCTTCGAAAAACCGCTTGCCGATATAACAGTAGGGGCAGGCATAGTCAGACCAGATTTCGAGTTTCATGACAGCCTCCGCATGCTTGATAATGTACGATTATACCCGTACCATGGTTTCATCAAGCGTCATGAACGTCGATGAGAAAGGGGAGCAGGGAATGAAGCCGCTGAAAGCGCTGGAGGTCGAAACCGGACAAAATCCCGTCGCGTCGATCATCCTTATTCACGGCCTGGGTGCGAGTGGCCGGGATCTGGCGCCCATTGCCCAGGCGCTCGACCTGCGTTCCATCGGCGCGGTCCGGTTCATTTTTCCCAACGCGCCCGTCCGACCGGTTTCGGTCTGTGGTGGTGAGCGCATGCCGGCATGGTATGATCTTCTCGCGCCAGATTTGCTTCTGCGGGAAGATGAGCCGGGGCTACGTGATGCGCAGACCTATCTGGCGAGCCTGATCGACCAGGAAGTCGCGCGCGGCATCCCGTCCCGGCGCATCGTGCTCGGCGGGTTTTCCCAGGGCTGTGCGATGTCGCTGATGACCGGGCTGCGCTATTCGTCGCCCCTGGCTGGGATCGCCGGTCTGTCCGGCTATCTGCCGCTGGCCGGGCAAACGGGAAGGGAGGCAACGGAGGCCAACCGGGCAACGCCGGTTTTTCTGGCGCATGGTGAGGGCGACACGGTCGTGCCGCTGGCGGCGGCTCGCCTCGGACGGGACTGGCTGCGTGCGGGGGGCCATGATGTTGCCTGGCATGTCTATCCGATGGGTCATGAGATCACCGGTGCGGAGATTACCGATCTTAACACCTGGTTATCAAGTTTCCTCACAACGTAACGAGAGTGATATAATGAGAGAATATATTCATCTATATCTATTCGGTTGGATTTTACAAAAGCAGTATTTATCACCTGATAGTGCTTTTTGAAGCATAGCGATCTGTATGGCAATGAAGTGGATACCGGCGCGCCGTTAGCAGAGGATGATGAAACGCCGGGACTGTTTATGGTACAGTGTGTAATATTGATAACCTGCGTGAGTACTTTTTCGGCAGCACTTGCTTTGGATGTTTCGCGCTAACGGTCACCTTTTCCAAGGCGAAAATATTAAATATAGAAAATCTATATATCATCCTCTGTAAATGTATTATTTTTTTGAATTTTGAAGTGTTTTATCAAAAAAATTTAAAGCGGAATAAAGAACGTCTTGATGTATTTGTTTTCGATCTCGTAGCGAATGGCAAATATCAATGTGTGCGATTGAGTTTGGACCGCATTCGGATAGAAAGTCATAGTGTGTGACCTTCGGTAAATGATAAATCTGTGAGCCAGATATTAATGAGGCTGCGATATCCGCATTTGTGCTTGGAGGAGCAGTAATGTCTGAATCTCCTGCTATAATGGTTACCGGTATTTTTATTTGTCTCAGACTGGTCGGGTTAAAGCTTTGCACTAAAGCTGGTGCCATTACAAAAGCGGCCTTTACCTCGGGTATCGACATATCGTCACCGGCAAGTGCGACGTCGGATACTACTTCTGGCTTTTTGAAAAATGAAGTAGAATTCTGGTAACTAATGGGAAACTCTTTTTGAGGCGCGCATACACCGTCAGTAGGTTGCGCTTTGCAGAATGCCAATAATTTAGATAAATCTACTCGTGCGCCAGCGACGGATAGGCTTGTGAAGCCACCTGCGGAAAAGCCTGCAACCCCGACGCGTGATAAGTCGAGATGCTCTCTGATAAGAGGTTCAGTTTCAGCGGCGTGGAGAGCGGTTGCAAGATCTGCCGGCCGTTTCCAGAATAAAAGAGCCCCTCCTAAAGTCATGGGATCGAGAGAGTTATTTCCCGGATGGTCTGGCGCGATAACGATATATCCCTCGCGAGCAAGGGCAGTTCCAAACCACGCCATGATTCGTGCAGATCCGCCGAAACCATGTGAAAGTAGGATTACAGGGCGGCGTTGAGTGTCAAAAAAGGGGGCGTCAGGTGCGGCCGAGCCGGGTTTGAAGCGCGGATCATTGACGGGTCCGATATCTAAAGACTGCTCATCGCTACCATTTAACGCTGGGTACCAAATGGTGACGCGAAGTTTGTCTTGATGGTCCGCATTACGCTTTTCCGCCGAAACCTCAGTTGCAACAAAATGTCTTTCCCCAACTGGGAAGGCCATAGTTTCGTTTGGAAGAAATAGTAATGAAAATAAAGAAAAGACAAATATATTGAGGCGAGAGTGGCTTATTTTTGGATGGTATGGAGAGATGCTTGTTGCGTTCATGTTCTACATCCGAATTGGCATATAGTAATTCACTATTGACCCTGACGTCCCATAGCGAAAATTTCGATCGTACACTTCAAAGTCTGGGTCAGGTGTCGGAGTCATATCAGGGTCTAAAGTGACTATTTTCCATATTTCTTCGATTGCTTTTGCAATCTGAGGGTGCGATGGCCCATTTCCTAACGTAATGCGAAATACGACGTAAGTATTTTCTGGTATGGTCGTCTGTTTTAATTGTGGTTGATATAGATAATTATAATCAATTGGTATCCCGGCCATATAGAGAAACGACCCAAGCTGCCTATCTGAACATGACATCACGCCATATGCTTCGACATTGTTTAGGTGATTCGGAAAAAATTCACTGAGGCGGCGCCAAAGGCCGGGAATTGCCGATCGTGCTCTCTCTTCAAAGTGATGGGCTAGTCCCGCGATAGTGAAGCTCTTTCGGTAAATATGGCCTGGTATTCTTTCAATATGCGGCCGATCTTCAGGGGTATTTGGGAGATTTTTGGCCCGACCTGAGTAAGCTTGCCAATAGGCGCGCTGCACTCTTCCGGGTGAGCTACCAAAAGTTCGACTGAAGGCCCGAATAAATGCCTCCTGTGAGTCGAAACCGCTATCAAATGCAAGATCTACGAGGCGAACATCAGGAGTGGCGGCAAGGCACTGAACGGCTTGAACAAGACGGCGATGGCGGACATGAGCCATTACGCTGCGGCCAGTATGAGCTGTGAAGAGCCGAGAGAAATGATATGCAGACAGGCCTGCATGTTGAGAAATACGCTCAACAGACAGCGGCTCGTGGAGGTTTTCCTCTATCCATTGGAGGATACCTACGACACGTAGTGCTTGAGGTGTGCTGTTGCCGGTCATGTATGAAAATCTGGCAGATACAGGACGCTCTGTCTTGATCGTTCTTGCGCTTGAATTGATCATCGTTGCATGCGGGGCGTCGCATGGAGGAACGCTGTCAATGCGCTGATACGGCGATTGTCTATCCGAAGCTAGTCATGGCTCTTCGAAAAAAGAATCATAGACGACCCATCTGTTCGTCTACAACCAGTAGTTTCCGTAAGTAGATTAGTGGATGTTAAGACCGAGCGCAGGTGGAGAAAAGTCTATTAAAACAGTTACCTAAAATTGATTTATTCTCTGCTTGCGATTGTAGCAACTTGAGACCAATCCTGCCCCCGCAACCAGAAACACCAAAAAAACCCCGCTAAGTCACTGGCTCAGCGGAGTTTTTTGTCGCAACCCACACCACGCGCCTATCAAATTCCCCATCATTTCAATACCTTGGCTCCCGCAGGTTCAAATCGGGGTCCAATGAACCCGCAACCAACTGCTCCGTACGTTGGCGTAAACGGGCGCAAGAGAAAAGGGTAGGGGATAAGGGCCGCAGTCGGGGCATGCGGAAACTCCCTCGACGAAGGCCATGTGCGCCAGCGATCGACCGATGAGGTCGAATCGAGGTTTGTGCGGCGTTAGAAGGCGATAGCGTAGACATAGTTCTCACCATCACTCGGCGCGGCGGGCCACACAAAGCCAGGAATTTTCTTGCTTAGACCTCTGGTTGTCAGACTTTATGTAGTTAATATTGACTTTGTCAGATTTTATGTCAATCTTGCCGACATAGGAGGTTGTCATGACCGATGGGCCATTCAGAAATGCAGAACTGAGCAGCCGTTGGAAACGTTACGGGCAAGACTTGGTTAGCGACGCGGTCAGCACAGAAGAGCGGACGACGCAGGCTTGTCATAGTATGATTGGTGACGTCGACATGAAGGCATTTAGCCTGCTTTTCGGCGACCTCAAGGCGCATGCGGAACGCACGCAGATGGATCTAGATCCGGTGTCGGAGGTCGAAACGATTTTCGAGAGTCATCCAACCTCGCCGCTGGCGGATGCGCTTCAGCGGCATTTGATCGCGAATTTGCGTGACCAGATGCCTATCGACGAGGCTCTCAATCGATCGCTTGAAAGCACGGCGAAAGAGTGGATCGGCACCACCAAAAACAGGCTCGACGAAGAATGCATTCGCGCCCGCGAGCTCGGCGACATGAAGCGCGAGGATTATCACAAGGGCATAGAGCGGAATCGCGAGACGTTTGCGGCCATCAAACCCAACGAGCTCAGCGATGCCCTGGCCGCAGGTAACAAGAGCACTTTCCGACAGGCAGTTCAAAAGAAAGTCGGCGTGGACGAGGGGCCGGAAGAGTGAGCGCCCGTACACATGATTCACCCGTATCGGGCAAGCACCTGTTCGTTATCGAGAAGGGGCAAAAGCCCGGCCGCGCTCTCCCAAAGGGCGTTGTAACGGCGGAAGTCGGCCGGCACATTCGCTTCAACGCAGCGGTTCTGGATACATTCGACGTGAAGGGCTTCCAGTCGCTGCATTACGACATTCTGGTCTTGTGTGCCGCCATTGAGTTTGCTGACCGACGTTGGAAGCGCCCGCTTGGGTGGCGCCGGACCCTGGAAGTGACCGTTCCAGTCATCGATCTCGAAAGTTGGCAGAAGCCAGCGGTTTTGAAGAGCCTTCATGGCGCCTTGAACCACCTGACCGGCGACACGTGGCGATTTTCCTTCGTTGGAGCGAAAGATCGCTCACCCATCGGTGCTCGGCAGATTCCGCTGAACTTCGGCAAGACCAAGACCTTCGCCGTCGCTTACAGCGACGGCTTGGATTCGCGTGCGGTCTCTGCGTTGAGTGGCGACCAGGACGAGGCCCTATGCATTCGAATCGCCGGCAAGCGCCAGCGCCGGAAAACCGGAGACAGCTTTTTCACGCAGATTCCGTTCAAGGTCGAGGGATATCGCGGATACGAAAGCAGCTTCCGATCGCGCGGATTCCAGTTTGCAGCAGTAGCAGCAATTGCCGCGCAGCTTTCTAACGTGGCGCGTATCATGGTCCCCGAGAGCGGACAGGGTGCGCTTGGGCCGGTATTGCTGCCTCTGCACAATATCTATCCCGACTATCGCAACCATCCGACTTTCTTCCGAAAGATGGAGCGATTCATTACGGCACTGCTGGGCTATCGGGGCAAGTTTGAGCAGCCACGTTTGTGGTCGACGAAGGGACAGACGCTACGCGCATTCCTGGATATTCCCGGAAAAACCGAACGGCATCTGACGAGCACGCATTCCTGCTGGCAGAGCCGCCGCGTGGTGAATGTCGGCGGTCGAAAGCAGTGCGGCTTGTGTGCTGCCTGTTTGCTCAGACGCGTTAGTTTGCATGCAGCTGGTGTTAACGAGGCGCGAGACGCGTATGTCGTGTTCGATCTGGGCGCTACTGACGCGAGCAACGCCCTATCCGTCATACCCTTGAAGGCCGATCGGGACATCATGGTCGAATATGGAAGCGTGGGCGCACGGCACCTGCAGCACCTTGCCGAGCTCGCCGGGTTGCCTGATGAGGCCCTTCGCTTACACGCCTCGCAGATCGGGGTGGCAATCGGGGAAAGCACTGAGGAAACGCTGAAGAAGTTAAGGATAATGTTGGGTACGCATGCCGTGGAATGGCGGGCATTTCTGTCCGCGCAAGGAGAGCAAAGCTTTTTGAAGAGCTGGATGGATGGAGGGCGCTATGGCCGATTTGAATGAGCTGAGCGCGCAAGAAATAGGACGTCGACTGCGCATCGCGCGGGAGAACGCGGATATCCGGCAGGATGACGCGGCCCAAGTCATAGGTATGTCCCGCCCGACGTTGGTATCTATTGAGAAGGGCGTGCGCCGTGTGCGCGTCCAGGAAATCCAGATGTTGGCTCGTCACTACGGCGTGTCTGTGAACGCACTCCTTCGCAGGGAAGCCGTCCACACCGATTTGATGCCTCGCTTCCGGAAACTGCGTGAGACGGAAGATGCACACACCACCGAGGCCATTCTGCTCTTCAACGATCTGATCAAGGCGGACGTTGAAATGGAGAACATTCTAGGGATCCAGCGACGGAGAAATTACCCGCCGGCGCGCGGCATTAATGACGGTGATGTTGTTGCGTTGGCGGAAACGCATGCCAAAGAACTACGCGATTGGCTGGGTCTCGGCCCAGGGCCGATTGCCGACATCTTTTCGGTTATCGAGCTGGGCCTCGGCATCCGCTTGTATCAGCGCCGCCTTTCTTCGAACTCGAAGGTGGCGGGCCTATTTACTTACGACGAAAGCATCGGCGCCTGCATTCTTCTCAACGCTAACCATCCATTGCCACGTCGCATCCAATCCGCGGCTCATGAAGTCGGCCATTTCTATGGCACCCGGCAAACCCCGGAAGTGCTCGAGGATGATGAGAAATTCCTGTCCCGTGATGAACGCTACGCAAACGCCTTTGGCCGCGCGTTCCTGACGCCGGCAGAAAGCTTCTCGGAAAGCTTTCGCCAACTAAAGGAGATAACTGGAAAGACGACCCGACGCCTGATTATCCTCCTTGCCCAACAGTACAACATCTCGCGCCAGGCTTGCGGTCTCAGGCTCGAAGAATTGAGTCTCGTCAAGCGCGGCACCTGGGCCTGGTTCGAGAACAACGGCGGCATCACCGACGATCATGTTCGGGAGGTTCTGGGCGAAATGACGGATCGCCGCGATCCGGCAAAGAGTGACGCCGATCGACCGATCTCGCACCGCCTGAGCCTTATGGCGCACGCCGCCTGGAAACGTGGATTGATGTCCGAAGGGCAATTGGCCGAATTGCTGAAGGTGGGTCGAGTAGAGCTTCGCGGCATTGTTGATCAAATCGAGCTTGAGGAAAGAGAGACGGATGAGTTGCTCAAGCTCGCTGATTAATATCGCGAACCCGCTGGTTCTCGACACTAGTGTTCTGATCAACCTTCACGCCTGCAAATACGGCGAACGGATACTCGCAGCCATTCCCAACGATATTCTCGTCCCCGAGATTGTGGCTGGAGAACTGGAACACGAGACAAGCCGTAGGAATGGGGAGCACGGTTTCCTGTACAGTCTCGTGAGGAATGGAACCGTGACGCTCGCCGGTCTGACCGAAACGGAGTACAAGATTTTTTATGAACTCACGTCGATCGCGCCTTCGCTGGACGATGGCGAGGCGGCAACGATCGCTGTTGCCGCGACTAGAAACTTCTTATCCGTCATCGACGAAAAAAGAGGACGAGCTCGCGCCCTCGCCAAAGCGCGAGCGGCGGGCTGGTCACTAGATATCTTCCGTCATCCAGCTGTGCTTACCACCCTCGGTGATCAATCCGCCATCGACGCGCTCTATCTCGCCCTTCGCGACGGTCGCATGCGGATACCCCCAGAAAGCGCGGATAGCGTGATCGGAATTATTGGTATCGAGCGTTCGCGCGATTGCACCTGCCTCCCTGGCTACCGGGACCGATTTGCAAGGGGGCCCAATCGATCCATCGACGTGGGATCTAACGCCGCCGCAGATCTGGAGGCCGGAGAGTGATTGCTCGATCATTCGGCCGAATTTGAGCGATCAATTGTCCCGATTTCCGCCATGCACAACTCCTAGATCATAACTCCGATGTTGCTTTTCACTGAGAACTGACTCGGTTTTTTCATCAGGAATTGACCCAGCCGGATGCTATTTCAGGCATAGTTAGGTGGTCGGTCAAGAAGAGGATCTGTCCTTTCTGTTTTTTGGCGAGGCAGTGCTGGCGCGGAACCTGTAGCTCTGAATTCCTGTCTCCAGGATGTGACAGTGATGGGTCAGCCGATCGAGGAGCGCCGTCGTCATCTTCGGGTCCCCTAGGAGCATTTACGCAACAAAGCTAGTAGAAGGCGTCCCTTGCCAAAGGGATGTCACTTAGCTATATCCTTAGCTAAGGAGATGTCTCATGGCCCAGTTTTCGGTTCACGATGCCAAAACCAACCTGTCTCGCCTGATTGCCGAAGCGCTTGCGGGTGGTGATGTGGTGATCGCGCGTGGTTCTGTACCCGTCGTGCGCCTTGTGCCGGTGGAACCGCAGGGGCGTCGCGTGTTTGGGGCGCTCAAAGGCAAGATCAATCTGGATGAGACCTTTAATGAGACCCTACCCGACGATGAACTTGATGGGTGGAATCTCGCTTGAAGTTACTGCTTGATACACATGCGTTGATCTGGTGGCTGGCGGGCGACGAGCATTTGAGTCGTCGCGCTCAGGAAGTCATAGCGGATGAAGATAATGTCATAGCCGTGAGCGCAGCGTCGGCCATGGAAGTCGCAACCAAGTTCCGCATCGGTAAACTGGCGGGAGCGGCCCTGTTGGCGCAGGATTTTGAGGCTATTGTTGCCGGGCAGGGGTTCGTTGAATTGCCAATCAGCGTTACTCATGCCCGTCTCGCGGGCGAGATGAACATTGTTCATAAAGACCCGTTTGACCGTTTCCTGATTGCCCAGGCGCAGGCCGAGGGTATGATGCTGATCTCCAACGAGGCTTTGTTTGATAACTTCGCCGTCAATCGTCTTTGGTGATTGCCTTAAAGCGGACGTACGAATGAGGGGATGGTGGATACGAACCGACCTGAGCCGGTAAGGTCAGGCCGCGACAACGGTCATGGTTTTGCATGGGAGGTGCTATGCTTGGGGAAAGATCAAGCGAGCGCAGAAAAAATCTTTCCAAAACAATTATCTAAACCCGCTTTATTCTCACCTTGCGATTGTCGCAACTTGAGAAGCAATCCTGCCCCCGCAACCAACGACGCTTGCGAATGACCATTCGCCACATTTCGCCGGGATCGTAGTGTGCGGTTCCCCGCAACCAACGATACTTGTGATACGAACGCATCAAGAACGCCACTGTCCGGATGGATCGTGGCGTTTTTCTTATGCGCCGCGAACTGAAGGATCGCCGCCAGGTCGCCGCGCAGGATGATCGCCAGTTCGCCATCGGCCGGCTGGAGCGTGATCTGCGAGACGAGCGTGCGCAGGCGCTCGGCCGCCTCGGTCTTCGTCTCCTCGGCCTGAAGGCTTTCATAGAGAGACGCGATCCGCTGCTGGTAGATCTCCGCCATGTTTGGATGGAGAAGATGAGGCGGCTCCTCGGTATTGGTAACCTTCTGTTCCAGTTCCTCCTTGCGGGCTTCGAGCACCGTCATTTTCTTCATGACCCGCTTGGAGGCCTCAATGTCATCTGAGGCAAGGATAAGATTCAGCAGTTTATCCAACTCCCTGTCTATGCGAGGAATTTCATTCCGCATCGCTGCAAGGTCGGCACCCAGTTCCATGCGCATGCGGTTCACTTCGCGGGTGAACTCATTGCAGAATTCCTTGAACAGGTCCGGTTCCATCAGGTGCGTGCGCAGCCCGCTCAGGACCGATGCCTCCAGCGCGTCGCGACGGATGTTCAACCGGTTGTCGCAGGTGCCCTTGTTGCGTGCCGTCGAGCAGCCGAGCAGATCCTTCGAGATCATGCTGTAGCCGCCGCCACAACAGCCGCAACGGATCAACCCGGCAAAGAGATGACGGGGGCGGCGGCGCTCATTGAGCGCCTCGTTTCCCCGTTCGGGCTGGCTGAAAGTCGTCTCGGCCTGGCGCGCCTTCACGGCATCCCACATATCCTGCGCGACAATCCGCAGTTCCGGCACGTCCTGAATCACCCATTCGGATTCAGGATTGAGGCGTGAAACGCGCTTGCCGGTATCGGGATCCTTCAGATAGCGCAGCCGGTTCCAGACCAGGCGCCCGACGTACATCTCGTTGTTGAGGATACCGGTGCCGCGTTCCCGATTGCCATGAATGGTGGACGGCCCCCACTCACGGCCCTGTGGCCCCGGAACGCCGTCACGGTTCAGTTCCATGGCGATCGTGCGCGACGACTTGCCCCGCGTGTAATCGGTGAAGATCCGCCTGACTGTGCGGGCCTCGTCCTCGTTGATGGTCCGGTCGCCGCGAATGCGCTCACCCTTCGCGTCAAACTGTCGTACCACGTCATAGCCATAGGAATTACCACCGCCGGACTTGCCGTCCTCGACGCGTCCGCGCAGGCCACGCCGGACCTTCTCGGCCAGATCCTTGAGGAACAGGGCGTTCATCGTACCCTTGAGGCCGATATGCAGGTGTGTAACGTCGCCCTCGGACAAGGTGATGATCCGCACGCCGGAGAAGGTCATCCGTTTGAACAGACCGGCGATATCCTCCTGGTCGCGTGACAGTCGGTCCATGGCTTCGGCCAGCACGATCGTGAAGCGGCCGCGCGTGGCGTCCTGGATCAGTTCCTGAATGCCGGGGCGGAGCAGGGAGGCACCCGAGATCGCCCGGTCCGTGTAACTGTCGACGATCGTCCAGCCCTGCTTTTCCGCGTGAAGCCGGCAGAGGCGCAACTGATCCTCGATCGAGGCATCACGCTGGTTTTCGGACGAATAGCGGGCATAAAGCGCGACCTTCACAATCCCATCTCCCTAATCCTGGAGATCGCGTCGCCTCGCGGCCTCCACTTCAGCGTTGACGAAATCACGTGCGGCCTGACGGGCCAGAAGCCGGACCAGACTGACCAGCCGCGGATCGGCTCCACTGCGTAAGGGTGTCACGTTGGCGTCCGGGGCGTCGAGAACGAGCCGCACCCTGTCCGCTATCGTATCGCGTTGGCGTGCCATCTTTCCGTCCTTTCTGCATGGACCTTTGGTGAGCTCTGACGGCACTCTGGATGTCGGACGGGATGGGCGTGAACAGAAAAATACATGGGAACAAGGAGATGTTCCGTGCGGAGAGGGCTTTCGGATAGTCGCGAACACGCGCGGCTATCGCTGTCGGCACTATCACAAGATGGTGAACGCGCGACTATAATAGTCGTAATTTGTCGCGGTGTGCATCGACTCGCGGGTTGGCTGGCACGGACCTGCATTCCTTAAAGCCGTCTCTACGCGGTTCCGTGGATGCGATCCGGTGTCTGGCGGGGCCGGAAGAGAGGAAGAGGGACGTGGGGTTTTCGTGACGGATTCAGGGGTGGGAGAGAGGCTTCCGCCCGTCCGTCACGGAGTGTCCCGCCATGGCGAGCGCCATCCAGAAAATCGTCCTCAATGCGTCCCGTGATATCCCTTTCAACAGGCTGGTGCTGTCGCAGTCCAACGTGCGGCGTGTGAAGGCCGGTCTGTCGATCGAGGAACTGGCCCGCGACATCGAACGTCGCGGGTTGCTCCAGAGCCTGAACGTGCGCCCTGTCCTGAACGGGGAGGGGGCAGAAACCGGCGCTTATGAAGTGCCGGCCGGTGGCCGCCGCTTCCGCGCCCTCGAACTGCTGGTGAAGCAGAAGAAACTGGCGAAGACCGCCCCGGTGCCCTGCGTCGTGCGCGAGGCCGGATCGGCCATTCTCGCCGAGGATGATTCCCTGGCCGAAAACGTCCAGCGCGTAGCGCTGCATCCACTGGACCAGTTTCGTGCTTTTCGCGACATGCTGGAGAAGGGCATGTCCGAAGAAGAGATCGCCGCCGCGTTTTTCGTTGTGCCGGCCGTGGTGAAGCAGCGTCTGCGGCTGATGACAGTCTCCGACAAGCTGCTTGAGATCTACGAGCAGGATGGCATGAAGCTGGAACAGCTCATGGCCTTTTCGATCAGCGACGATCATGCCCGTCAGGAACAGGTCTGGGAGATTATTGCCCAGAGCCATAACCGCGAGCCCTATCTGATCCGCCGCATGTTGACGGAAAAAACCGTGCGCGCATCGGATCGTCGCGTGCGCTTCGTCGGGCTGGACGCCTATCTTGCTGCCGGCGGTCCCGTCATGCGTGACCTGTTCGAAGCAGACGATGGCGGCTGGCTGCAGGATCCGACCCTGCTCGACCGGTTGGTCATGGAAAAGCTGTCGTCAGCCGCAGAGGATATCCGTGCCGAGGGCTGGAAATGGGTCGAAACGGCGCTGTCTTTCCCGTGGGGACACACGCGGGACTTCGTGGAGATCGAGGGCACGCCTGTTGCGCTTTCGGAGGAAGAAGTCGTGCGTCTGACCGCTCTGCACAGCGAGCAGGAAACCATCGAGGCGGAATACGCGCAGGCCGATGAGTTCCCGGAGGAAATCGATAGCCGTTTGGGCGAGATTGAGCAGGCCATTGAGGCGCTGGAAGAACGCCCAGTATCTTTCGATCCGGCGGACGTGGTCCGGGCCGGTGTCTTCGTGAGCCTGGATACGGACGGCACGCTGCTGGTCGAACGGGGCTTCGTCCGCCCGGAAGATGTGCTGGCGGAGTCCGAGAACCGCCACGATGCACCCAAGGGTGATGATGACGCGGTCGTCTGTCACAGCGCGGGCGACGACGGCGAAGGGGACAGGAGGGAAGGCGCACCCGACACCGAGCCCGAGGAGGAAGACGGGCTGAAGCCGTTGTCCGAACGCCTGCTGACGGAACTGACGGCCTGGCGCACGCTGGCCTTGCGAGATGCGTTTGCTGGCAATCCGCATGTCGGCCTGACCGAACTGCTCCACACGCTGGTGCGCGATCTTTACTGGCAGGTCTCGGGCGCGGACTGCCTGGAAGCCTATGTCCGGGAAATCCCGCTGCAGGTCCATTCCCCCGACATGCCCGGCAGCCTTCCCGCCCACGCGCTGCGCCAGCGCAACGAGGGCTGGAAGCACGATCTGCCGGAAGACGAGGACGCACTCTGGCAGTGGCTCGACGGGTTAGATGATACCAGTCGCCTGGCCCTGCTGGCGCATTGCCTGTCCTTCGGGGTCAACGCGCTATATGAGTCGTCCCATGGTCCGTCTCTGGCGCGTAGCGTCAGGGAGCGGCTGGCCCGCGCCGACCGGCTTGCCACCGCGCTGAGGCTCGATCTAGCCGAAGCGGGCTGGCAGCCGACGGTGGAGAACTATCTCGGTCGCGTCACCAAGGCGCGTATCCTCGAAGCCGTGCGTGAGGCGCGGGGCGACGATGCCGCCGACCGCATCGCACATCTGAAGAAGGCCGACATGGCACAGGCTGCCGAGCGGCTTCTGGACGGTTCGGGCTGGTTGCCCGAGGCACTGCGCACGAGGGATGTGTGGGGGCAGAGCGAGGGGGATGAAGGGCTGACCGACATGTCCGACAGCCCCGACGCGGTTGCGGCTGAGTAACATCTGTCCATTGAATGGTATTGGCGGCTTCCGGTCTCCGGAAGTCGCCTTTTATATGGGAACGATATCGCGCCCGAAAGGCTGTCGACGGTGGTCAATGACGGGTCACTGGCTGCAGGTGTCGATCCGTTTCGAGCCTGAGGGCGGCTGTCCATAAGGGTGTTTTGGTATAGAAATCCCGTCTACTGAAGCCGGTGCCTGTTCGGCGCTCGTTGAGCAGTCCTGCCCAGCACAGCGGACGCAGGACATGGACGTAAAGACTGGCGGTCAGCTTGAAATCCCGGCGACGGATATCCTCTTCCTCGCCCCCGTAGAGAACCGAACATAACCGCTCTTCGGTGACGGCAACCTGGGCCTCGATATTGATGACGTTGAGAAAGATATCCCAGTTGCCGAACAGTGGCTCATCGCTTCGGGTGTAAGGACTGTGGTCGACGACAAACAGGAGGTGGGTCGTCAACAGCATCCAGAGCCGGGCAGGCTCTGATTTGAGTTGTCTCGCCAGGTCGGTCAGCCGCAGGGTGCCCTTGAAATGCCGTGCGAGCTTCGCGCTGAGCAGAACCTCATGCAGGATCACCAGCGGCGGGAAATCATACTCATTCAGGACTTTGTTGACGGCGTAGAGGTCTTCGACCGTATAGGCTGGCCAGTCAAATGCCTCGGCGGCCCACGCGACAAAATAGCGCTTGAGCGCCTTGTTGGGCGTAAGGCCGATCGGGCCGTTCTCCTCAATATAGCCGATCGTCAGCAGCGCGGCCTTCAGGATGAGGGCATGCGACAGGGGGAGGTCGTTGTCGGGCAAACGAAACGGATTCATCGTATAAATAATGAACCAGGTCGGTGCGAGTTGCCAGTCTGGCTTTGCGATGCAGGGACGATCTCCGTCCCGCGTCCTTCATTGTAATGTCGGCTATCGCCTCATGTCGGACGTACATACCGATAGACAGTTTGCCGCATAGCAGACATTGGCATTACGGCCTCTCGTGTCGGCTGGAGAGGGGCAGCTTTGCGCTACAACGTCCGCAGGGGGGTGACATCCGCGCCCGTCCTCCCCAGAATGCCCGCATGGAAATTGACGACATAGAGCAGGCTATCTTCGGTTATCAAACCGGCAAGTTGCCTAAACTTGAAGAATTTGATGGTACAGAAAACTGGTCAGACGAGCAGTGGCAAGACGAGTTCGACCGCACTCGCTTGTGGCTCGAAACCTTCTTCGCTGCCCGGGACCCGCTGGTCGTTCTTGCACGCACAGCCATTCGCTATATTTTCGAAGCATCTCAACCGCGCGATGGTTCACAAAAAGTTCGGCCACTCGAGCAGGTCGAAGTTGAGATCGCCCAGACGTTCCTATTGATGGGAGATACGATACACAAGAAAGTACCTACTTCGCCTAGTAACTTCGTCCGCTATTGGGCGGTGATGGCCCGGCACATTTACAGCTTCATCGGCAAGCAGCCAAGGAGCGATGCCTCGACAGACTCCCTTGCTGTTGTTCAGATGAAGGCTCGCATCCAAACTCTCTACTACCGTAATTTGTTCACGCGGGCCGACTGCGAAACGACAATGCGAGCCCTCCTGAAGCGCATTGATTTACCTTCAGAAAAGGCATTGGGTTACTGCCTCTCTGACCTATTCGAAGCCATGGTCCGTGTCGTAAGCTTGGTTGAAACCCGGATCCATGAGTTCTTACGAAACATCCGGAATCTTATGAGTTCGGGGATACGGAGCGAGATTCTCGAAAGTATCAGCTTTTTTCGTTCCTGTTATCCGCTAGCTGATCGCGTTTGGCACAAATGCGACGACCGCTTTCTCACTATAGAAAAACTGCGTTACGCCGGGGTTCAAATTTCAGAACTCGCGTGGCCTTGGGTTTTTACGCTCGACTGCACGACACTGGAAGCCAGCTTCTCACTTCCCCTAATTGCTGCGCTCGACAGTCTTGCCCTGTCCATGGGAAGCTTGAGGGACACCGATCCCCAGCATATTTATTTAAACAACCCGATATGGAGGAAGCCCTACATCCGTCTTGCCGAACAGGGTCTATTTGTCCCACAGCCTTATCTGGCTTTCTCATTTCCGTTTGCAATTATGGAGGACTTGATTGCAGGGCATTCCGAATTGCAAAGTGCCTACATAAGCGCAAGGGCAGAGTATTTGGAGGCTACAATCGCTGCCATCGTGTCCAAATCCATGCCCAGTGCAAAGATACACCGCAGTGTCGTCTGGACCGATCCGGAGACGAACAAACGGTGGGAAAACGATGTCGTCGCTTTTCTAGGCAACTTTGTATTCGTATTTGAAGCCAAATCAGGTCGCATTGGGGACTCGGCGCGACGCGGTGGCGAAGGCAAACTTCGTAAAAATTTTCGTGATCTGTTCGTTGAACCCGGCTTACAAGGGTGGCGCCTTCAGAATTACTTGGACCAATATCGGAAAAAGGCCGTCCTACGTCGAAAATCTGACAATAGTATCATCGATTTTGAACTCGATCGTCCGAAGGTAGTCTATCGGTATAGCATCTGTTTTGAGCATTTTACCACTTTGACAAGCACTAGGTTTCGTGGACAAAGGGTATCCACTGGAGTGCTGACACGAGACTGACGAAGCCAAGATATGATTCCTTGGTTTTGTCATATCGGGTGGCAACGCGTCGCCAGTTCTTGAGTTTGTTGAACAGGCGCTCGACGAGATTGCGCCAGCGATATTTGGTTTTATCATGAGGTACAGGATTGCGACGGTTGCTTTTGCTCGGGATGACGGCTTCGATTTCGGCCTTGGCAAGTTCCTCGCGAATGAGGTCGGCATCGTAACCTTTGTCTGCCAGTAACGCCTCGATCTTGTCAGCGATCATGCGGAACAGCGGGCCGAAACCCTGAATATCGTGGGTCTGTCCCGGCGTCAGGACAAAACCGAGAGGGCGTCCCCTGGCGTCGCATCGGGCGTGCAGTTTGGTGGTGAAACCACCGCGCGATCGGCCAAGCGCCTCGGTTTCCTGTGTCCCTTTTTTATACCGATAGCACAATGATGTGCCCGGACCACCGTGCTGTCGATCATGTCGGCAGTGGTATCCCGCTCGACCATTTCAGCCAAGGTTTCGAGCATCGCATCGAACACGCCTGTCGTCACCCATCGTCGGTAGCGTCGGAACACGCTGTTCCACTTGCCATAATCATCAGGCAGGTGGCGCCACTGCGATCCGGTTCGGGCAATCCACATCATGCCTTCGAAATACAGACGATTGTCTTGCGCAGGACGGCAGCCACGACCCCTCTCAGGCGGAAGCAGCGCCCCGATGATGGCCCATTCCTCGTCCGAAAGCCCAATTCGCTCGCCCAACAACGCCTCCAAAAGGCAGCTTTGAATCAATCATGGACGTTACTGTCAACCTTTGTCCACGAAACCTAGATCGTATTTGAAAGAACTGGGCCTTATTAAGGATGACACAGCGTGGGCACCGGTTTTAACGCTCGGCGAACTACAAATGATTGCACGACATCTCGACACAGAACTGTCCTTTCAGCACTACCTTACCCGTCGCCAAAGCGTAGACGAATTGATTGATTTCGATGGTGACGAACAGGACATCCTCTCCATGTATTTGACCAATGGCCTTTGGATCGATCCAACAACCGTTCAAGGCTGTAAATTAACATTCTTTGAGGCAGACGGGCTCGTCCGGCGGCCGAATCTTCCCATGAGTGGCAGTTACAAGTCATTAGTCCGCGGTGTCCAGTTATCACCGCTCTGGAACACGGTTGTAAGCAAACTCTATGCCTGTGAGGGGCAACCACACCGCTTCGATATAATCAACGTGGTCCTTAATCAGTTCCCGCCCGCGCTCGCGGATATGGAGCGGAATATCCGTCGATTCAGACGCGGCGCGCGCAAAGAAGACGGTGATATTGTGATTATGAAGTATATCGTCGGGAAACGTATTTTTGTGCTTGCGTGTTACCTCGCAAAGGTCATGCCTGATTTGAACGAATGGCAGGAAAAAGGTAGAGGTATTGTTAGCATGTTTGCCGACGAAAACACCGTCGTCGAATGCGCAGCATTCATTTTCTTGAGAAGATCCAAGGAGAGCACCTTCGATGGTGTTAGCTTTTACCGATACGGTTGCGAGAGTAAGCGTACGGAAGTCGGAGGATAACTTATACCAAGGGCTATCACCTTTGACCTATATGAGCCCAGTTTCTGAGACCGATGGATCGGATGGTCTGTGGCAGGGCGGTGAGGTTGTTCCATGCGGTGCATGCGGCTTCGATGATGTGTTCGATGCCACTGAACACGGTGTTGGACAGCCAGTTGGCGCGGAGGAACTGCCAGATATTCTCGACCGGGTTCAGTTCGGGCGCGCGGGACGGCAGGAAGACCAGGCTGACGTTGCGCGGCAGTCTGAGTTTGGGTGTCGTATGCCAGCCGGCACGATCGAGCAGGACGACGGCATGGGCGCCGCGTGCGACGCAGCGTGAGATTTCCTCGATATGCAGTTGCATGCTGGCCGTGCCGGTAAACGGCAGCACCAGGCCTGCCGCCTTGCCAAGTGCCGGGCAGATCGCCCCGAACAGCCAGGCATTCTCGTAGCGCTGGTCGGCCGGCTGGCGTGGTCGGGTGCCACGCCGCGCCCATTGTCGGACAAGGCCGTTCTTCTGCCCGATGCGGGCCTCGTCCTGAAACCAGAGTTCAATCCGCCTGCCCTTGGGCAGATGTCCGGTGTGGGCGCTCAGGATCGTGGGGAAGTTTTTTTAAACGCGTCCATGACGGATGGATCCTGTCCGGGGTGACGCGGACGCGCGCTGACGTGGCTGAACCCAAGCCGCTTCAGCAGGGTGGAGACATGGCGTTCGTGATAGGAGACGCCAAAACGCTCTTCGATGACCCGCTGAAGATCGACCCGACGCCAGCGCACCACACCGTCCCGGGCACGGTCAGGCCCTGTCGTGACCAGCGCCGATAATTCTGCCAGTTGGTCCGCTGTCAGGCGGCAGACCGACCCGTTGCGCCATTGGTCCCGCAAACCATCCGGCCCCGTAGCATTGAACCGGTGCACCCAGTCCCGCAGGGTTTGCCGGTCCATGCCGCCGATCCGCGCCGCTTCGCCACGGCTGGCACCATCGCGCACCGCAGCCAGAGACAAAAGGCGCCGTGCAACATTCGCATCCCGCGTACGAGAAGCCAGACGTCGTAACGCAGAAGCCGTATAATCCGTCCGTAAAGCAATCGCACCAGCCATTCCCGATCCTCCCTCTCACAACAGAATCAGAACAGGCCCTTCGCGTCACTTCACAGATGAGTCAGAGACAATAGCCCTTGGTATTACGTAAAACTTCCTCTTCGCGACCTTGGTTAACCTAGGTGGGTAGTCATAGACAGCCACTCTTTGGGTTTAAGCAGTCGAATTAGCTGGCCGCTACCATGATCATTAAAGGTCTCCTTTCGAAAAGTAGCAACGTTAACTTCTACGACCGCCTTGGGGGACGCAGCGCTAATCACACGTAGTGGAATGGAAGATAGAAAACATCGTCTCGGTGCCCTAAACCGGACATTCTGATTGCCCCCTAAACTGTCTGTCTGCTCAGCAATATGGAACCAGACACGCGGCAGTTACCGTTCTGTCGAACATACAGCCTCCCATTAGGGCCTGTTAGATCTTGAAATTCTTCCCATATTGTAAGGATGGAAGAAGGAGACGGAACCGGCACTTTTACGGACGAGACATGGGCGATCTGGGAACCTTTGATTGAGGCGGTTCGCCCAAAGGGGAAGACGCCGCCCCATGATCTGCGGCGCACGCTAGCAGCGATTTTCTGGCGTCATGAGAATGGCACGAAATGGCGGAGCATCCCCGCTGAACTGGGGCCATGGTGGCGAGCGGCGCAGCTTTTCATCCGCTGGGCGAAGCTGGGTGTGTGGGAACGCCTGCTCGCACTGGTTCAGGAACAACAGGGGCTTGCTCTCGGAATGATTTTTCTGGATAGCACAAACATCAGGGCTCACCACAAGGCGGCGGGAGCCCAAAAAAGGGGGCCTCTCGCCACGAGCGAGATCATCGTGAAGCGCTTGGCCGCTCTCGCGGCGGCTATGGCACGAAAGTCTGCGTGATCGCGGACGGACACGGAAAAGCTATCGGTTTTGCGCTGGCGCCCGGCCAGGCCCATGAACTGCCCCTGGCACCAGCCATGCTCGATAGCCTCACCGCCATTCCCTTGTGGGTCGTGGCGGACAAGGGCTATGCGTCGGACGTCTTCCGTGAACGGATATGGGACATGGGAACCCGGCCCGCCATTCCTGCAAAACGACGCGATGCGCCGGTCGCCTGCCCAAAATGGGCTTATCGGTGCCGGCATCTCGTTGAGAACCTCTGGGCTCGCCTCAAGGAGTGGCGCGCTGTCGCAACCAGATACGAAAAAACAGCAACGTCCTTCCTCGCGGTCATCCATATCGCTGCCGCTGCAGACTGGATCAAGCCCTAACAGGCCCTAGCTGCCCACCGAAGCGGACATTCTGTGAACTGATCGTGTTTGTGTTCACACGGTCGCCTTTTCTCCTTGCTGCCCTCTCGCTCCTCTGGTGGAGAACCTATCGTCGAGGAAGGCATACACTCCCCATCACTCACATTGAAACCCAAACCAGTTCAATGAGGTTCATACCGCCAAGGCCAAAGGTCATGCTCAAGGTCGACCTTGACCAGTATGCTGTTACGGGCCAACCTATATAAAACGCCTCGTCGAAGATGTGTAAGCTCTACGTGATCGTACGCCCGAGCAGTGGCAGCGGGATGTCTTCGGTCAGATCGACGCTCTGCTGTGCACCATGCCACTTCTAGCTTGAATCGTAAGCGATGGACTACACGCAACTTCGCTCTTTATTGTCTCCGCTTATCATCGCCTTAAAGGACGTCGGCCCGCATTCTACGCTGCCGACGCTTTGCGAAGAATTGGGGTTGCCCGCGCCTGTTGCTAACGGCACCAAGCGTGATTGTATGGCCTCCAGTATTGAGGCCGTGGCCGACACCGATCTACCTGCAATTGCATGCAAGCTGTTGGATTTTCGTCCACCGGCTGCCGCGACCCGCAATCAGATCCAGGATCTTCTCTGGAGCGAAAGAGGGGGGCCGTCGATCCCCAAGCGTTATCGGCGTGAGGTCGCTCGAAGACTCAATGGCGAGGAATTGTATGGGGACGCTCGCAGGTTCGATGACCTTCTGGATCGGTTGTGGATATTAGATACCGATGACTGGCTTCACGTAATGAGTGACAAGCTCATTGGGTTGCGCGCGGACATTCAGCAGCACGTCCACCAAAATCCAGAGGACTGGTCGGTGGAAACGCTGTTCGACCAATTGGGTGCCTATGATGCTTCCGATCGGCGCTTTGCGCTGTTTCTTGAAGGGCTGGCTTCCGCCGACGTGCGGCCCGACGAGGCAGCACAACGCCGCTTTGTAGCGTGCGTTAACGAGACGTTGCGCAACTGCGGTGTTGAGTTGCGTGAGACTGATTTGGAGGGAGGTTACCCGGTCTTCTCGATCGTTTCATCGCACGTGGCAGTCAAAGGCCGACCGAAAAATCTTATCTTTGCCTCACCCGACAAGCCCGATCTACGTTTCCGCGATGCGCTGGATAATGACGTCGAGATCGTCACGAATGCCGATAAGGTGCTCGTCTATGATCGTCCCATTGGTAATGATGGACTGCGCTGGAGCGATCTGCAGCAGTGGTGGGGTGATACAGAGCAGATCGCTGATGCCGAGCAAGCCAAGCGCTCGCTGTATGCGCGTCTCAAAGCCAGTTTGCCTCGTAACTCTCCGCCACAGACCTTGTTGTTCGAGGCCTTCTTTGAGGGGTTCCGCAGTGCCGTACCGAACTTGCCAGCACTGATACCGGAAGTATGGCTTCACTGGGATCCACTTACTGTCAAGGAGCGGGGGCCGGATGCACTTCTGCGCTTTCGCATGGACTTCCTGCTGCTGTTGCGGCAGGGGGTTCGGGTTGTCATCGAGGTGGACGGAAAGCACCATTACGCGGACGGCGTAGGAAATGCCGATGTGCAACGCTATGCACAGATGGTCCGGGGTGATCGCGAACTCAAACTTGCGGGCTATGAAGTCTTTCGCTTTGGAGCTTTGGAACTGCAGGCGCCAGAAGCCAAGGCAAATGTGAAGACTTTCTTCGAGGCTTTGTTCAAGCGCTACGGTGTTCTAACAAGCTGATAACCCATCTCCATGGTAACCTGGCAAGCCTTTGGGAAGAACAGGGCGTGAGTTCCTGAAATCTAGCACTACAGTTGCATTTTATGATGAGTTCTGACTCTATGGCTCACCATGATTCAGGATTTCATGAATGGCGGGGCGTCAGTTGAAGAGACGCTGGAACTGTGGGCATCCGGGCTTCGGGCAGCAAAGAAGCGGATTGTACCGCTGTTTACGCAGAAGCGTGTTGCGGCTTCTGCGTGTGCCTTCCTTGATGTCCTGATTGGTAACGAACCGCGCAAGACAGGATGGATGCGTGCGGAAGCAGCAGGAGATCCTGGTCCGTGGCGGCAACAGGCGCTTCTGGGTCGCGGGCAATGGGATGCCGATGTCCTTCGTGATGTCGTCAGGGACCATGTGGTCGAGCATCTGGGCACTGAAGAGGGCGTACTGGTCATTGACGAGACCGGTTTTCTGAAGAAAGGCCAGGCCTCCTGCGGCGTGGGGCGGCAGTATACGGGTTCCGCCGGCAAGATCACGAACTGCCAGATCGGTGTGTTTGGCGCTTATGTTTCGGAACGGGGGCATGCCTTTATCGACCGCGCCCTGTATCTTCCAAAAGACTGGACATCAAAGCCTGAGCGCATGAAGCGGGTTCACGTTCCTGATGACGTAGTGTTTGCGACCAAACCGGCACTGGCATCGAAGATGATCGAGCGGTGTCTGGATGCTGGTGTGCCTTTCCGTTGGGTTGCTGCGGACAGCGTTTACGGCGTGGGCGACGTGGAACGCACGCTTCGCCGGGCAGGAATCGGATATGTCCTTGGGGTCAAGGGCAATCACTGGTTCGGATCATGGGCAATGGAACCGCTGATTGCCGGAGAGGCGAAAGATATTGCAGCAGGACTGCCAGACCAGGCCTGGCGTCGTCTGTCAGCGGGGCACGGCACAAAAGGTGAGCGGCTGTATGACTGGGCGTATCTTCCGCTTGCTGACCTGGATGCTGAAGAATTTGACTGCCCTATAGCCGGACCATGGACACGTGGCCTGCTGATCCGCCGGAACATCGCTGACGGGGACCTTGCCTATTTTACGACCTGGTGCCCGAAAGGGACAACCACGCAGGAACTGGTGAACGTCGAAGGGACGCGCTGGAGAATTGAAGAAGGGTTCGAGACTGCAAAAAACGAATTCGGTCTCGATCATAACGAAACCCGCTCCTGGCATGGATGGCATCGGCATGTCTCCCTGGTCATGCTGGCCTATGCCGTCATGGCCAGTGTCCGTTACCAGGCAAACTCACTGAAACCGAAAAAAACACCGCACAGGACACGACAGTCCTCGTCCGCTGGTCCATCCAGGAAATCAGGCGCCTCGTCGTAAAACTCTCACAACGCAGGTTACCCGTCGCTCACATTCTCAGATGGTCCGTCTTTCGACGAACACATCAGGCCAGTGCCATCCGCGCGCACTCTCGCCATAAAATGCAACTGTAGTGCTAGGCTCAGGACCTATTAATTTATTGAATTGAGCGAGTTCCATGCTTCACAGATCATCGTGGAGGATGAGCCTGTGAGTGATGTATTTTTGCTGTCTGAAAGCTAGATGGAGAGGATTACACCGTATTTTCCTCTGGCTCACGGCGTGCCGCGCGTCGATGACTGGCGGGTTCTGAGCGGAATCGTTTATGTGATCCGCAACGGCCTTCAGTGGAAAGATGCGCCGGAAGCGTATGGTCCGCATAAGACTTTATACAACCGGTTCATCCGCTGGAGCCATCTTGGTGTTTTTGACCGGATCTTCGCAGCATTGAGTGAACGGGCAGGTCGATCAAAACGTCTGATGATCGATGCGGCACACCTCAAGGCACACGGGACAGCGGCGTCCCTGCTCAAAAAGGGGCTTTTTCCCACCATATCGGCCGCACAAAAGGCGGACTGAACTCAAAGCTGCATGCTGTGTATGATGGCCAGGTCCGGCCCGTCCGCCTGTATCTGACTGCTGGACAGGTCAGTGACTTCAAAGGGGCAGATGTTCTTCTGGCGGACCTGCCGGAAGGAACAGAAGAGGGAAACGGGGTTATGACAGCAACCGGATCAGACGATCTCTTGTCGAATGGAACATTACCGCCTGCATTCCACCGAGGAAGAACCGGAAATCAAAGCCATCATACAACTGGCTCCTATATAAAAAGCGCCACCTTATCGAAAACATGTTCGCAAAGTTGAAAGACTGGCGACGTGTTGCGACCAGATACGACCGGTGCGCTCATACGCTCATGTCCGCAATCCAGATCGCAGCAAGCTTCATCTTCTACCTCAAAGAATGAGTCCTGAGCCTAAGAAACTATAGCGCGGAAATAAATATCTCTATAACACATATTTATGTTTCAGTTCTTTATTGACTTATCGCTTAATGAAGTATGATCTACACATGCAGGAGTTCGAAATTACATAAAAGTATAGGGATATCATTTATGTATAAAGCATATAGTATAGTTCTCGATAATAAATTCAGTTACCGAGTAGATATTGAATCTATAAAGAAAAATATAAATCCTACCATTATATGGGAAGATTTTTTTGATGGAAAAGGGAATATTTTAGCAAGAGATCTCATCAAGAAATGGTTTCCGTCAAAAAAATTCCATATTTTCCTGTCGCATTCGCACAAAGATGAAAATAAAGCTATTGAACTTGCTGAATATCTAAAAGATAACTTTGGATTAAAAGTATTTATTGACTCTCAGATTTGGCAGCATGCAGATGAATTACTGAAATTTTTTGATGATAAATTTTGTTATAATGACGCGAGTTTTACATATGATTATGCGATGAGAAATATAACCACATCACATGTTCACAATATGCTATCTGTAGCATTAACAAAAATGATGGACCAATGTGAGTGCGTTTTCTTTCTCAACACAGAAAACTCCATTGCAAAAACAATAGATGAATCTGCGCGTTCTCAGACATATTCATCTTGGCTTTATTTAGAAATTAGCAATTTAAATACACTGCAAATAAAACCTACCAATCGTCCACCTATGGGCCCGGGTCTGGAACGATTAGATAAGTCTTTCACTGTTGAAAGTTCGCACAGGATAGCCCCCAAAATTCTATATGATATTGACTTGAGCTTTTTAGTGGATCTTGATGAAAGGAAAATGAGAGGATGGATTTCAAATTACGATGCTCTAAACCCGTATTGTATAGAAAAAAAACCAGAGGAGGCATTAGATATACTGTATTATTCACACGCCATGACGTTCAGACGAACATAGACATCACAACATTAAAAATACGATCAAAACAATTGTTGTGGCTATATACAATATAGACAATGGAGGCTGGGCCATAACTTTCCACATTGACTCTCTGGAGAGATATGGCTCAAGGCTCATTGAAAAATCAGTAGGTGCTTGGGATGTACGCACGGCGTCATATAAATGCCGAAAGCAACGCTCCATTTTCAAGTAGTATGCATCAAGATACCAAAAGGAAACTATTGGGACCAGTAATAGTAACGTCCGATAATTCCAGTGGCATGTGTCGAGTTTTGGCATCAATGCAATAACTGCGCCCGTTATCGTAATTGCTGCCGTTTTAATCGAAAACGAAGCAGTCGCCATCCGGGTTATAACAGCTTGTATGTAATCCAAATGCTTGATCTTGTCATTATGCTCCTGCTCTGTCATCTCCATACCTTTCATGGCCTAAAATTTTAAAAATAATATCATAAGATTTTCCGCATTGCTATCAGATAGCATTACCCATCTCCGAGAAGAAAAAAGATCTTCCATCCATGGGCTATTTAGGTTTTTGGGCTCAAGACCATTAATTTATGGAATTGAGCGATGTTCCATGCTTCACAGGTCTTCATGGAGGATGAGTCTGTGAGTGACGTGTTTTTGCTGTCTGAAAGCCAGATGGAGCGGATTGAGCCGTTTTTCCCTCTGGCGCACGGAGTGCCACGGGTAGATGACCGGCGTGTTCTGAGTGGGATTCTTTATGTGATCCGTAACGGGCTTCAGTGGAAAGATACGCCCGAAGCGTATGGTCCGCATAAGACTTTATACAACCGGTTCATCCGCTGGAGCCGTCTTGGTGTTTTTGACCGGATCTTCGCAGCATTGAGTGAACGGGCAGGTCGATCAAAACGTCTGATGATCGATGCGGCACACCTCAAGGCACACAGGACAGCGGCGTCCCTGCTCAAAAAGGGGCTTTTTCCCACCATATCGGCCGCACAAAAGGCGGACTGAACTCAAAGCTGCATGCTGTGTATGATGGCCAGGTCCGGCCCGTCCGCCTGTATCTGACTGCTGGACAGGTCAGTGACTTCAAAGGGGCAGATGTTCTTCTGGCGGACCTGCCGGAAGGAACAGAAGAGGGAAACGGGGTTATGACAGCAACCGGATCAGACGATCTCTTGTCGAATGGAACATTACCGCCTGCATTCCACCGAGGAAGAACCGGAAATCAAAGCCATCATACAACTGGCTCCTATATAAAAAGCGCCACCTTATCGAAAACATGTTCGCAAAGTTGAAAGACTGGCGACGTGTTGCGACCAGATACGACCGGTGCGCTCATACGCTCATGTCCGCAATCCAGATCGCAGCAAGCTTCATCTTCTACCTCAAAGAATGAGTCCTGAGCCTGGTTGCTTGTTCGGTAGCTATCCAACAGGAACATCAGTGCTGCGAACGGCTTCTTTCGATCCCCCGTTTCCAATGGCAGACCTTCCGTTTACCCTCCTAAACTGCCTGTCTGCTCAAGGAACGTGAAGCGGCCATGCCATCCTCGTCCGTAGGGGCTTCAGGGTTAATATTTGCATTGCAGACATAATTATTTCAGGTTGCCACGCTTGATTTAGACTATTGGCATTTAGGCAATACCCCATATTGAAACTTATATCCTTATTCCTATGATAATAGTTCTTATGACTCGGCGTTCAGGTTTTCTAGGCATAAAAAAGTTTAGCGCCGATCCAAATCCTGCCCGACTACGGACCGCAGTAATACCAAGGGCTATTGTCTCTGACTCATCTGTGAAGTGACGCGAAGGGCCTGTTCTGATTCTGTTGTGAGAGGGAGGATCGGGAATGGCTGGTGCGATTGCTTTACGGACGGATTATACGGCTTCTGCGTTACGACGTCTGGCTTCTCGTACGCGGGATGCGAATGTTGCACGGCGCCTTTTGTCTCTGGCTGCGGTGCGCGATGGTGCCAGCCGTGGCGAAGCGGCGCGGATCGGCGGCATGGACCGGCAAACCCTGCGGGACTGGGTGCACCGGTTCAATGCTACGGGGCCGGATGGTTTGCGGGACCAATGGCGCAACGGGTCGGTCTGCCGCCTGACAGCGGACCAACTGGCAGAATTATCGGCGCTGGTCACGACAGGGCCTGACCGTGCCCGGGACGGTGTGGTGCGCTGGCGTCGGGTCGATCTTCAGCGGGTCATCGAAGAGCGTTTTGGCGTCTCCTATCACGAACGCCATGTCTCCACCCTGCTGAAGCGGCTTGGGTTCAGCCACGTCAGCGCGCGTCCGCGTCACCCCGGACAGGATCCATCCGTCATGGACGCGTTTAAAAAAACTTCCCCACGATCCTGAGCGCCCACACCGGACATCTGCCCAAGGGCAGGCGGATTGAACTCTGGTTTCAGGACGAGGCCCGCATCGGGCAGAAGAACGGCCTTGTCCGACAATGGGCGCGGCGTGGCACCCGACCACGCCAGCCGGCCGACCAGCGCTACGAGAATGCCTGGCTGTTCGGGGCGATCTGCCCGGCACTTGGCAAGGCGGCAGGCCTGGTGCTGCCGTTTACCGGCACGGCCAGCATGCAACTGCATATCGAGGAAATCTCACGCTGCGTCGCACGCGGCGCCCATGCCGTCGTCCTGCTCGATCGTGCCGGCTGGCATACGACACCCAAACTCAGACTGCCGCGCAACGTCAGCCTGGTCTTCCTGCCGTCCCGCGCGCCCGAACTGAACCCGGTCGAGAATATCTGGCAGTTCCTCCGCGCCAACTGGCTGTCCAACACCGTGTTCAGTGGCATCGAACACATCATCGAAGCCGCATGCACCGCATGGAACAACCTCACCGCCCTGCCACAGACCATCCGATCCATCGGTCTCAGAAACTGGGCTCATATAGGTCAAAGGTGATAGCCCTTGGTATAACTCCACCAGTTCAATGGGGTTCGACAACGCAGACGCCGACCTGATCAGATTATTATAATTTACCAAAAGTGCTGCATTGCGCCGAGGGTTTAATAATAGAACATCTGACCAGATGACAGTGTCGTTCTCGATGGTTTGCGCGTATCGAAGGAGCCAGTACATTAAAACTTGCCGGAAATCCGCTGCGCCGAAGTTGCGTTCAATGTGCTTGACCTCAATGAGCGTCGAGCCAATCGCGAAGTCCCCGTTGCCCGATGCCACCCAACCGAGGCCCGGAATGAGGGGAGCATGCTCCAAAATGGTAGATGGATGCTGGGCCTGAATGCTGTTCAACATCGTCACTAGATTGCAAGCGGCATGGTCAGCAACCAAGATATCATCGGATTCAAGCTTTTCAGGAATACGTGCATCGAAATGACGACGCTGCCGCTTCGACGCAACTGCTAGACATTCATCCCACGACGCGACTGCTCCGTCCCGCAACTCGCTTTCAGCGCGCGCCATTGACAGTTCGAACATCATCGCCTTTTGGAGCCGACTTTTATCGATCATCTCGTCGGGAACCGGACTAATGCCAGGGAAGGAAAACATCTTTGCGTTCAAGGAGTTGACGAGGCCGCCAGTTAGTCGTGGAAACAAAATGTCGAGAACGCCCGGAATGTCGCGCGCAACGGTTCTCGGGTCACAACTGGGCAATCTCTTAAACGACATGCTTCACCCAGTCTTCATAACAGGCCGCAAAGCTGCTCGACGAGTCCGTCTCAATTCCGAGCCGCCACGCCTGTGCAAGCGAACCGCGCAGTTGGTCTCTTGTCTTTTGCCCTTCGTCACCAAATGCCCCAGCAGCCAGCCACAGCATTCTTTGCTCATCGGCACCCAAATTTTGCCATTGGTTACGCAGACGCGTGAAGTTTGAGCGGTCTGGCCAATGCCTCCAGCAGTCGATACAGGCGCGACGGACAGAAAAGGAGGCTGTCGAATCATAGGTTTTTCGGACGAATGTTCCACGAACATCAGTTCTGACGAAGCGGATTGCTCGTAAGAAATGCAACATATTGGCTTCAGGAATGAGCAAATGCCCACTGGTGGCTGGTATATGATCAAGTAAATCATCGAGCGCGCCGAAGATTGATGCAAACTGATCATTTGACCGAACGGCATATACCCCGCGCATGATTTTTGACCACGATGCACGGAACGAGTCTAGGTTTCGTGGACAAAGGGTATCCACTGGAGTGCTGACACGAGACTGACGAAGCCAAGATATGATTCCTTGGTTTTGTCATATCGGGTGGCAACGCGTCGCCAGTTCTTGAGTTTGTTGAACAGGCGCTCGACGAGATTGCGCCAGCGATATTTGGTTTTATCATGAGGTACAGGATTGCGACGGTTGCTTTTGCTCGGGATGACGGCTTCGATTTCGGCCTTGGCAAGTTCCTCGCGAATGAGGTCGGCATCGTAACCTTTGTCTGCCAGTAACGCCTCGATCTTGTCAGCGATCATGCGGAACAGCGGGCCGAAACCCTGAATATCGTGGGTCTGTCCCGGCGTCAGGACAAAACCGAGAGGGCGTCCCCTGGCGTCGCATCGGGCGTGCAGTTTGGTGGTGAAACCACCGCGCGATCGGCCAAGCGCCTCGGTTTCCTGTGTCCCTTTTTTATACCGATAGCACAATGATGTGCCCGGACCACCGTGCTGTCGATCATGTCGGCAGTGGTATCCCGCTCGACCATTTCAGCCAAGGTTTCGAGCATCGCATCGAACACGCCTGTCGTCACCCATCGTCGGTAGCGTCGGAACACGCTGTTCCACTTGCCATAATCATCAGGCAGGTGGCGCCACTGCGATCCGGTTCGGGCAATCCACATCATGCCTTCGAAATACAGACGATTGTCTTGCGCAGGACGGCAGCCACGACCCCTCTCAGGCGGAAGCAGCGCCCCGATGATGGCCCATTCCTCGTCCGAAAGCCCAATTCGCTCGCCCAACAACGCCTCCAAAAGGCAGCTTTGAATCAATCATGGACGTTACTGTCAACCTTTGTCCACGAAACCTAGGTTATTCGGGTTGAGAAGCGTCGCGCATAGTTGGACTGCCATATTTGGCTCTTGAAACTTAAGCGCACGACCAATTTGTGCGAGCACGAAGCTGTCAGGTTGGGATTTCTCCCGCTCGAGTTCAAGCAAAAAGGAGATGTCGATTTTCTCGAATGATTGTTTTAGTTTTTCATATTCGGCGCTCGCATTGTCCGAATATGGATCGAAGTGGAGGTCAAGTTCTCTTAACGCGAGGCTCGAATCTTCGGTCTCTCCCAACTGTGCTGAAATAAAGTCTCTATAATGTTTGGCACTCAGAAAAGTCGTTTTGCTACGATTGAGCGACAAGCCGTAATCAGCCAACGCGTGCGACAATGCCGAAAGTGCTTTGTAAGCCTCCTGTTGCGAACGACAAATCAGAGTGTAGTCGTCGACATAACGGTGCCAGATGAGCCCGGCATCGGTTAGTGATCGATCGATCGGCGTCATCATTACTTCAGCCAGAACGCGCGCGCATTGCCCACCGACCGGGAGACCGAAAGATCGGCCTGCTGCAAGCTTGCTTAGAATACGGTCAATCTGCATCGCCAAGGTTGATCCCGGCGCGAGATCCTTGATGACATTTTCGAGCCGGTGATGGTATATATGCTCGTAGAAGCTTGCAATATCGGTCTGGATTACGACAGCACCTTCTACCTCTAGGTCAGACTCATTTAAGGTCGCAAGTTTATAGGCACGCCAAGATCGGGCTCGGTCAAAAAAGCCTGGCCCCTGTGAAGCAAGCCGATATGAATGCGCACGCGCGCTTCGATGCGCCTCATTTGCTTCTGCAATAGCTAGGCCTAAGCCATTAAGATAGAGGTTCCAGAAGGGATGGATCTTGGTAGTGAGACGGAAGCCATGCGGTCCAGACGGAACAA
This sequence comes from Komagataeibacter sp. FNDCF1, assembly GCF_021295335.1. Classification (NCBI taxonomy): domain Bacteria; kingdom Pseudomonadati; phylum Pseudomonadota; class Alphaproteobacteria; order Acetobacterales; family Acetobacteraceae; genus Komagataeibacter; species Komagataeibacter sp. FNDCF1. The sequence goes on along the minus strand of NZ_JAIWOT010000001.1, from coordinate 1,707,016 downwards.
GGAGCCGTTCCGATACGATTACGAGGCCATTCATGAAGGCGGCCGGCTTCCCAACGTTACCGGTATCAATACTTTGAAATAAGGCAAAGCACAGCCCAGCAAGATCCATTGCTTTGTCTTTGATGAAGCCATCGTCCAGATCGTAAGGTAATGTATCGTTATCGCCACTATAACCAATTTCAAGCGCTGCTCGAAAAAAATGATCTTTTTCAACATTGACCATTTTGGTCCTCTTTATGTGCTTTTTACCAAAAAATTTTCTAATCTCAGTCTCACATCTATTTGTCGCCCATGAATTTTCCTGTCTAGTGGCTTAAAGCCAGATTGAATGTAAGGTGGGTTTCTGCATCGCAATGCTCCTTATTTAGATCGAATGTTTTAGAGGCAATGGTAGTTTTCAAAAATTCAGTATTGACCTCCCTCGTAATCTCTGGAGACGTCGATTTTCGAACGTGCCCACCTGAAAGCTGACAGTCAGCTCTCCCCCCCCTTCACTGCCGGTCTGCTCAATGAATTTGAAGCAGACTGGAGGCAGTCGCTTTCATGTCGGACATACAGGCGGTTGGAAACGTTTCCGGAAAGTCGATATGAATCATCCGACGCTCTGCCGGCAAGGCGGATAGCGGACTTGCGCATGCATTTTACCCTGTCGAGGTTCGAATCTCACCACGCGGGCCATGCGGGATAGCGATGAGAACTATATCTACTCCATCTCCCTTTATACCCCTCCTAAATAGGGATGTCTGCTTCACGCCGCTAATCTCCGCCGTTAAGCCTGACCTGGTACCAGCCCGCAACCGTGTATTCTTTCATTTCGCTAGATGATGACCGGTAGGACCGATATTTGGGACAAGCCCGACGTTGTCACACCGATCCCTGAATTTCGGTTCACGCCAAAACCTGCCGCTTCCAAGCATGAAAATCGTCAGACGCTGTTGCACCCAACTGCAGCTGTCTACCAATTCCCCAGCGTGCCACCTGCCATCGTGTAGAAACGGAAGCATAACGAAAATCAAGCGCGCCTTCGCCGATGTCGCGAAGGTCGATGCGGTGAAACCCCAAATGCAGCGGCGACGCCGCTGTCGCTTTAAGGAGCCGAGGAGATCGAGGCTTGCCATTTGCCGATTGAGTCACCGGGCAGAAGCTCCTCCACCGGTGCCAAGTCGAATAATACTTCCTCGCCCGTGCGGCGAAACGAGTGCGCCTGAATCCCGACCCAAAAGAGGGCGAGCGCCTTATCCGCTGTGAACAGCGCCGGGCGCTCTTTAGGATAGATGGAGTACAGGTTGATCAGGATTTCAAGCGAGCGGAGGTCCGCCAATGCGTTGTAGGCGTCGCCATCGTCATAGTCTGGCCCGAACTTCAGGAGTTTTTTCGCCGGACTGGCGGAGTTGGGCACCATGATCGAACTGAGTACTGCCAGGACGACGAGGGAGTTCCGACGAACACCATGCCGGTCGGCCGCAGCGAGTGCTTCCCCCCAGCGGTCGGCCATGAGGCGAAAGCTAGTCGGTGTAGCGAGGGTCGGCGCAACCTCGAGCAGGAATGCCTGCTTCCTATGGAAATCTGCACGAGACTCCTCAAGTATCCCGAGCGCTCCAGCTAGGCTACCTTCGCCGACGACGAGCGTAGCTTTCGGGAGAGCCCTGCCAATGAGGCCAACGGCCTCGTTGAGCTGCGACTCCACCACGGATGGCGCCGGCAAGCTCCGTCCGTTGCTCTCCATGGCGAAGAGCATCGGATTGATGCGGACGTCCAAATTGTTGAGGAGGTCAAGGAAATCCTGCGTCGACGACACGACGGTTCCATCTTCGTAGCGCGCCTTGATCTGGCCCACGACATTGCGGTCCAGCAGCACCGTAACTCCATGCCGAGATAAGGCCAGGCCCGACGGCAGCCAGCCACCACGCTGCAGACTCACGGTCGTAGAGGAGAACACGCTCTCTAGCGTGGTGTGGCCGTGCACATAGCTGTCGATGTCCAGCCCGGGAACGTCGGTCCCTAAGACGCGAGCGTTGCTCCAGTCGAGTGGCACCGTGACCGGCAGATGGAGGCGGGCATCCGACAACTGCTTGTAGCCAAGCGGCTTGAATTCGATGCCGACGAACGAGATCGACCTCGGCGGCTCGCTCTCGCGATCTTTGTTCTCCACAAATGTCATTACCAGATCGCCCGGGCGCCCAAGATGCTCCAGACGTTCTTCGGGTGACTCAGACACTATCACTCTCCCAACACCGAAGGTCTATGATCTCAGTCTGCCTTGTCGTCTGCCTTCAGCGAACGAGTTCATTGCCGAATGCGATGCAGTCGAAAAAGTTTGTCGAAGAAATCCGTGATCCTCGCCTCGGCGCTGTTACCGACCAGTTCATTCGCTCCGAACCGATAGACTTCATATCCAGCAAGGCGCAGCTCGCGGTCGGCCGACACCATGTCGGCGTAGACCTTCAATGACGGAAGGTCGTTTTCCGAGAAGTGATGCTTGCCGTCGACTTCGATCACGATGCGCTGACGGCTGGGAAGCAGCATCAGGAAGTCCATGCGCTGACGCGGTAGCGGAAGCCGGTGGCGCAGGGTTTTCACGATAGCAGGATCATAGTGAAGGTAGACCTGCGGCAGCAGCGCAGGTAGCGCGTCGCCGAGGGCGGACCGATAGGCCTTGAAGTAGGTTGCGAAAAGTTTGCGTTCCGCGTCAGAGGCTAGGGATGCTTGGAGGCGAGTTCCGAGTTTTGCTGCATCAGCCCCTGGCGTGACCTCGCCCCACCACGAAACGAGTTCCGACCACAGAAGGCCGCTCGCGCCTATCGACCGGTCGTAGACCAGGCAACTCTCTTCGCCGGATAGAATGACGATGTCGTTGTTGATTGCATCGGCGAAGCCGATCTCCGGCTTCGGTCCTTGCGAGGCAAAGATCAAATTCTTAGGTCGACCGCCAACACCACGCGAGACGGGACGGAAACCGAACATAGGATGACCGGAGAGCTCACCGTCCTGTAAGAGCTCGTATCCGTCGCGCGCAAGAATCTTGTTGAGGGCGATGACTGTCCCTGTTTGATCGTCGCCAGACCGGGAAAGCGGATGAACGGCCTCTTCGAGCAGTGCGCCGAATCTAGCCCTAGAGCAGTCGAATGCACCGATTTCGCCGAATAAATCTTCGACCGACCAGTCGCCCGGATTCTGATCCATATGCCGATCAATTCGATCACGCAGGCTTTGCTCACGGCTTCCAAGGAAATCCTCAATCGGTGTAGAAAGGACAAAATATCGTCCAACAATTTCCACTGTGCCGCGCTCGCCGGTGAGATCATTTCCCAGGACGCGTGCGACGTTCCGCCGTGTGATGTGCGTTAGCGGCGGGTCATTTGCCTCGAGTAATTTGTGGCCCGCTTCATCAAGGGAGATGTCGCGACGATCCGCACCAAATTTCAGCGCAAGCTGCGCCAGTTGCTCCTGTGTCAGGTTCGCTAGCGCTTGTTCGATACGCAGCTGCTTTGACAAGCCCTCTTCGTGAGGCACGGTCAGCCCTGCGACCCGCTGCGGCTCCTCGCTGAGCTGGGCGTGGGTCATCCCTTGAAGGAGGCCAGCGATCAGTCCATAGAGGTTACCCGCCACGACTTGTTCCCTTCAGGATCACGCGCACAAATGCGAACATGCGCGTGAAAAGGTAGTCGACCTGATCAAGAGAGGTCAGCGCTTCCTGCGTCGTCTCAGAGTGACGAATGCGAAAGCTATTACCGATTTTGGTCAGTTCGGCGGCTTCGCGTCCGAGCGCTTGGCGAAAACCGGAGCCGGGCGCGGCGACACGATCGAGCAGTGCATCCGCTTGCACGCGTTTATCGGCCCCTCACATGAGGAGTTTCACGTCAATGGCCACTTTCACTGCGAGATCATTTTTTCTTCTCCGTGTTTTGGATCCATGGTCTGAGCCTGTTTAACGACTACCGGCGCGATGCCGCACCTGTAGAACCTCACATCCGGTCGCCGCTCGCGCGCGGCAGCACCACTATCCCGCATTCGGGGCAAAGGCTCAGGAGAACGGGACCATTCTGAAAGGTCGGCATTGCAAGCCATGGGGCCGATCGGTCCGTTCACCTGGATCCACAGGACTGATCAGGTCCTGGGGATGGGGTTTATGTCTGTGGTGTTTCCATCAGCGGGACGCCGGATGCGCGCCATCGATAACGACACCACTCGTGACATATTTCCAGAGCGCAACAAGAAGCTTGCGGGCCAGGGCAACGATCGCCGTTTTGCGGCTCCGGTTACTTCTTGCGCCCACGTGTTCATGGAACCACTGCGCCAGCGCGGTGTCAGGCTGGTAGCGGAGCCACAGCCAGGCAAGCTGGATCATGGCCGTGCGCAGGCGCGGATTACCGGATTTCGAGACGCCTTGTTCACGGTCGATCGATCCGCTTTTCCACGGCGAAGGCGCCAGACCGGCATAAGCCGCGACCTGCCGCCTGTTGTCGAAATGCCGGAACAGTCCTTCCTGCGTCAGAACGGTGGCAAACTCGGCGCCAATCCCTCTGAGACCCTGCAACAGGACAACTGGCGAACATTGATTGTTGTCATTCACTTTTGCCAATTCGTCCCGTTCGCTCTCAACCATTTTAATCTGTTCCATGAGAAGTTCGATGCGGTCCAGTTCTCGTCCGATCTGCGCCTTGAGATGCTTCGGCAAGGGATGACCATCGCCCGTTCGCAACTCGTCGAGACAGGCACGCCGATCCCGTCGCAGCGGCCGGTAACCTCGAATGCCCTGGCTCAGCAGCAGGCCCTGGACGCGGTTGATATGCCGCGTGCGCTCGCCCACCAGAACCTTACGCTCCCGACTGAGACGTCGGCGGTCTTCCTCTTCCCGTGATGGAGGGCGGACCATTGAGCAGACCCGTGCCTCTCCGCGTTTGAACGCCAGCAGCGTACGGACCAGCATCTCCCCGTCGATACGATCCGTCTTTGCACGCCGGTGCTTGCGGGGAACTGCGATCGACGCCGCATCGACGACATGGCTCTCGATCCAGTCCTCCTGCTTCAAGGCTCTATCGATCCAGAATCCATCCAATCCGGCTTCCTGAATCACCACAAGCGGAAAAAGTCTTCCTTCCCGAGCGCGGGCCTTGTCACGAAGACTAGTGAAACAGCCGAACAGGCCCGCAATATCGCCACCTTGAACCGAGTGGCGCGACATCTTCTCGCTTCCGGGTGAGAGCGATGTGACCAGCCAACTCGATTTTCCAAGTTCCAGTGAAACGAAGATCGCGCCAAGATCAACGCGGATAGCGACCGGGGTCGTGGGATGATCAGATGCCTCGAGCATGGTTCTGCCCTCCAGAGAGTTTCAGCAAGCACACTCTGACACGGCGCGGCTCGCTATCCACTCCTCATGGAATCTGGCTCAAGTGTTTTCAGCCGCTCAAACGCATCCCACAGCTTCTCCAGCGCATTGCGACGATCATCAGGCTTTGGCGAGAGAATCCACTGCCGCGCGGCTTCAAGCAGCCTGTCAGTCTCCGTATCGCCGGTCTGAAACAAGGCCCAGCCAATCGTATTGGCGATAGCCTGCGGAAGAAGGCGACGGGCCTGTCCGGTCGCTGTGAGTTCATAGGCGACAGCGTTACGGCGAAACAGGAGGTTCACGTCGGCCACAAATCGCGCAAGGCCAGCGTCTCGATCCCAACTCAAGTGATGGTGGCGGTAATAAGAGTGATAAGCGCCCCGATTTGGCTCACCCACGGCGCTGGCACAAAACTCGAGCAGATCTAGGATAACTGGCGTCTCGGGTAATTTATTCGGAGAGAGCGGCCATTCGATCCACGGCACCTCGGCGCCTAGCACCTGACGGAAGGCCTGCTCGTCACATCCGCACGGACCGTTTCCGTCAGGGCACTGTTCCGGAAAGCGCAGGCCAAATGAACCGTTGCCAATTCCCGTCTGGATCAAGCTATAGAGGCCAGCCCACAAACGCTCATCGATGACATCTATTGTTTGGGACTGTATTCCGTATTCACGATCCGTAAAATAAGTAGACACCCTTCCTCCCCATATGACTTCACAACACAGTTCGCCCTCGTGGAGATTTCGCGCATCGCGCGATCCGCGTCTCGAACGGTTCCACTTCCCAATGTGTATCAATCTATTCCAAGTTTATTGAAGAATATCTTGTGCCGCGTTTCGGCGTCCCGAAGCAGTTTCGTCCAGCTCAGGACTTCCATGTAGAGGCTGTTGTTGCCGAACCATCGGAACCATTCAAGTCCATCCGGTTTCTTACTTTTGCCCTAAAGTCGCAAACCACGCACCCGTAGAATGGCATCGTGCCATTGACAATAATATCACGACCAGCGTTTTCCTTGCCAGCCGCTCGGAGCGTTACGTCTATGTCCCCACCATCGATATCGTGGAGGGGGGGCGGCAGACTATGTGGGATTCGAACACTTATACTGAATCAATTGGCTGGTGCTTGGCTGTTTTATGAGCAAATGTCGGCTTCTAAAAAGTCTTATGGGTTACTTGAACGACCGGAATGGGGTGAAAGCCTTCGCGAGGTTCATCCATGTGAATGTCCGGTTTTACCGATCGCCCTACACAAAACCGACCTTCCGTTTACCCGCCCATTGCAGTCGTGATTTCCGGTAGGTGACGGGGAAGGCGGGTTCCGGAACAAGGGGCTGGGTGTTCTGGGGTTGGATGGGAATCCGCGTGGGAAGTGGTGATCAGAGGAAGAGGTCGGCTTCGCCTTCTGTGCCGAATAACCGGCATCAGAGGAGAGTTTTCCATGGCCACGACCACCATCCTGTCCCCTGCGTCCCGTGGTGCCGCGTCTGGCGGCTTCCGGATTGATCCCTCCCGTGGCGAACGCAGCGCCCGCGTATCGTCCGAGTGGTTCTCGCGCCCCGATGACGAGCGCTACCTGTCCCTGTCCGACCTGCATGCCGCCACACTGGCACGGGCGGATCGGGCCACGGCCCGCACTGTCGAGAGTCGCGCAATTCGCGTCGAGGCCTCGCGCGACAATGCCGAACGTCTGACCCTGACCGTGCCAGGACAGCATGAGCCGATCGCGCCGACGCATTGGTCCTTCGGCCAGATGTGCAGTCTGGTCAGCGCGCCGTCCTCCTATCTGCGCAATCTCCCGGCTCCGCTGGCGGCGATCAATCTGCAGCACGGGCTGCTGTCGCACCGCGCCGAACTGGTGAAAACGTTGGAGACCGAGGACGGGCGGGTGGAACTGCGCGCCGTGACCGGCCCTGATTACGGCCGAATCTGGGACCATGAACTGGTCGGTGCGGTAAGGAGGATCGCCGGCGACGGCACGGGTGACACCAACTGGAAGGTGCCGGGTGTCATCGACTGGGCCACCATGACCCACAATCCCTATGTCGACATCACCAGGGAAACCACGACGCTCTACGCATCGGATCGCGATGTCTTCCTGTTCCTTGTGGACGATACGCATCCCATTGAAGCCGGCCGTCTGCCCAACGGCGAACCCGATCTCTATTTCCGGGGTTTCTATGCCTGGAACAGCGAGGTCGGTAGCAAGAGCCTCGGCATCGCCTCCTTCTATCTGCGCGGAGTGTGTCAGAACAGAATGCTCTGGGGCGTGGAAAATTTCGAACAGATCACGATCCGGCATAGCAAGTTTGCGGCTTCGCGCTTTGTGCATCAGGCGACACCGGCGCTCCGGAATTTCGCCACCGCCAGCCCGGCCTCGTTCGTCTCTGGCATTCAGGCCTCGCGCAAGGCGCTGGTGGCGAAGAGTGACGAGGATCGTGAAACCTTCCTGCGTCGTCGCGGGTTCTCGAAACCGGAAACTACGAAGATCATCGAAACAGTGCTGCACGAGGAGGGACGCAAGCCCGAGAGCGTGTTCGATTTCGTGCAAGGGATCACGGCCTTGGCCCGCACCAGGGCCAATCAGGATACGCGGCTGGATCTGGAAGAAAAGGCCCGCAGGCTGATGGAGCGTGCGTCCTGAAAGCCGCTTCTCCGTTTTTCCGCAAAGACGTTTTTACGAGCCCGGCCACTGTGCCGGGTTTTTTCGTTTCGGGAGTTCTTCCGATGGCTGATTTCTTCACGCATTTCTCGTGCGTTCTCGACGTGGGCACAGTGGACAATGCTGCAAAGGCGCTCGATCTCTACAATGAATTCATGGACGAACTGGCGGTGGAAGACCCGCCCTCTGGCGGTTTCATTCTGTCGATCGTGCCTGAATACGGTGGCACGAAACTCTGGATGCACGATGAGAACACCGGAGACCCGCATCAGGTGGTGGAATTCGTGCTACGCTGCGCACGGGCATTCCAGTTACGGGGCCGATGGGGATTCCAGTGGGCCAATAGCTGTTCACGTCCACGGATCGGCGCGTTCAGCGGTGGTGCGCATCTGCTTGACCTTGGCAGGCGCAGGACGATTTCATGGATGACCACCGATCGCTGGCTGGCGATCGCCCTCGACGGAGGCAATCCAGACACAGGAGGGCAGGGGTAATGGCCGGGCATAATGCAGGCGATCTCGCCCGCCGTCTGGCGGAGAATGCGGAGGCGGTGTGCCGACGGTATCTTTCCGCCGGTCGCCGTCATGGTAATTACTGGCTGGTCGGTGACGTGCGGAATGCGCCCGGCCAGTCGCTGTTCCTCCGGCTGCACGACACCGCCAATGGCAAGGCGGGAAAATGGACCGACGCACAGTCGGGCGAACACGGCGACCTGCTCGACGTGATCCGCGAAAGCCTTGGTCTTGTGGATTTCCGCGACGTGGCCGACGAGGCGCGTGCCTTTCTCAGCCTGCCGCGTCCTGATCCGATACCATCGTCACAGGATCGCCCAGCCCGTGAGCGTGGCTCCGCCAGTTCTTCCGAAGCGGTGCGTCGGCTCTGGGCCATGTCCGGGCCGATCGCGGGCACGCCCGTGGAAGCGTATCTCCGTAGACGCGACATTACGCTTTTGCACGGAGCCAGTGCCCTGCGTTTCCATCCACGCTGCTATTATCGGCCGGACGAGGACGGTCCGACCGAGACCTGGCCCGCCATGATCGCCGCCGTCACCGACCTCGACGGCACCCTGACCGGGGTGCATCGCACCTGGCTGGCGGCGGACGGGCGCGGGAAGGCGCCGGTTGATCACCCGCGCCGTGCCCTGGGCGGACTGGTCGGCCATGCCGTGCGCTTTGGGGTGGCAGCCGACGTGCTCGCCGCCGGCGAGGGAATCGAGACGGTGCTGTCGCTGCGGCAGGTTCTGCCCGATCTGCCGCTGGCCGCCTGCCTGTCCTCGGCGCATCTCGCTGCCCTGATCTTCCCGCCGTGGCTGCGCCGTCTCTACGTCCTGCGCGATGACGATCCGGCCGGGGATCAGGCGCTGGCGACGCTGCGTGCCCGTGCGGATGACGCCGGGATCGAACTGATTGGCCTGTCGCCCCGGCTCGGCGATTTCAACGATGATCTCCGTGCCCTTGGACGTGGCGCGCTGCGGGCGATCCTGCATCCGCAACTCGCACCAGCGGACGTAGCACGCTTTCTGGAGACCGCCGGCACCTGAGCAGGCCGGAAAGAGGGGCGGGCGGTTTCCGTTTTCGTCTGGCGGTCCTGTTGTGCCTCCCGTCCGGCTGGTCCGCGCCTCCGCCTTTCTGGAGGGGAGCGGGCGTCAGCCGGGTCAGGCCTTCAATGGCGGGACCGGCTATTTTCCGTCGCGCCCCTGTGGGGGCGCTTTACATCGCGAAGCAAAATAGCCGGCTCCCTGCCATCCTTCGCTGCGCTGCGGCCGCGCGCGAGCGCGCGGTTCCGGCCCGTCCCTGGTCTGCCGCTATCCGCCCCCGGAAAGGCCGCGAAGGGCGCGGCCGGAGACCTGGGAGGACCGCAACATGACCCGCACCGAAGATTTTGAACCGCCGCACGCCGCTTCCTCCACCGCGCATGTGCTGGCTGAGCTCCAGATATATGGCTACCGTCCCTTCGAGGACGAGCCGGACCCGAGGCCGCTGCCCGAAGCGCCGCGCATCGGGGGTGCTGTGGCCGACATCTTCGACGCCATCGCCGTGACGCTGACCGACACGCGGCTGGAACCCGACCTCGAGGCGCTGCTCTGGTCCACCGTGAACATCTTCCACCGCATGGTCGGCCAGGTGGAACGGGAGCTTGACCGCAACGAGCAGGCGCAGAAGCGCAGCCAGCAGGAACAGGATGGCAGCGAGATCCGCTCGGTGGAACTGGAGCGGCTGATCGCGGAAGGGCTGACTCTGATCGAGCGCCGCAACGCCTACGAGATCTTCCGCGACGAGGCGCAGGAGCAGTTCGAGCGCCTGACCCTGAGCGCGTGGCGACCAAAGGTCGGCTCGCTGGTCTCACGCCGCACGATGACGGCCTCCATGATCGACAGCCGCGATTTCCTCAACGCCCGACGGCGTGCCGAGGGCGAATTGCTGGTCCCGCCCGGTCCCAAGGTTGTCGTCACTGGCGGTCTCGATTTCGACGACCATATCCTGATCTGGGATCGGCTCGACAAGGTCCGGGCCAAGCATCCCGACATGGTGCTGCTGCACGGCGGTTCGCCCAGGGGCGCCGAATTCATTGCCTCACGCTGGGCCGATCACCGCGAGATCGTGCAGATCGCCTTCAAGCCGGACTGGACCAGGCATGCCAAGGCAGCGCCCTTCCGCCGCAACGATGCGCTGCTCGACACCCTGCCGATCGGCGTCATCGTCTTTCCCGGAACTGGCATTCAGGAAAATCTGGCCGACAAGGCGAAAAAGCTCGGCATCCCGGTCCTGCGGTTCGGAGGCGGCGCGTGAGCGCCGTCTTCACTCCGGATTGCCCGTGACGGCGATCCGCGCAGCCCGGGCGTAGAAGGCCAGTTCGGTGTCGCCGGGCGCCAGAAGATCGAGCTGGCCCTTCATGTCCTGCATGTCCGAATAAGACTGAAACGGCCCTGGTTGTCGCTCGATCGCCAGCACTGCAATGGCGAGCGCCTTTTTGACCAGATGCAGTTCGCGTCCCGTGATTTCCGCCATGACGTCTTCTCCATGCGAGGAGATAACGATGCATGTCCGCGTGCCGGACGCCATTACGATTCTCGTTCCGTCGACACATCATTTTCGCTATGATGCGAGTGCGCCGTGGTGGTGGTGGCAGGCGCACCCGTCCGACATCGTCGATTGCACGGAGACCACCACAATGTTCATCCTTGCTCCCTTCCTGTTCGTTGCCGGCATTGGCTTCCTGTGCTGGTTCTTCTTCACCGTCGCAGTTTTCGCACTGCCCTGCGCCGCCGGTCTGATGGCTGCGCTCTGGGCCTTTGATACCGGTGCCGGCCTATTGGGTGCGGTCATCATCGGGTTTGTCGCGGGAGCCGCGACCTTCATTCTCGGCCAGATCGCATTCGCCTGCGTGCCCTGGGCGTGGCTCAGGCTGCTGATTGTCCTGCTCTATACCGTGCCCGCTATCATCATGGGCTACAGCACCACACATGGGATTGCCCAGATGATGATGCCGTCTGTAGCGTGGCAGTTCTTTTTTTCCGTCATCGGCGCGATCGCGGTGGGGATCACCGCTTTCATCCGTTTTACAGCCGTGGCCCCACCCGGACCGTCCGGCGGGAACATCGCGCGCGTCTGACCCCGTCCCGGCAGACTGCAGGCAGGGGGCCAGACCAGATGCTTCGTATGGCTATCAGTCCTGTCATCAGGGGAGGGCGGCTGACGCGGCGTTGGCTCGCCTCAGCGCGTTACTGGCCCTGGTCGCTTTCCTCTTGGAACCACTCGGTCATGGACGGCCCGCGCCCGCGACCGGCTGACAGAAACAGCGGATAGCGCGGCCACCTGTCTGGCATCGTCCCCAGAACGGGTCATGTCATAGCCCGAAACGAACGCGTGACGACGCTCATGCTCTTTCCTGCCGGATCCTGCGCGCCGAGGGGGCCTCATGTCCTCCGTGATGGTCGCTCTGTCGGGCCGCGCACGCATACGGCCTCTGAAAATGGCTGATCTAGCCGAGGGGCGGCTGCGCCTCGATCGTCTCTGGCGCAACGGCAGGCCGTAATTTTCTTCCCCTGACGGCTGCGCCGTCATTCCTCGCGAAACAAGAAAATTCTGTCCCGCCATCCTCCGCTGCGCTGCGGCCCTGAAGGGTGCGCCGCCGATCGCCCCCGGCTCGTCGATCGCCATCGAGGCCGCAATGGTGCGGGCTCGATAACAGAGATCACGGAGCAGTATCATGGCCACCATCGGCACCTTCAAGAAGTCCGGCAACGAGTATGTCGGCGAGATCGTCACCCTCTCGGTTCAGGTCCGCAATGTCCGCATCGTTCCCGAGACCGGACGCCAGAGCGACAACGCCCCCAGCCACCGGGTGTTCGTCAACCGGGCCGAGATTGGAGCCGCCTGGTCCAAGCAGTCCAACGAGGGACGCAGCTATCTGGGCCTCAAGCTCGACGATCCGAGCTTCAACGCCCCGATCTTCGCCAACCTCTTCAATGACGAGGACGGCGAGACCTGGAGCCTGATCTGGTCTCGCCCCAACGGTCGCCGCAACGGCGACTGAGGTGCCAGCGATCCCCCGCCCGGCCGGTCCGGGCGGGGCCTTCGTATGATCGGTCGGGAAACGGCGGGCGTCCCCATCGCGTCGCGCCCGATCCACCCGTGTGCGGGCAGGGAAGGGGAACAGGGCTTCCCTCAGCCTTCCCATTGTACCATGCCCGGCGTGAACCGCCTCAAGGACGCGCGGTCCCCCCAATTTTGCCCGGCGCACCCTGCGGGCACACCAGACAAAATCGGCTCCCCCGCGCGCCGCTGGCGCGGTCGCCTGCGGCGATCCTTGACCCGATTCACGCGCGCATGAGGCGGCGGCCTGTCTTCGAGAAACGAAAGGAGCAGGACGATGACCACGTTACACGACCGCATCCAGATGCTGCGCGCCGAACTGACCAGCTTTCACCTCAGCCGCCGCGAGCGCGCTCAGATCGAGCGCGAACTGAAGCGGGCAATCGCGGCACTGGACCGCAAGGGGACCGCAGACAGGGAGGCTCCCGCGTAAGGCGGGGGCTTTCTCGCGTCGTCCACCGCGCTTGCTGTTGGTCGCCTATAGAAAATCGCGGCGCCGAATCGATTGCATGTTCCTTCTGAAAGAATTGACTTGAGTCTCCATAACACGACTAATATAGTCGTATTTCTGGTGTGCGCCCGTCTCTTGTCGGATGTGATCATGGATGATCACTGGCCGACAGGTTCGGGCGGCGCGGGCACTCCTGAACTGGACGCAGGAACGGCTCGCCGAAGAAGCCCTTGTAGCATTGACCGCGCTGAAGCGTCTTGAATCCGAGCGTGGTCTCGGTGTCCATGAAGGCACTATCGACCAGGTCCGCCGTGCGCTGGAGGCGGCGGGCATCCTGTTCATCGAGTCCGGACAAGGGCGCGGCGTCATGTTTCTTAACGAGACTTCCGGCACCGAAACGCGGCAGGCTAGGATGCGTCGCGTTCGTTCTCCGACCTGATCGGTCTTACCATGCAGAAACCCCCGCTCGACCCGTCCGTCGCCGACCGCGCCCCGGAAGCGTCCTGTCTCACCGGCTATGACGAACAGCATCTGATTACCTATCTGCGTCTGCTGGATGCCGAGGCCGAAGGTGCCGACTGGCGCGAGGTCGCCCGGATCGTGCTCCACCGCGACCCGGCGGCCGATCCTGAGGGCGTCCACCGCTGCTGGCACAGCCATCTGGCGCGGGCGCACTGGATGACCGGGCATGGCTACCAGCATCTGCTGCGCGGCGGCGCGCCCCACTGATACCCTGAATCGTTGCGTAATCCGCAAGACCTGTTGCAGGACCGGGGCGTAGCGGGCAGCGGGACGGTCTGGCATACTCTCGCGAGCAAGTGCTTGCCCTGTTCCCACCCGTTACGCATCGGAGACGACGCCATGAGCCGCGCCAACTGGCGGTCGGCGGGCGCGTACGAGGGCCTGCGGTCGCTCGACGCCCCTGCCTTTGCCTTGCAGTTTGTCAGTCGCAATCGGGACTTTATCCGTGAGCGGGCGACGCTTCAGCGCGCGTTGCGCCGGGGTGCCCTGATGCAGCCGGATGCCGAGGCCTTCGCCCGGCGCTGGGGGTTGCGATTTCGAAAGTGTGCGCACTGCGCTGAACCCGCGTACTGCCTTGTGGAGTGCCGCGGTGCTGCCGGGCGTGATCGCGTTGATGGAAGCGCCGACCGGTCTGGCTGACCCGGATCACCCGCCGTTCACCTCCGTTTTTATCGGATTGCCGGCGGGCCAGATTGGCGAACTCTTGCTCGAGCGCCCGGGCGTCGTTCTGCGCCTGCATCTGTTAACACCGGGGATCGAATCCCTCTCCGTCGTCCTGCCGCTCGACGCCCTGTTCGAGGTGCGCGTCCAGGCCGCGTTGCGGCTCTGGCGCACGCTGATGGGCCGGCGCTCTGGCCCCGATCCCGCGATCCTGTCGCCAGATCGGGTCAGTCGGCTGATCCTGGCGCTCCGTACGCTCGACGGGCTGGATGACGGGGTTTCGCAGCGCGAGGTCGCTGGTGTTCTGTTCGGTCGGGAGGTTTCCCCGCAGGATTGGCTCTCGCACGATCTGCATTTCCGCATGAAACGGCTGGTACGTTTCGCGCGGCGGCTGACTGATGGAGGATACCGTCGGCTGCTGCTTCATCCGTTTCGGGGACGGTGACGGACGATATATATGCTCCCCATGCGTGTCGTTCGTTGCGCATATGCTTCGGGACGGATTTTAAGGAAGTATTCTCAGGCGAGACGCGGCACGGTTCAGCATGTCCAAACCGTAAGCGCGCTTGGTTTTATCATCCTTGTAGCGAATACCTCCTGAGTCTTGGTCGGCTCGTCGAAATAATGCGTTTGCTTCAGGCAATTCGCACTTCTCGGGCGCAAATTCTGGGCAGGATTGGATGTACCAATGATAATATGTCATCGCGGCTGGAAAGTGTGCGAGATTATCAACGATCTGGTACAGATCATGGGTGGCAACCCACAAAGAATACACAAGTTGCTCTTCGGAAAATTCTATTATGGAATCTGGGTCTTTGTCAGCATGCTTTAAGAAATTCCATGTCGAATTATAGGTTTTATATAGGCCGCTTTTACACTCAAATTGATCTTCAGCGACACTTAAAAAATAGTCTTTCTTTTTATGTCTGCACAATTTTCTAAATATTTCTCCAGAATTGCATGAGAGTGCATAAGCAGAAATTGGATCATCTTCGCTGAAAAACATCGCAATAGCGACAGATAGCTGCGTTGCTGCAGCTTCTAATTTGGTAACACATATTTTTCGCATATACTCGCCAACCAATATGTTCAGCTAAATAAACTACGCTAAAATCGTCGATAATCCAAAAATCTTTTCTTGAAGGGTGGCCTTGTATGGGATGGCACTTCGTCATTTTCCGTCCGGCCAGGACCGATCTCGCCTCTCAGTGAGATCGGTCCTAGTTCCGAAATACCCCGCTCCGCCACGCTGATCCCTGCTGGCCGCATTTGTCCCGCGGCCCCAGACAGCGATCACGGAGCCTTCTCATGTCCGCCAATTACAGCGACCTGCCGCCGCGCTATCTGCGCACGCCCGACGCTTCGCGCTTCGTCGGGCTTTCCATTCGCACCTTGGAAAAACACCGAATCTACGGCACCGGCCCGCGCTACTCGAAGCTCGGCGGCCGTGTGGTCTATCGGGTCGATGAACTGCAGGCCTGGGTCGAGAGCGGCGCGCGCGCCCACACCTCGGACACCACCGCTGGCACGGTATCGGCGGCCGCACGGCAAAGCCCGCTGATCCCGCCGACACCGGCGACCTCACGCGGGAACAGACGCTGATGTCCCCGACAGGCAGAACGTGCTCCGAGCGCGAGCAACTGGAACTCTTCCATGCCATCGCGGGAGATTTTGCCCCTCGTGATGCGCAGGATCTGATGGCGTTCCCGTTCTTCAGCCTCGCCAAATCCCCTCGCATGGTCCCGATCGATTACCGGACCCCGGATGTCACCATTCGGGTCGAGGCGTCAGCCGAACATGGCATGGCCACGATCTGGGATGCTGACGTGCTGATCTGGGCCGCCAGCCATCTCGTTGCCGCGCGTGACGCCGGTCGGCGCACGTCGCGGCTGATGGTGGCCAGCCCGCGCGAGATCCTGACCTTCATCGGTCGGGGAGACAGCGCGCGGGACTATGAGCGGCTGGAAGCGGCGTTCGACCGGCTGCAATCCACCACGATCAAGACCTCGCTCCGGCAGACCGGGAAGGGGCAACTGCACCGCTTCTCCTGGATCAACGAATGGAAGCGGCACACCGCGCGGGAAGGGCGCGCCCGCGTGATCGAATTGATCCTGCCCGACTGGTTCTACCAGGCGGTTCTCGATGACGGGCTCGTGCTGACCATCGACCCGGCGTATTTTGGCCTCACAGGCGGTCTGGAGCGCTGGCTCTATCGCATCGTGCGCAAGCATGGCGGTCGCCAGCGTGCTGGCTGGGCCTTCGGCCTGCGCCATCTCTACGAAAAATCCGCCAGTCTTTCCCCCTATCGCCGCTTTGCCTTCGAACTGCGCGAAATGACGAAGCGTCAGCCCTTTCCGGGCTATAGGCTGTCGGTGCGCCCCGACCGCAACGGCAACGACACACTGGCCTTCGCGCCCGGCAAGCTATCCACAGGCACCTGTGGACAAGCTGTGAGTCCATCCGTGCTATCAGTTGTGGATTTATCCGTGCCATCACTGCCACGGCATCCGTGCTATCGTTTGCGGAAAACGCCGAATCACGACATCGAATCAAGTGGTTATGACACCCTTAACTTAGACTCTAACTTAAAAGAGTCTAACTTTAAGGATGTTGGCTCCCCTGCCGATCCGTGGAAAACCCCCGGAGAGGGGCCATGATCGTGGCCTGCCTCAACCAGAAGGGCGGCGTCGGCAAGACGACGCTGGCGCTGCATCTCGCAGGCCAATGGGCTCGGGAAGGCCAGCGCGTGACGGTCATCGACGCCGATCCGCAGGGCTCGGCGCTGGACTGGTCGGCGCAGCGCGCGCGGGAAGGACTGCCCCGGCTGTTCGGCGTGATCGGGATGGCACGCGACACACTCCACCACGAGGCGCCCCAACTGGCTCAGGGGGTGGATCACGTCGTCATCGACGGTCCGCCTCGGGTGGCAGCGCTGCTGCGCTCCGCCCTGCTGGCCGCCGACCTGGTGTTGATCCCTGCGCAGCCCTCGCCGTTCGACGGCTGGGCCTCGGCCGAAATGCTGCGGCTGCTGGAGGACGCGCGCTTCTTCCGTCCCGGCCTGCTGGCCCGTTTTGTGCTCAACCGCTGCGCCGCGCGCACGGTCATCGCCCGCGAAACGCGGCTCGCGCTGGTGGGGCATGAGCCGGCAGCACTCGTGTCGCGGATCGGCCAGCGGGTTGCTTTCGCCGACGCCGCGCGCACCGGTCGCCTGGTCTGCGACCTGCTCCCGCACGGGATCGCAGCCCGCGAAATCGCCGCCCTGACGGATGAGATCGGGAGCTAGTGCCATGACCCTCCTGACCGGCGACAGCGCGCTCCTGATGCCCTGGCACGGTCCCTACGACATGATTCTGGTCGATCCCCCCTATGGCGATACGTCGCTCGTCTGGGACCGGCGCGTCGTGGACTGGCCCGGCAAGGCACTCGCCGCCCTGAAACCCAGCGGCTCGCTCTGGGTTTTCGGCTCTCTGCGGAGTTTCCTTGCATCCAACGCGGCATTTCGGAATGCGGGCTGGAAATATGCCCAGGAACTGGTCTGGGAGAAGCAGAACGGTTCCAGCTTCCATGCCGATCGGTTCCGCCGCGTGCATGAACTGATCGTCCAGTTCTATCGCGACGATACGCCCTGGCGTGCCGTCTACAACGTGGTTCCGACCACGCCCGACGCGCGGGCGCGCACGGTACGGCGGAAACACCGGCCGCCCCACATGGGCCGGATCGATGCCGGTCATTACGTCAGCGAGGACGGTGGGCCGCGCCTGATGCGCTCCGTGATTCCGGTCCGCAATGCGCATGGCCGGGCCATCCATCCCACCGAAAAGCCGGTAGCCCTGCTGGAGATCCTGATCCGTACGAGCTGCCCGCCGGGTGGTCTGGTGGGCGACTGGTTCGCCGGCTCCGGTGCGGCGGGCGTCGCCTGCCGGCTTGCCGGCCGGCGCTATGTCGGCTGCGAGATCGATCCTGTCATGGCGCAGAAGGCGCGTGACCGTATCGCGTCCGTGCTGCCGCTCGGTGAAGGAATTTCGCCATGACGGAACGTCGCACGCCGCCCGGTTTCGCCGCACGTCCCGCCGATCCTGAACGCTGGGTCAGGACGCCGGAGAAGCCTGCGACCCCCAACCGTTTTACTGCCCGGCTGACTATCGACGTCACGCCGGCGCTCCGTGCCCGCCTCAAGGTCGCGGCGTTCCAGCGCGGCATCACGGTCGCCGACATGCTGCGCGCGCTGCTGGCCCGCGAGTTCCCCGATACCTCTGGAGATGTGCCATGACCTACACCCTCGCTCATGTCGAACTGACCTGGATCGAGAAGCGCATCGAGCACTGGATCCGCTTTGGTCCAGTCGCCCATGAGCAGATTCTTGATCGTCGCCGACGGATATTGAGCTTTCCGCCGGACACCGTGTTCGCCTTCCTGCGCTGGGCAGCGAACGATTACGGCACGGTGGTGTCCTGCATCGACATCGTGCGCGTCACCCCTCCCGGCGAGCCGTATCAGACGGTACCGTTCGTGCGCCCTGGCGGTGAGAGCCTGCTGCGCCAGAGCGGCTGGCCGAAGGTCCGGCTGGTGCTCGAAGCCGTCGATCGTATCGAAGCTATCGGCATTGATCCCGCCGATGTCGCGCCGGAACATTGGCGGCATCTGCATAATCGGATGCTCTCCGGGCAGGCGGCGCGCGCCTACACCCGCGACCGCCATGATGCCTGGCTGCGTCGGAGGGCGGTGTCATGACGCGCTTCGGCTGGTTCTTCGCCACGTATTTCGCAATGCTCGGCGCTGGTACGTCAGTGGCGATCCATCCTGCGCCCCGGCTGATCTGGAACGCCACGGCCAGCACGCCGGTCGGGCTGTATCGCCTGCAATCGACGCGCTCATTGCATGTCGGCGACCTGATCGCGATCAGGCCCCCGGCCGACGTCGCCGCGACGCTGGCGCGCGGTGGCTATCTGCCGCTCGGCGTGCCGCTGCTCAAACCAGTTGCGGCACTGCCGGGACAACGGGTCTGCCGCATTGGTGCTGCCGTCACGGTCGATGGCGCGGTGCTCGGCGAGGCACTCGCCCGCGACCATCGTGGCCGTCCGCTGCCGGTCTGGCAAGGCTGCCGGCACGTCCTGCCTGGCCAGATCTTCGTCATGAACCCGGCAGTCCCGACCAGTCTCGACGGCCGCTATTTCGGCGTCCTGCCGGTCGAGGCGGTGCTCGGCCGCGCACAGCCGCTGTGGTTCATGGCGTCACTGATTTCTTCCACCCCCAAGCAGAAACGAGGCTGACATGGCCCAGATCGGAACTTTTACGCGCACCGCTGACGGCTTCGCCGGTCGCCTGCGCACGCTCGCCCTCGACGTCGAACTGACGATCGTGCCGGCGACATCGTCGGACGCCGAGCATGCACCCGACTATCGCGTCCATCTCGGCGACGCCGATGCCGGACCAGAGATCGGTGCGGGGTGGAAACGCACGGGCGAGAAGGCGGGTACTTACCTCTCGCTGGTTCTCGAAGATCCGATGCTGGCACAGCCAATCCGCGCCAATCTGTTCCAGTCCGACCGGCAGGGGCGTGCCTTTCATCTGGTCTGGAACCGTCCGGTGAAGCGCGATGACCGGCGGTAGGAAGGTTCGCGATCTTGTCGCGAACGCGCTGCTTGTAGTGCTGGTTTCCGTGCCATTCGTTCGCGTGGCGCAGGCTGATCCATACGCCGATATGATCACGGAGGCGGCTAGGCGCGCGCAGATTCCGGCTTCCTGGATTGCTGCCGTGCTGCGCGCGGAGAGCGGGGGCGATGCGCACGCCGTGTCTTCGGCGGGTGCGATGGGGCTCATGCAGGTGATGCCCGGAACATGGGCCAGCCTGCGCATGTCGCTCGGCCTCGGCAATGATCCGTTCGACCCGCACGACAACATTCTGGCCGGTGCAACCTATCTGCGCTGGATGCGGGACCGCTACGGCGATGCCGGGTTTCTGGCCGCTTACAATGCCGGTCCCGCGCGCTACGACGAACATCTCGCGACCGGTCGGCCGCTGCCTACCGAGACGCGGAATTATGTTGCATCCGTCAGCGCGCGGCTGGCTCTTCCGCTTGTCGATAACATCGCAATCGGCGCTCTGGCTGCACCATCTTGGCAGGACTCTTCCCTCTTTCCGGCGTCGTTCCTGCGTACGGGCGATGCGTCTCGGCCTGTCGATAGCGCACGCGATCCGGCACATGCATCTGGTTCCCGAATGACCGACTGGACGGCGCTCGCACCGCAGTCAGCCGGGCTGTTCATCGCGTCAGGGCTTGGGGAGGCGCGCCGATGATTCCTGTTCCGGTCCATCGGGCGCTGGCGGGCGATGGACGCCTTGGGGATAGGGTGCTGCGGGGAGAGAGGCAACGGAGGGAAGGACGGCAAGGTAAAAGCAGCGCTCCTTCGGGGCTGCATGTGGTTGGTTTGATTGGGGAATTTGTCCTCTCACCACCGGCCGCCTGCGGCTGTCTGGGCATTTTCCATAATGTTTTCAACGATCCGGGCGCCGTCAGACGCACATCGAAACGGAGAGCGAACCATGCCGACGCGCGATGACAGTCTGAACGTCCGGCCCGGACGCATCCAGCATGGCAATCAGGGCGCACGTCCGAAATCCTTCGTGGGCGAGGTCATGCGTGCCGCAAAAAGGGCCGGTCATACCGGCACCCGGTTCGGCGCGAAGAGCAGGGGAGGTGGTGGCGGTTCGCGTTTCGGGCGCGGCCGACGCGCGGCCCTGTCCATGCGGCTGCGCAGCAATGCCCGTCGGGTCGTGGTCAAGGCGCGCGTCGTCCGCCAGCAGGGCACGCGGTTTCGTTCGGCGCCGCTCGCCCGGCACGTCGCCTACCTCAGGCGCGAGGGCGTGACCCGCGACGGTGCCAAGGCCCATCTGTTCGATGCTGGTTCCGACGAAGCGGACAGCAAGGCCTTCGCGGAACGGTGCGAAGATGACCGGCACCATTTCCGCTTCATCGTCTCCCCCGAGGACGCGGCGCGGATGGAGGATCTGCGGGGTTTCGCGCGGGAACTGATGCAGGACATGGAGCGCGACCTCGGCACAAAACTGGACTGGGTCGGGGTCGACCACTGGAACACCGACAATCCGCACGTCCACATCCTCGTGCGCGGGGTGGCCGATGACGGCAAGGATCTGGTGATCAGCCGCGCCTATATCAGTCAGGGCGTGCGCGACCGCGCCGCCGAACGGGTGACGCTGGAACTTGGCCCGCGCAGCGAACAGGAAATCCGCACCGCCCTGGAGACCGAGATCGGCGCCGACCGCTGGACCAGCCTCGATCGCGCGTTACAGGACATCAGCGACGAAGGGGGCGGTATCGTCGATCTGCGGCCGTGCGCGGGTGCCGAAGACCCAGAACTGCGGCGCCTGCTGGTCGGAAGGGCGACCAAGCTGGAAGGGCTTGGCCTGGCCGATGGCGTTGGCGTGGCGCGCTGGACCCTCAAACCGGGGCTGGAGATCACGCTGCGCGATCTTTCCATCCGGGGCGACATCATCAGGACCATGCACCGCGCCATGTCCGGCGGCGGGGCGGAACCCGATGTCGCGGGTTTTGCGATCCATGGCGAGACGCTGGCCGATCCCGTCATTGGCCGGCTGGTCGAGCGCGGGCTGGATGACGAGTTGAAGGGCTCCGGCTACGTGGTGATCACCGGCACCGACGGGCGGACGCATCATCTCCGCTTCCCCGATCTGGACATGACCGGCGATGCCAGGACCGGCGCGATCGTCGAGACCCGGAACTGGGAAGACGCGA
This sequence comes from Komagataeibacter sp. FNDCF1, assembly GCF_021295335.1. NCBI lineage: Bacteria > Pseudomonadati > Pseudomonadota > Alphaproteobacteria > Acetobacterales > Acetobacteraceae > Komagataeibacter > Komagataeibacter sp. FNDCF1. Next base: position 1,685,023 of record NZ_JAIWOT010000001.1, on the reverse strand, counting down.
AGGGCACGCAGCGTCTGTCGCTCGCGACGCGCTCGGACTTCACGCTGGCCGAGCAGGTGACGGCACCCGGCGCGACCTGGCTCGACCGCCAGTTGCTTGCCAAGGATCCGGCATTGGCCAACGCGGGCTTCGGCACAGAGGTCCGCGAGGCGATGGCGCAGCGGATCGACCATCTGGCGTCCGAGGGGTTGGCCCGGCGGCAGGGCGAACGGGTGGTGTTCGCACCTGATCTGATCGGCACCCTGCGTCAGCGCGATCTTGATCAGGCGGCGGCCCGGCTTGCGGCGCAGACCGGGCTGGAGCACCGGCCCGCGCGGGAGGGCGAGATCGTCTCGGGGGTCTATCGCCAGCGGGTAGCCCTGTCCTCGGGGCGGTTCGCCATGGTCGATGACGGGCTGGGCTTCCAGCTCGTGCCGTGGCGCCCGGCGCTCGAGCAGAAGCTCGGACGGCAGGTTTCCGGCACCCTGTCGCCGGGCGGAGCGGTGGACTGGAATTTCGGGCGGAAGCGCGGGCTAGGGATTTGATGTCGGGCGGGCCGCCTGCAGGTTTTCGGCTGACAAAGCGGATACTTCATAAGTATGATAAAGTATGCCCGCTTGGGAGGAACTGCTTCATGTCCACAATCGAACGTATGACCATCACCGTGCCGTCCGAAATGGCCGCGATCCTGCGCCAGTCCGTCGACGGCGGTGAATATGCCTCGACCAGCGAGGTGGTGCGCGAGGCGTTGCGCGAATGGATGCGCCGGCGCGATACCGACCGTCGTGATCTCGACACCTTGCGCGAGGCGATCCGGCTTGGTGACGAGAGCGGGTCGAGCATCCCGGCCGAAACCGTCTTCGCCGAATTGCGGGATATGATCGCCCGCCGCCGTTCGCAGGGATGAAACGGCTCGGCTTGACGGGAATTCGGTATGGCAAATTATGCCATTATCTGTCATCATGCGAACGCAGGGGGATATGACAATGGCTTCCATGAATGTATCCGTGCCGGATCCGATGCGTGATTGGGTTCAGCGCCGTATCGACAGTGGGCAATATGCAAGCGTCAGCGATTACGTGCGCGACCTGATCCGGCGCGACCAGACACAGGCCGAGGAACGGCAGGCGCTGGTCGAGGCCCTGGTCCAGGGCGAACGGAGCGGTGTCAGCAAGCGTACGATCCCTGACATCCTCGCCGCGATGAAGACGGCCCACGACGGGACGGATGCCTAGCTACGCGCTTTCCGGCGAAGCGGATTCCGACGTTCAGGCCATCATCGCGCTTTCGATCCGGAACTGGGGTTGGACGCGGGCCGAGCGCTATGTCCTCGACCTGCACGCGGCCTTCGAGACACTGGCGACCTATCCCGACATGGGAGCCGATATCGGCGATCTGCGGCCCGGCTATTTCCGCTTCGTCCATGACAGCCATGCCGTGTTTTATCGGAAGACGGGCGAGGGGATTTTCGTCGTTCGTGTCCTGCACCAGCGCCAGGAGCCGAAACACTACCTCTGATCGCGCGAGGTGAGGAATCGCTGCGCAGGTCGGCTGTGTATCGCGCGGTCTGACGTCATCGGTGCATCCGAATTTTGTCCGGATCTATCCGGGAAGCCCACCGTCTCAACGCGGGGATTGAAGTCAGCGGCGCCGATCCTCTTGATCGGTGGTCGTCATGAATCAGACCAAGATCCTCTGGGGATCGGTGTTGGCCGTCAGCATCGTGATCCTCGCCTTTACCTGGGCGGCGACCCAATGGACCGCCTGGCGGCTCGGCTTCCAGCCGCAGCTCGGCGCTCCGTGGTTCACACTGCTCGGCTGGTCGTTCTATTATCCGCCGGAATTCTTCTGGTGGTGGTTCGCCTACGATGCCTATGCCCCGGACATCTTCACCACCGGCGGTTACATTGCGGGCTCGGGCGGTGTGGCCGCCGTCATCGTCGCGATCACGATGTCCGTCTGGCGCGCCCGCGAGAAGAAACGCGCCACCACCTATGGTTCGGCGCACTGGGCCGACCCGCGCGAGATCCGCCGCGCCGGACTGCTCGCCCCCGATGGTGTGGTGCTGGGCCGCTCGGCCGATGCCTATCTCCGCCATGACGGACCGGAGCATGTAATCTGCTTCGCGCCGACCCGCTCGGGCAAGGGGGTTGGTCTGGTGGTGCCGACGCTGCTGACCTGGCCGGGTGCGGCCATCGTCCATGACATCAAGGGCGAGAACTGGACGCTGACCGCCGGCTGGCGCTCCCACTTCGGCCGGGTGCTGCTGTTCGATCCGACCAACCTCGCCAGCGCCGCCTACAATCCGTTGCTGGAAGTTCGGCGTGGCGAGCGCGAGGTCCGCGACGTACAGAACATCGCCGACGTGCTGGTCGATCCCGAGGGCGCCCTTGAGAAGCGGAACCACTGGGAGAAGACCAGCCACGCCCTGCTGGTAGGCACCATTCTGCATGTCCTCTATGCCGAGGAGGACAAGACTCTGGCCGGTGTCGCCAATTTCCTCTCCGACCCCCAGCGGGCGATCGAGACCACATTGCGCGCCATGATGACCACGCCGCATCTCGGCGCGAAGGGTGTGCATCCGGTGGTCGCCAGTTCGGCGCGGGAACTGCTCAACAAGAGCGACAATGAACGCTCGGGCGTGCTCTCCACCGCCATGTCGTTTCTTGGCCTCTATCGCGATCCGGTCGTGGCGCATGTCACGCGACGCTGTGACTGGCGCATTCGCGATCTTGTCGCCGACACCCATCCGGCGACGCTGTATCTGGTGGTGCCGCCTTCGGATATCAGCCGCACCAAGCCGCTAGTCCGCCTGGTGCTGAATCAGATCGGCCGCCGGCTGACCGAGGAACTGGAGGCGAAGCGGCGTCATCGTCTGCTGCTGATGCTCGATGAATTCCCGGCGCTGGGGAGGCTGGATTTCTTCGAGAGCGCTCTAGCCTGTTGATTTTCACTGAGAACTGACCCGGGTAGGGCGGAAATTTTCATCGAGATTTGACCCATGCCTTCACACTCCCCGGCAGCATCTGCTGGGGGTTTGAGGAGTGATTGACATGGAGCTTCTGAGTGTGATCCGTCGGTGGCACTGCCGGGATCATCTTCCGATCCGCGAGATCGAACGCCGGACGGGACTGTCACGCAATACGATCCGGAAATATCTCCGGGCACAGAGTATTGAACCGCAGTTCCAGTTACCCGAACGTCCCAGCCGACTGGACCCGTTTGCTGACAGGCTGAGGGGATGGCTGGTCCTGGAAGCCGCCCGCCCCCGCAAGAACCGGCGCACGGCGCGACGACTGCATGAAGACCTTGTGGCACTGGGTTATGATGGATCCTACGGACGGGTGGCCGCTTTCATCCGGCAATGGAAACACGAACAGCACCAGGCACGCCAGACAACGGGTCAGGGTGTTTTCGTGCCCCTGAGCTTCCAGCCCGGGGAAGCCTTCCAGTTCGACTGGGGTGAGGACTGGGCGGTCATTGCCGGCCGTCGCGTCAGGCTGCAGGTTGCCCACACCAAACTGTCCTTCAGCCGGGCCTTCATACTCAGGGCCTATCCCCTGCAGACCCACGAGATGCTTTTTGATGCGCTTGCCGAGGCCTTCCGCGTGCTCGGTGGCGTGCCACGGCGGGGTATTTTTGACAACATGAAGACCGCCGTGGACCGGATTGGCTCTGGCAAGGCACGTCAGGTCAATCTGCGCTTCATGGCCCTGGCCAGCCATTATCTGTTCGAGGCGACCTTCTGCAATCCGGCAGCGGGATGGGAGAAAGGGCAGATCGAGAAGACCGTGCAGGATGCCCGACGCCAGATCTGGCAGGATCTGCCTGCCTTTCCTGATCTGGGGGCGCTGAATGCCTGGCTGGAAGCCCGCTGCCTGGCCTGCTGGGAACGGCTGCAGCATATCGAACTGGCCCGGAGCATCGCCGAGGTCCATGCCAGCGAGCGTCCTCACCTCATGGTGCCGGGGCGTCCCTTTGACGGGTTTATCGAACAGACCAAACGCGTCTCACCAACCTGCCTGATCCAGTTCGAAGGCAACCGCTACAGCGTGCCGGCCTCCTTTGCCAATCGTCCGGTCAGCCTGCGGGTTTATCCCGACAGGCTGCGCATTATCGCCGAAGGGCAGGTTCTGTGCGTGCATGACCGGATCATCACGCGTTCGCATGGTGTGCCAGGCTGCACGGTGTATGACTGGCGGCATTATCTGGCGGTCATCCAGCGCAAACCGGGCGCCCTACGCAATGGCGCGCCGTTTGCCGAATTGCCGGCTGCCTTCCGGACCCTGCAGGATCAACTGCTCAGGCGGCCTGGAGGCGACCGGGAAATGGCTGAAATCCTGGCCCTCGTGCTGCAGCATGATGAGCAGGCTGTCCTCTGCGCGGTTGAACTGGCACTTGAAGACGGCGTGGCGACCAAGACCCATGTTCTCAATACGCTTCATCGCCTGATCGATGCCAGGAGAACCGTGGTTCCCCGGCTCGATGCCCCACAGGCCCTGGTGCTCGAACACGAACCGTGCGCCGATACAGGGCGGTATGACATCCTGCGAAGGGACAGCCGCCATGCGTCATGATCCTGCTGCTGCTTCACTTGTCGTCATGCTCCGTGGATTGCGGATGTATGGCATGTCCCAGGCCACGGCCGACCTCATCGAGCAGGGCGCACCTGCCTTCGAGGCGACTATTCCCATCCTCTCACAACTCCTGAAGGCGGAACTGGCCGAACGCGAAGTGCGCTCCATCGCCTACCAGACAAAGACCGCCCGGTTCCCCGCCTATAAAGACCTGTCCGGGTTCTCCTTTGCCGATACGCAGGTCAACGAGCCCATGATCCGCCAGCTCCATGGCGGGGACTTCATCGAGCGTGCTGAAAATGTCGTGCTGATCGGCGGTCCGGGAACCGGGAAAACCCACCTGGCGACCGCGCTGGCCATCCAGGCGATCACCCATCACCGCAAGAAGGCGCGCTTCTGGTCAACGGTCGACCTGGTCAATGCGCTCGAACAGGAAAAGACCGCCAACCGGGCCGGGCAGATTGCCGACAGGCTGCTCCGCCTGGATCTCGTGATCCTTGATGAACTCGGTTATCTCCCCTTCAGTGCGTCTGGGGGCGCCCTGCTGTTCCATCTGCTCAGCCGCCTCTACGAGCGCACCAGTGTCATCATCACAACCAATCTGAGCTTCAGTGAATGGGGAGACGTCTTTGGTGACCCGAAGATGACAACGGCGCTCCTCGATCGGCTGACCCATCACTGTCATATCCTCGAGACAGGAAATGACAGCTACAGGTTCCGCGCCAGCACCGCCGCGTCAAAAAACAGAAAGGACAGATCCTCTTCTTGACCGCCCGCCCGACTATGCCTGAAATAGCAGCTGGCTGGGTCAATTCCTGATGAAAAACCCGGGTCAGTTCTCAGTGAAAATCAACAGTCTATGCCCAAGCTATCGCGGCCCGGCTGCTGGTGCATGAACTGGATGCCAGCGAAGGACGGCCGCCACGGCAGTTTGAGCCGCTGCCGCCATATCCTATTCCCGCCACGTCGCCGGACACGGTCGAGACGGCGGGGGTTGCAGGTGTTGACGCACCTGAACCGCGTGCCGGAAGCACGCACGGATAAACCGCCCCGCCACCGCTGCAGCGGCGAGGGCTATATCGGTGACTGTTATCAATGGAGTCCAGACTTGAAGCCTGTCGGCCTGTAAAACCGGCAGCCCCCTATATCGGTGGAAAACGCAATCTTGCCCGTCGACTCGTCGCGCGCATTGGGAGCATTGAGCACCCTATTTATGTCGAGCCTTTTGTGGGCATGGGAGGTGTGTTCCTCAAGCGACCCTTCAGGGCCGATGTCGAGGTGATCAACGACTACAGCCGGGACGTGGCGAATCTCTTTCGTATCCTCCAGCGCCATTATGTTCCGTTGATGGATATGCTGCGCTGGCAGGTGACCAGCCGTGATGAGTTCGAGCGGCTGAAAGCTGCCGAGGCATGCAGCCTGACCGATCTGGAACGCGCCGTGCGGTTTCTCTACCTGCAGCGTCTGGCTTTTGGCGGGAAGGTCAATGGCCGGAACTTTGGGGTATCATTGCGTCCCGCCCGGTTTGACGTGCATACGCTGGAGCCTGTCCTGGCCGATATCCATGCCCGCCTTAGCCGTGTGACAATCGAGTGTCTGCCATTTGCCGATGTACTGAGGCGGTATGACCGGGTGGATGCGCTGTTCTATCTCGATCCGCCCTACTGGAACTGCGAGGACGATTATGGCGCACCGTTCCGGCGTGAGGACTTCCATGCGCTGCTGGATGGCCTGACGAGACTGCAGGGCAGGTTCATCATGTCACTGAACGATACGCCCGAAGTGCGTCAGATGTTCGGTGGGTTCGATATTGAGACCGTTGGCGTGTCCTATTCGCTCAGCAGAGAGGCGCACGCACGTGGCCCGCGTGGTGAAGTTCTGATCTCTAATTAGCCTATGAGAGGGGCCTTGGTGGTCTCTTGACAGGAAGGTGGAACCCCTCAAACGGGGTTTCATCTCGTGTCCCGCAGTTCCAAACCTATCGGCGCGCTACATCCGCCTTCAGGCTTTTGAAAAATGTTTCGACAGCAGCGTCGTCAAAACAGTTTCCCTTTCCGGACATTGAAGCCAGCAATCCATGGGCCAGCAGCTTTTTCTGGAAATCACGGGAGCTATACTGGCAGCCATGATCGGAGGGGAAAATGCAGCCGGGCGTCGGGTCACGCAGCCGCACCGCCATATCCAGGGCACGGATGGCCAGATCCTTTTTCATGACAGAAAGAGATGCTTCGCATTTCTGTTACAGGCCAGCTTCTCCCATAAAGACCGAGACAATCTTGCGATAGGTCCGCTGCACAAAGCTGGTGGCGGTGGCGTGGATGCGGACCATCCCCTTCATGCGCCGCCTGACCGGTGGCAGCGGCCCATCTGGCAGGATAATAACTTGATAGACCGCTTCTTCCGGCACGATCCTGTGGCTGGTCTCGTCCCGGTGCGCCTTGATATGCCCACCATAAAGGGATGCCTGTTCCACCGCTTCGAGTTCAGGAACGGATGCGACCGAAATCGACTGTACATGCCCCGTTATTCTCATGGTGCCGGGGCTGTCTGCTATAAAAGTGGTCTTTGCTCCGGGCTGTATGAAGCTGATGTCCGTTTCATGCACGTATGCCTCAATGGCGGCATGGTCTTCTGTTATGATTGATCCAATATAATCATGCTGTTTCAATGTATCACCGACATGAATATCCGGTGGAACATCCACCAGCATGCCGCTAAAGGGAGCGGTGAGGGTCAGTTGTTTTATCGCGGCTTCAGCCCGCAGGCATTCGGCTGTTTCCTGCTCGATCCTGTCGCGCGTATCATCAAGCGAGGCCGTATCTTCCGTGCCAAACATCCGTTCTGACAGCGTGGCCTCCAGTGTCGCCAGCCGTGCAACTGACACGGCACGATCATGGTCAAGCTGGGGGGAGCGCAATTCGGCCACGGTCTCGCCCGCCCGTACCATGCTGCCTGTCGGGAGCAGGTGCACCACCTGACCCGGATCCTGTGTATAAAGCATGCTCTGCCCCTCCGCCCGCAATATGGCAGGTGCGCGAACAGAGTGACTCCATGGCAGTACGAGGAGGGCAAGCAGTATTGCAAAAGCGGCCCCCGTAACATGTACACGGCGGTTGCCGGGTGCATGCAGGCCCTGCCGTACCCATTGCGCCAGTTCCCCCATGATGGGGCGGGCAACAAAGAACCAGATTTCAATTCCCATCAGGACCACGCCCAGCGCGGGAAAGACCGCATGATAGACAACCAGTGCAATACCGGTGAACAGGAAGAAACGATAAAGCCATGTTGCCATGCTGTATCCGGTCAGCATGAGCCCCCGATATGCGGGAAAGACCTCGGGCGGAGGGGTATCCATACCAAACAGGAACTTGCGGGTGCGCCAGCGTGTCCATGCAAATGCGCGTTCCTGCAGGTTGGGAATGCCTATAAGATCGGACAGGATATAATACCCGTCAAACCGCATCAGCGGGCTGAGATTGACCGACAGGGTAAGGATCCATGTCGAACTGCTTAATGTAAACAGCCCATCACGGAGCGGACCGTCGGGCACGATGCTCCAGACAATGGTGGCCAGCGTGGCCAGTATGATTTCGGCCACCATGCCAGCGCAGTCAATAATCAGCCGGTCGCGCGCACGTACCAGCCGCCACGCATCGGTTGTATCGGTCCATAAAACGGGGCACAGGACCAGAAAGGCAACCCCCATTGCGGGTACCCGGCAGCCAAGATGCCGTGCCGCGATACCATGGCCCAGTTCATGCACCATCTTGCTGCATGTCAGCGCCAGAGCAATCCCGATCGCGCCTTGCGGGGTGATGAGATTCACGAACCCTGCAGCATAAAGGCTCCATTGCTGCACGATCAGAACAGCCGCCAGTCCTACCGCCAGTACAAGACCGGTACAGAACCGGCGGGTAAAAAGCCAGTTCGTTAGTGGCACGCAGCGTTTGAGAACAGGATCGGGATTGCATAACCGTACCCGCAGGAACAGGTAATGATGCACGATCCATGACAGCAATGGCGGCTTGCGTGCCTGCCGGGCCAGCAGGGCACTGTCCGCGCTGGTCTGGGCCGTGGTCAGCCCGGCCTGGCGCAGGAAGGCGGCAAAGGCCGTGACATCGGCGGGCTGCGCATCAAACGTGGTCTGTTCACGCACAACGCGGGCAATCGTGCCCGGGTTGCCCAGGTCCCAGCGCTGCAGCATTTCCATTTCCATGCTGCCAAGGCGCACGTAACGGTGGCGGGTGGGGTCATAGAGTGTCCATGTCGGCGCGCCGGTTACAACGGGGCCCCGTAACAGTTCCAGGTCATCACGAAGGGCAGGCCAGGGGGGAGATGCGTTCATGCGCCGCCCTGCGGGCCAGCTAGGTTTCGTGGACAAAGGGTATCCACTGGAGTGCTGACACGAGACTGACGAAGCCAAGATATGATTCCTTGGTTTTGTCATATCGGGTGGCAACGCGTCGCCAGTTCTTGAGTTTGTTGAACAGGCGCTCGACGAGATTGCGCCAGCGATATTTGGTTTTATCATGAGGTACAGGATTGCGACGGTTGCTTTTGCTCGGGATGACGGCTTCGATTTCGGCCTTGGCAAGTTCCTCGCGAATGAGGTCGGCATCGTAACCTTTGTCTGCCAGTAACGCCTCGATCTTGTCAGCGATCATGCGGAACAGCGGGCCGAAACCCTGAATATCGTGGGTCTGTCCCGGCGTCAGGACAAAACCGAGAGGGCGTCCCCTGGCGTCGCATCGGGCGTGCAGTTTGGTGGTGAAACCACCGCGCGATCGGCCAAGCGCCTCGGTTTCCTGTGTCCCTTTTTTATACCGATAGCACAATGATGTGCCCGGACCACCGTGCTGTCGATCATGTCGGCAGTGGTATCCCGCTCGACCATTTCAGCCAAGGTTTCGAGCATCGCATCGAACACGCCTGTCGTCACCCATCGTCGGTAGCGTCGGAACACGCTGTTCCACTTGCCATAATCATCAGGCAGGTGGCGCCACTGCGATCCGGTTCGGGCAATCCACATCATGCCTTCGAAATACAGACGATTGTCTTGCGCAGGACGGCAGCCACGACCCCTCTCAGGCGGAAGCAGCGCCCCGATGATGGCCCATTCCTCGTCCGAAAGCCCAATTCGCTCGCCCAACAACGCCTCCAAAAGGCAGCTTTGAATCAATCATGGACGTTACTGTCAACCTTTGTCCACGAAACCTAGCACTACAGTTGCATTTTATGGCGAGAGTGCGCGCGGATGGCACTGGCCTGATGTGTTCGTCGAAAGACGGACCATCTGAGAATGTGAGCGACGGGTAACCTGCGTTGTGAGAGTTTTACGACGAGGCGCCTGATTTCCTGGATGGACCAGCGGACGAGGACTGTCGTGTCCTGTGCGGTGTTTTTTTCGGTTTCAGTGAGTTTGCCTGGTAACGGACACTGGCCATGACGGCATAGGCCAGCATGACCAGGGAGACATGCCGATGCCATCCATGCCAGGAGCGGGTTTCGTTATGATCGAGACCGAATTCGTTTTTTGCAGTCTCGAACCCTTCTTCAATTCTCCAGCGCGTCCCTTCGACGTTCACCAGTTCCTGCGTGGTTGTCCCTTTCGGGCACCAGGTCGTAAAATAGGCAAGGTCCCCGTCAGCGATGTTCCGGCGGATCAGCAGGCCACGTGTCCATGGTCCGGCTATAGGGCAGTCAAATTCTTCAGCATCCAGGTCAGCAAGCGGAAGATACGCCCAGTCATACAGCCGCTCACCTTTTGTGCCGTGCCCCGCTGACAGACGACGCCAGGCCTGGTCTGGCAGTCCTGCTGCAATATCTTTCGCCTCTCCGGCAATCAGCGGTTCCATTGCCCATGATCCGAACCAGTGATTGCCCTTGACCCCAAGGACATATCCGATTCCTGCCCGGCGAAGCGTGCGTTCCACGTCGCCCACGCCGTAAACGCTGTCCGCAGCAACCCAACGGAAAGGCACACCAGCATCCAGACACCGCTCGATCATCTTCGATGCCAGTGCCGGTTTGGTCGCAAACACTACGTCATCAGGAACGTGAACCCGCTTCATGCGCTCAGGCTTTGATGTCCAGTCTTTTGGAAGATACAGGGCGCGGTCGATAAAGGCATGCCCCCGTTCCGAAACATAAGCGCCAAACACACCGATCTGGCAGTTCGTGATCTTGCCGGCGGAACCCGTATACTGCCGCCCCACGCCGCAGGAGGCCTGGCCTTTCTTCAGAAAACCGGTCTCGTCAATGACCAGTACGCCCTCTTCAGTGCCCAGATGCTCGACCACATGGTCCCTGACGACATCACGAAGGACATCGGCATCCCATTGCCCGCGACCCAGAAGCGCCTGTTGCCGCCACGGACCAGGATCTCCTGCTGCTTCCGCACGCATCCATCCTGTCTTGCGCGGTTCGTTACCAATCAGGACATCAAGGAAGGCACACGCAGAAGCCGCAACACGCTTCTGCGTAAACAGCGGTACAATCCGCTTCTTTGCTGCCCGAAGCCCGGATGCCCACAGTTCCAGCGTCTCTTCAACTGACGCCCCGCCATTCATGAAATCCTGAATCATGGTGAGCCATAGAGTCAGAACTCATCATAAAATGCAACTGTAGTGCTAGAAGGAAAGCCATTGCCGTACCATGCCCAGTGGTTTGCGCAGGGCCCACAGCACCAGCATGTGCCGTGGGCCATAGATGCGCGCGGTGCCGCGCAGGCCAAGGCGGATGTCGCCGTTCAGATCGGCACGCAGGGTATAGGCCAGCGTTCCCGCAGGGGTGGGCGTGCTTGCGTAGGAGGTAAAGACCAGATGCCCTTCTGCCGGATGATCAGGGTGCACATTGTCAAAAAAACGCACGCGCGCATCGGGGGCGAAATGTGCGATCTCGGTTGCGGGCAGGCGGATCTCGATCCGGCGGGATAGGGCAGGGGCGACCATGAGAATACGCTCGCCAGCTTCCACCGGGCGGCCCACCCACTCCGAAGGATCGTTGTAAAGCGCCAGCCCGTCTATCGGGGCGGTCAGGGTGGCGCGGTGCAGCAGTTCGCTCTGGTAGCGCATCTGGGCCGCTTCCTCATCGATACGGCCCTTGAGTTCACCAGCCTGAGCGCGGGCCCTGGCATCGAGCATGCCGGCCTGAATGGCTTCATCATATTGGGTCCGCGCCACTTCCAGCGCCTTGCGGGCAACCTGGTACTGGCTTTCAAGCTGCGCCCGCTCCAGTTCCGCCACCGGTGTGCCGGCATGCACGGCGGTATTGGGGGCGACATCAAGCTGGTGGATAATGCCGGCAAAGGGCGCACGCACATAGGTGGGGGCAACCGGCACGACTTCGGCCGGGGCCAGAACCCATGAATGGACCGGGTAGAACGCCACCAGCACTGCGGCTACCAGTGCGGCACCGACGCGCCTGCGCAGCCGTGTATCGCGTGGCCTGGGTGGTTGAGAGGCAATAAGCTGGCGACTTTCCGCATACTCGCCACCAATCATGCCCAGGGCCTGGATGTCGGGCTGTGTCCACGCATCCGCTCGCGCAACAAGCAGCGTACCCACGTCGCCATGCCGCCCGATCAGCGGAATGAGCACGGCATGAGGAGCCATCCATTGCGCCCATTCACTGCGCAGTGCCGCAGGCAGGGTTGCGACATCAAGTACCCTGGCCTCCGCCTGCGGCGTGATGCTGTCGAACACCCGGCCCAGCCAGCGCACATAGGGGGCGGCTGCATCGAACACCGCCGTACCGGATACGGCTGCAATCCCTGGCCTGTCCGTGCGGTAAAGGGCAGCCTGCTGGTAGGGAAGGAGATTATGGCTCTCGTTGACCAGCACGAAATCCAGTTCATCGGGCGGGCAGGTCCGCAGGCGTTCGCACAGATGCACAAGGGCTGACAGCCGCAGTAATGCGGCCTGCCGCCCCTGCTGCATGCGTGCGGGATCAGGCGGGGGAGAGGAGGTCATGATCCGTCAGCCATCCGCCCTCATTGACCAAACTGGGCTTCTCCTGTCATGCCCGGCAGCAGGTCAGGGGCGGGATGGGTAAGTTTTCCATATACCTTGATGGTCTTGCTGACGGGGTCCACCTTGCCCGAAATGCGGCTGACGGCTGCGGGATAGGTGGTATCCGTTTCCAGTATATGGACCTTGAACGGTGTGCCGGGCTGCAGGTGGCGCAGTTCCATGGACGAGACAATCATGGACAGTTCAAGTGAGGTATCATCCAGTATTTCCAGCATGGGTGTTCCTGCTGAAAGGTACTGGTAGTTATGTACCATTGTATTTGAAACACGTCCGTCAAACGGGGCCTCGATCACGCACTGGGCCACAACGGCGCTGGCCATTTCCAGGTCAGCATTCGCCGCGCGTTCATCGGCCGCGGCCGAGCGCAGGTCCGATACGCTCCATTGGCCCAGCGCCTTCATCTTGTTCTGTACATCCAGCAGGCCACGGCGCTTGATATATTCGGCATGGGCGTGGGCCAGGGTTGCCTTCTGCTGACCACACCGGAATTCGGCCAGAATGTCGCCCTTGTGAAAATGGTCACCGTCGCGGAAAGGAAATTTTTCAAGCTGCCCCGACATGCTGGCGCTGATCTGCGCACTCATGGGTGCGGTTACCTGTACGCTGGGGGCATGGACCGCCGTGCTGTCCGGCTCTGGCGAGGTGGTGATATCAGGCTGCGGCAGGGGGGCTGATGCCGTGGCGGCCGGTATCATGTCAGCGGGTGGCACCGGTCTTGCGGTCTGGGCCAGGACCCTGCCGGGCATAAGCGCAAGCGCCAGTGCGGAGACGAACAGATACATACGCATATATACAACCGGCCTTCCAGAATAAAAGGCGCCAGTACCGCCTGGGGCGATGTGGCTTTATAACATTACTTTTCAATAATAAGTTAAAAGCTGGCAGATCAGCCGGGTGCGGGGGCAGGCTGCGCCGTATCCGTCTGCGCAACGGGGGTGGCAGGCGGCGGTGCCTGCTGCACCGGTACCGCGACGGGCACCGTGCTGCTGCCTGCATCCGGTTTCTTGACATTATCAGGCAGCGTCAGGTCAGGCAGGCGGCCGTTTTCCCACAGGGCAATGGAATGCTCGACCTGCGCCGTCAGGTGTTTGAGATCCTGAATATCGGCGTTGGCGGGCACAAGGTCCACACCGATGGAGGCATACAGGTTGGCCAGCGCCTGATGGGTATGCGCAAGGCTGCGGCTGTATTCAAGCTGGCCCAGCAGGGCCGCCATCTGGTGGCGCACGCGATTGGCCTCGGATTGTGCCCCTGCAGCAGAGGCGGAGATGGCAAGCTGCTCCATCTGCAGGCTGACATCATTGATCTGCCGCGAGGATTTGAGGAAATCCACAGCCGTGACGTATTTCTGCGCGCTCAGGTTGATCTGGGCCAGGATGGCGACACTCAGCGCAAGGCGACGCATTTCGGAGAGTTTGACATTGCCCCGGGCCACAGCGATGGCGCGCGGCCCCTGGATCATGTTGATCAGGTTGACGGTCGCCCGGACCCCGATCTGGCCCCATATATGGTGGTAGAGCAGGGCATTTGAATCAAAGTTGCCGTTCCCGATGGCACCGATACCGGGCATCATCTTCAGGATTTCCTTGTAGACATCCTGCCGGTCAACCTTCTGCTGGTATACTTCCATGCGCAGTTCGGGGCGCATGACCAGCCCCATGCGTTCCAGCGTGGGAATGTCCAGGTTACCCAGTGGCTGCACATCCTGCGGGTGGGTGGCGAGATTGAGCTTTTCATCCTGCGGCACGTTGATGAGGGAGGCGAGCTGGATCTGTGCGCCGACCAGTTCATCCTTTATGCGCCGCATCTCACCCAGGATCTGGATGATGTTCTGCTGGTAATCAAGCAGCGTGAGGGGGGACTGCAGGTGCGCGTTACCCGCATCCTGAGATGCAGCCAGCATGGTTTCCGCATCATGAATGATGGGGTCGAGACGGGGCAGCATGACCTGGGCTGCAGCGGCTTCCCAGTAATTTGTGGTTACGGCCTTGACCAGGTCATTGATGGCACGCCTGCGGCGTTCGACGGCAATCAGCGCGCGGAAGGCCTGCTGGCGGGCGGAGAAATAGCTGATCCCCGCATCCATCGCGTTCCACGAAAAGCTGATATCCCCGCTGCCATGGCTGGGCATTTCGGAATAGGAATAATCCAGTGAGCGCTGGTTGCTGAATTCGTCAATACTTTCAGCAGCATTGTTGTTGCTTCTGTCGGTATAGCCCGCATCGGCCGCAAGGTGCGGCAGCATCTGCATCAGGGCCAGATCGAGCTGCTTTTCCTGCTGGTTGATCTCAAGCTTGGCGACCTGTGAGTCATAGTTGAACTTGAGCGCGCGCGCGATGGCGGTGCCCAGTGTCAGGTCACCGTCCAGCGGCAGGTAACGTGCTTCGATTGTCGCGTGATCCGCATCGGCACGTTTTATATGATCCGCCAGAGGCATGGGCTTGGGCCGCATGCCGCACCCTGCCAGAAGCATGATTGCGGAAAGCGCGGCGCAGGAGGCAGTCAGACGTACTGTGCCACGGGTAAGCGGATGCGTCACAGGATTTACCATGAATTTCCAGGTTATGTTCAGGCTGGCAAGAAACAATCCAAGAGATGGATGCAGGTCTGTAAATTAACTCAATATAAATGGGATCAACCCGGAACTGCCCGTCTGAATTTCCATTATACAGAGCACGATAACCAACTTCCGCATGGTAATTATGGTGCTGCCATATTCATGTCAACTTCATTCGTTGTAACACGCGGAAAAAAAATGTAGATGAAAATCAGGAATGGAATGCGCAGCCCTGGTGGCATGTGGCGTGGTCATGATGCAGGTCATGGAAGCCATATGGACTCCATGATCTGGTATTTCTGCGCAAAATGTTGATAAAAACGGATTTTCCATGCGTCTGATTCTTGAGCAGAGATATCTTTTTGATGGCAGTGTGGCGCATGTTTCCCATTACCACGGGACGGACAGGCATCACGACCATCAGGGGGAAAATGCCCATGATGCGCCTGTTGTGGATGAAGCTGTCGGCGCCTTGCCCGATCTGCCCGCAACCTCTGGTGTCAATCGGGCGATGCATGAGCGCGATGGTGGAAAAAAAGACAGTTTTACCGATATCGTTTTTGTAGATTCCCGGGTCAGCGACTGGCGCGAACTCACGGCCTCGCTGGGCGATAACGTGGGCGTGGTTGTGGTGGACAATACGCGTGATGGCATGTCCGTCGTCTCGCGCGTGCTGTCGCACCAGCACGACCTCAGCAGTGTCAGCTTCCTTACCTACGGACAGGCAGGCCAGATCGCGCTTGGCAGCACGACCATCAATGCCGCCACTCTCATGGCGGACAGCACGCAGGTGGCGCAGTGGGGCGATGCACTGGGGGCGAAGGGGCAGATCCTGTTCTGGGGCTGCGACGTGGGGCAGGGTGCTGCCGGGCAGGCACTGGTCGAGGACCTGCATATCCTGACCGGCGCGGGCGTTGCCGCCTCGACCGATGCCACGGGCCTTGGCGTGCTGGGGGGGGACTGGACACTGGAGCGCACGGCAGGACTGGACGGCAATGCGGTGGACACGCCGTTCTCTGCCGCGGCCGAGGCCGGTTATGACAGCGTACTCGACAGCCCGACGGCCACAGTCACCATTGCCAGCCCCACCGATACCAGCAATCTGCTGGGCAATGCCTTTTCCCAGACCATAACCTTTTCCAACAGCGCGCAGGCCGGGGTGGGCTACGCGCCCTTTGTCGAGATATTTGCGCCGACCAACACCACGCAGGATACCCCACTTACCTCCGTCAAGTATCTGGGCCAGAGCCTGTCCACCAAGGCGGTCACGCTTGTCGAGGTTGACGGCAAGGTCGGGGCCTACAATCCGTACAGCAGCGGCACGGATGGCAAGCCGCAGTTCGTGCAGGCACCTGCGGGCTTCCAGGCGGGCGATACCATGTACGTGGTTTCCCTGCCGTTTGGCAGTTACACGCCAAAGCAGCCGACCCTTGCGCTGACGGCGGAGTTTGCCAATAACACGACCGAATCCGTCAAGACGCCCACGGGCGCGGGCGACCCCGTTACCATTGCTGTGGCCGGTGGCTACCAGTATGGCGCCGATGCGCTCAACGATCCCGGCACCGACCCGACCATCCAGGGGGCTGCCGTCACCAATACCGTTGACCAGAATCTCGTGCAGGTGACCGCCGGTATCCTTACCGCGCCGCGTGGCGAGGATGAGGTGCCCACCGGCCCGGATTATCCCGCCACCTACGAGGTGACCGTCACCCCCGCCGAAGTGACGCAGGGCAACGCCATCAAGAACATGACGCTGAATGTCACCCTGCCTGACAGCGTCAATTACAACAACAGCCCCATTACCCTGACCGGGGCCGATGGCTCGACCATCAGCGGCACGGCCACCTATGTGCCGCCCGCCGACGGCTCAAAGGAAGGCGGGTCGGTCAAGATTACGCTCGATAGCGTGGCCTACAGCGCAAGTGCGCCCTACAGGATTGATATTCCGGTCTATGTGGGCCAGACGGATGCAGCGGGAAATTCGATTCTCAATGCCTCTGGCGGCACGACATCGCCCACCACCATTCCGGGCGCCACCATATCCTATGCCGGCACCTGGACCCCGCCCGTGGCGGAAGGGCAGACAGCCACGGCCGTTGCGCTGGACCAGACGGTGGACACATCGCCCACCACGTTCCAGGCCAAGGCCTTCGCGGTGCAGGAGACGGATACGATCACGAATGCGGATGGCAGTGCCACCGGCCTGCCCGCCGGGCAGGTCATGCCCGGCGATACCATCACGCATGACATCCATATCGAGAATTCGGATTACTATTCCAGCACAGGCATGGTGGTCACCACCACGCTGAGTGATGGGCAGGCCCTGCAGCCGGGTACGAACCCCACCTTTACCTATACCGATGCCACCGGCACGTCCCGTACCGTGCAGCTGGGCAGCGCCTACTGGTCGGCCACGCCGGGCGAGAACGGGCAGACCGTGGTGAAAATGAACATTGCCCAGTATCTGGCCGATAACAACCTGCCAGCCATGGGTAAAGGCAGGCAGGACACGATCAGCTATGCCAGCACGGTGCTCGATAATTATACCGCCACCAACACCCCGGTGACCGAAGGCGATACGATCGGCAGTCAGGTCAGTGTCAGCGCGCAGGCAACAGGCCCCGATGGCACGACCTCGCAGGTGCAGGATGGTTCAGGCAGCACGCTTTCCGTGCCCGAGGGCACGACGGGGCTGAAGGTCGTGGCCATCAATGGCGTTGCCGTTGATGGCACGGATACGCCTGTCATCCACGCGGGTGACAACGTGACCTACGAGGCAACCTATACCCTCCAGACCGGCACCTATACTGACCTGAACCTCTCGTCCTATCTGCCCCTGCCGCTCTATGACACGAGCAACCCCACGGGCAACGGTGATTCCGCGTTCACGGCTGCCACCGGCACGGACCTGGCCCAGCAGGCGGCTGGCACCTACAGCGTGGTGAGCGTGCCAAACGGTGTCGATCCGAGCCGGATCACGGTCTCGACGCAGTCCGCGACCAACAGCATCAGCTTCGATATGGGCAACAGCGACACGCTCGCCACCAGTGATGCCGGCAAGCAGGTGGCCGTGCTGTTTACCCTCAAGGCAACATCAAGCCCCTTTGCCGATGGCCTGAGCCTGACCAGCCAGGAGCAGTCCACCCTGACCAACGGGCAAGATACCCAGACGGCCCAGTCCACCCTGCAGTCGGTTACCGTTGGCGAGCCCGCGGCCGTTATCAAGACGGGCGTGGTGTCGGTGATGAACGGCGCCAGTGCTGACAGATCCGTTACCTACACGCCCCAGGCAACGGGAGAGGGAACAGACACCGACCCCACCACCACCTTCAACGTGGCGGGATCGGGTGGCGGCGCCTATACATCGGTTCCCGCCGATGGCGTGAGCGGCCTTGGCGCGGTCAATGACCTCAATGCCACGGGGGCCGAGGGTGGCGATACCGTACGCATCGCCTCCACGGTGGAAAATACCGGCTCGGCCGGCATGTATGACCTGACGGTATCGGGCACCCTGCCTACCGGGTTCTCTACGGCGGATGTGAAGAATTTCCAGATCACGCGCCCCGATGGCACGGTGGTCTATTCTTCGGCGGCCGATGCCGCGACCGCCGCCAGCAGCTATTTCACCACCGGCGGGCTGACCATACCGGCCACATCGGCCACCGACCCGGTTCTGGCCAGGGGGCAGGACCTGACGATTACCTATGACCTGGCCCTGCCCACCGGCCAGAACCTGGGCGACACCCTGGTGGCCAGTGCAACGGTGGTGAACTTTGGCAACAGCGCCGGCGCAGTGGCGCAGGGCGACGGGTTCGTGACCAATCACGTGCCCATCGGCGGGCAGGCCTCCGACCTGACCGACCCGGCAAGCATCACCCTGCAGGCGCCCACCATCAGCAAGACCATCGGCCCATCCAACCTGCCGGAAAATGATGGTGTGGATACAGCCACCTCCAGCGGCACCATTGTCAGTGGTGAAACGCGGACCACCACCATTGCCGTAACCGTGCCCGAAGGCACGCTGAGCAATGGCGAGGGTGATGTGACGGTGGTGGAAACCCTGCCCGCGGGCATGGACTATGCCGGGGGCTTTACCGCCACCCTGACGGGCGTGAGCGCCTCAGGCGTCGATTCCAGCGGCCATCTGCCCGCGCCCACGGCGGTCAGGAACGCCGATGGCACCACCACCCTGACCTTTGACCTGGGCAAGACGGTCACCAATTCCAGTTCTGCCCCCGGCACCATAACGCTGGCCTATAACGGCTATTATGGTGAGAACAATGCACCGGCCAATGCCGCCACGATCACGTCATCGGCGGTGCTGAACTATAGCGTGCATGATGATACGGCCACCGTTGACGGGCCGGATAACACGAGCACCGTGGCCGAGCAGGCCGGCCCTGCCGACGTGACCGTAACCGAGCGCAAGCCCTCCCTCACCGAAACCATTACCGATGATACGAATGGCCAGGCGCTGTACAGCGGCCAGCAGGTCACTTATACCCTGAAGCTGAGCAACAACGGTGATGTCACGGCCTATGACATCGATCATGCCATTACGCTGCCGTCGGACCTGACGGGCGTTACCATCACGGGCGGGGGGCAGACCATCACCGTGGCCGCTGGCCAGACATCCGTCGCCCTGTCGCAGCTTGCCGCTCTCGCCCCCACGGATGCACCGGTCACCTACACCATTACCGGCACGGTGGCCTCCGACCTGCCGGCCGGCACGAAGCTTGCGGTAACGGATGACTATACCTGGCATTCGGCGCCCAAGAGCAACGAATTCATGCCGCCATCGGGCAGTTCGTCCGGATCGGGGGGTGCGCCGGTGACACCGCAGGACGTGCCTGAAGCGTTCAAGGGCACGGTCAGCGATGCGCCCGCGGTTGGCAATTTCACGTCCGTGCTCGACATCGTGGGGGAGAGCAACGCCACCACCAGCGGCATTTCCCCCACAACACCCGTTACTGCGGCCGATACCGTGCCCGGCGACCGGATCACCCTGCAGGGCGAGGTCTCGATCCCCGAAGGGCAGAACCAGGCCGTGACGCTGACCCTCACGGTGCCGGACAACGTGCAGCTTGACCCCACATCGCTGCGCCTGCTGCTGGCCAGCCCGAACGGGGAGATCACCTCGACCAGCCCTGGCAGTGCCGAGCAGTACACCGAGGGGACGACACCGGCCCTGACCATGTACGATGGCGGCAAGACCTTCGCGCTTACGGCTGCGGCGGAGGCCGCGCTTAACGGTACCGGTGCGGCCATAACCGGCGTGACAACGGATTCCTCCGGCCAGACCGTGCTCACCATCAATCTCGGCACCGTCACCAACAATGATACATCGCCCGTTCCCAACTATGCCATCATCCAGGTGGCGGGCACGGTGCTCAATACCACGGCCAACAAGGATGGTAATGCCGCCTTCAGCGAGAGCCTGACGGCCAGTACGTCACCAACCTCCACATCGACACCCATATCCACGTCCCCATCCACCGTAAGCGAAACGGTCAGGGAACCCGCGGTTACGCTGGGCAAGGCTGTCACCGCGATCAACTACACCGATGATACCGTCACCTTTACCGATACCCTGACCAATACAGGCGATGCCACGGCCTATGATGTCGCCCTCAATGACCCGCTGGTGGCGAAGCAGGAAACCGTTGATGGCGCTGTTGCGGCCACGGGTGCTGGCACGGTGGATACCAGGATCAATGCCAGCGGCAGCGTGGCGGGCGCGGATGCGGACGGCGTGACCACCAGTGGCCTGACGCTGGCCGCCGGTGCCAGCGAGACCGTGACCTATACGGTCAAGCTGTCCGACCTGACGGCCGGGCTAGCGCAGACCACGACCAGTGTGACGTGGGAATCGCTGGCCGGTGCCCAGCCTGCCACTGCGGGCGGAACGGAACAGAGCCGCGATGGCTCGGCCGGGCAGAACGGCACAACGGGCACCAACCCAGCCGATACCTATGAACGCTCGGTCACGATGGGGCTGGGTACCCTGTCAGGCCAGATCTGGCAGGCACTGGGCAACACGCCCGGTATCTATGACAGCGCCATCGATACCCCACTGAAGGGCGTAGACGTTATGGTTACCGCGCGCGGGCAGGACGGCACCTATGCCACCGGCCTTGTGCAGACCGGCATCCAGACCGATGACAAAGGCGACTATGTGGCGCTGGTGCCCGTTTATGGCACGCCTGCATCATCCCTATCCATGGCGGAAATTGACGTGCCCACCACGGGGGGAACGTCTGGCGTGCCCGCCGGCGAGACGGAGGTCTACAACCATGATGGCGGGGTAACGTCTGCCACAACCGTTGTCAGCCCCGATGCGGATTCAACCAGTGGCATAAGTGCCACCCATGCCGACCTGGCCTATGAACTGCCCGATACCGCGCCCACCATTGCAGGCTGGCAGGACACCACGCCCCATGCCACCACCGCTGGCACCGCCACGGCACTCGGCGATGGCGGCGTAACGGTGGATGATCACGAACTCGATACGCTGACCACACAGGAAAGCGGCACCTACACCTATGCCGGTACCATGCTGACGGTGCAGCGTTATGTTGATGGCAAGGCCGCCCCTTCGGCCACGGACAGCTTTGGCGCGGCGGGCACCGACGTGAGCATGGTGGGCGGACAGGTGAGCGTGAGCGGCATCGCAATCGGTACCTATACCGAAACGGGTGGCGTGCTGCAGTTCACGTTCAATGCAAACGCCACCAGGACCAACATCGCAACACTGGCGCAGGACCTGACCTATACCTACACGCCCACCGCGAGTGATCCGGCAACACAGCTTGACGTCACGCTGGGGGCCACGTTCTCCGATGGCAATACCAACCTTGCGGGCCAGCAGGCCACTACTGGCGCGCAGGGTACGGGGGGCGTGCAGACCAGCGCGCCCATGTTCACGCAGGTAAGTGTTGGCGGCGCCACCTTTGCCACCACCTTTACCGAACCCAATGATGCCCCCGCCACGACGGCCGAGATCAGTCTGGGTTCCCATATCTCGGTAGAGGATGCATCGGGCACGGGTACGGGATCGATCCGGCAGGTGGTGGTACAGATCGGTTCCGCCACGGCAGAGGACGTGCTGGCCGCCACCACGGCGGGCGGCATTACCGCGAGCCGCGACAGCGCAACCGGCACCCTGACCTTGACCGCGGGCGCCACCACCACGCTCAGGGACTGGCAGGGTACGCTGGCCAGCCTGACATATTACGACAGTTCCGATACGCCCGTCGCGGGTTCGCGCAATGTGAGCATATCGGTCTATGAAAACGGGACGAGTGCGCCCATCGTCACCAACGGCACGATTACGGTCACCGCCGTCAATGACTCCCCGGTCCTTGATCCCTCGGTCCCGGTTGCCCTGAATGATGCGCAGGAGGATTCAGCCCCGCCACAGGGCGCTGTGGGTACGGCGGTTTCCCGGCTTGTGGGCTATGCAGGGGCAACGGGGGGCGCGGGCAACGTGACTGACCCCGATGGCGCGGGCCTGACGGGCCAAGGTGTGGCGGGTGCGACAGCGCAGCCCGGCATCGCCATTACCAGTGCCGACGCCACACACGGCACATGGTGGTACAGCACCGATAATGGCAGCACATGGACCGAATTTGCCGGTAGTGGCGTGAGCAACGGAGTAGGCGCTGGCAATGTCCTCCACCTGATCGATAACGGGCAGGCACGGGTCTACTTCCAGTCCACAGACCCGAACTGGAACGGTAAGGTCAATGATGCCCTGACCTTCCGCGCGTGGGACCAGTTTGATGGTGCGGCCAATGGCAGCATTTCCGCGCTGCCCGCCGTGGCGGGGCTGGGCACGGGCATCAACACGCCGGGTTCCGCCTATTCATCGGCCACAGATAGCGTTGCGCTGATGGATGACAACGTGAATGACGCCCCGAATGTGGTGGCCGATAACAGCAACCCGGATGCGGCACCGGTAACGGGGGACCAGCCCGCTTCGTGGCAGGTTACGGAAGATACGCCGCAGTCGGCTACGGTGCAGGGGCTGTTCGGCGGTTATTTCTCGGACCGGACCGACCAGCAGGAGAATGCCACCAATCCCGATGGCTCCACCGCCAACACCATGGCCGGCGTGGCCGTTGTGGGCTACACGCCCACGGCGGCAGGTACCTGGTCATATTCGACCGATGGCGGCAGGACATGGACGCCGCTTTCGGCTTCCGTCTCGACCACGGATGCGCTTGTGCTTTCCAGGGACGCGCAGCTGCAGTTTACGCCCGCGGCCAACTATAACGGCCAGCCCGCCAGTGGTGATGACCTCAAGGTCGTGCTGATTGACAATTCGGGCGCCTCATCGGGCAGCCCGGTCCTTGTGGGGGCGAACGGGCAGGCCCTGACCACGGCGGATGGCACGCCGCTGACCGGTGCGGCGCTGGATTCCGGCACGATGGCCGTCGCGGGCGCCGATGTCTCGATGCGTGGCGGGCAGACAGCACTCAGCGTCGGCACGGTTGACCTGTCCACGGCGGTCACGCCGGTCAATGACCCGCCAGCCATGGCGGCTGGCCCCTATACGCTGCCGGACGTGACATCCAACGGTGCCGACGGCGCCAATACGGGCGCCACGGTTGCGGGCCTGTACTCCGATGCCGTGCAGGACGGGTCCGACGCCCAGCAGGGCACGGCCGACCCCACCGGTTCCACCGCCGACCATCTGGGCGGCGTGGCCATTACCGGCAATACGGCCAACCCCGCAACCGAAGGTACGTGGCAGTATTCGACCGATGGCGGCAGGACATGGACAGCCGTGCCCGCCGACGTGTCGGGCAGCAATGCCCTGGTGCTGGGCGATCAGGCTAAATTGCGCTTTGATCCCGTGCCGAACTTTACCGGCACACCGGGCAGCCTGACCACGAAGGTTGTCGAGACCTCGACCGACGTGCCGATAACCGGCACCAGCAACGGTATCGCCACCAGTGTGACCGGGCAGGCGCTTGATGGGACTGCCACGGCCCTGACGGGCGTGAACATAACCCAGATGCAGCATGACCACTCCAACGGGTCTGTCAGCACCAACAGCCAGCCGCTGACTGTCACGGTTACACCGGACAGCCATGTGGCGGTTGCCATTCCGCCGGGGCTGGAAGACCAGACCGGCACGAAGGAGACGGTCTCGCAACTGTTTACCTCGACGGACCCGAATGGGTTGGGCGGTGTTGCCATTACCGGTGATGCAACCCCGCCCAATGAGGGTACATGGATGTATTCCGTGGCCGGTGGCGCGGCGCAGGCACTTCCAGGCGGTCTTTCCGCCACCAATGCGCTGGTGCTGCCCAAGGATGCGCAGGTATGGTTCCAGCCCGCGCCGAACTTCAACGGTGACCCGTCGAACATCGCGCTGACGGCAACGGTGATCGATAACACGGCCGCTACCGCCTTTACCGGTGCGGATGGCAAGGCTGTGGCGGGTAATGCCATAACCGGTGCTGCAACAGGGGTTGATGTCAGCCAGACCGGCGGCGGCACCGCGCTGGATACGACATCCGTGCGGGTGACGACGGGTGTCATACCGGTCAATGACGCACCGGTGGCAAGCGGTAGCGCGACCCTGCCATCCGAATACACCAGCAGGCAGGACGTGAAGGGCGATAGCGTTGCCAGTCTGTTCGGGCCGACCTTTTCGGATCAGACCGATCAGCAGCGCAGCGCCTCCAACCCCGATGGTTCTGTGGCCGACCATCTTCAGGGTATTGCCATTGTGGGCAATACAGCCAACCCGACCACCCAGGGCACATGGCAGTATTCAACCGATGGTGGCAGGACCTGGCAGGATGTAGGCACGTCCGTTTCCGCCACGGCGGCCCTGGTGCTGCCTGCCGGCGCGGAACTGCATTTTGCCGCTGTGACCGGCTTTACCGGCATGCCCGGTGGGCTGTCTGCCGCATTGGTGGAAACCGGCAGCACGCTGGCGGCGGGTAATGCGGCACATGTGGTTGATGTCTCGGCATTGATGGCGGATGAGACCAGCCACGTCTCGCAGTCCCCCGTGATGCTGAATACGAACGTGACGCAGCAGGAGGGTAATCCCGCCCTTTCCGGTTCGACCCTGAACAATGATCTCAGTTCATCCAACCTGCTCAAGACATCGGTGGAGGATGCGTTCGAGAATGAGTTCCAGCGGGGTTTTGGCGTCGCGCACCAGACATGGATACGCGGCACGTCGCTTTATCGCTTTGTGACGACCAATCAGCACTATGATGTTGATGTGCCCGCCGGTGCCTTCATCAGTTCGGATGGAACGGACCTCAACCTGACCATTACGGCACGCCAGGCCGGTGGCGCGCCGCTGCCTGACTGGGTCTCGTTCGATGCGGATCGCCGTTGCTTTTCCATGACCGCGCCGGATGACGCCACCGGTTCCATCGACCTGACCCTTGTCGGTCGTGATGAATATGGTCATGAGGCGGAAGTCGATGTGCATGTGGTGATCGGGCACGAACATCCCGCGTGGCAGATGGCTGATGACCCGTCCGTTCCTCGGGCAGTGGAGCAGGCGATGCAGGTGGTGGAGCAGGACATGAACTGGCTTGCCTTCAATCCCGACTTCCATCGTGGCAGCCACCACGCGGCCGAGCCTGCTCCCGGCAAAAAGGGACTGCGTGCGCAGATGCGCCAGATTGGCCAGAGAGCGGCGCATGCGCGCAGCCGTGATCTGATCAATCACTGAATGCCAGGCTGTACGAACAGGGCGCCAGAGATACGAACGGCTCCTGCGGACGGCCGCGTCCGGTCATGGAACTCGGGGAGGGCGGGCGTGATGCCGGGGAACGTCGCGCTGGGCGTCTCATGAAGGATAACGGGATCCGGCCCGTGTGCATCCGTCGTCACAAGGTCATGACTGACAGCCACCGCCAGTCTGGCATTGTGGCCAGCCTTCTTGGACGGTGATTTCCCCGCTGGTGAGCCCCACCGGAAATAAGCGGGAGATATCAGTCATATCCCGGCGGTCTCGGCTCCCGCTTTTGAAGCAGGAATGGCATGATTACTTCCTGACCGGCGCAAAACCGTTGCAAGCCGGGTTCATTGACCGCCATTCATGGCAACAGGAACAGCAGTGTCATCCGATATGGGCGGAAGCGTGCAGGCCCCGGCATGTCATGTATGGAATGCATGACCCGTCGCAGGGGTAAGGTGGCTTTATATTGTCCGTGCAAACAGGAAAGATCAGCTTTTCTTATCCCCGCATTGCACGGGGGGCGGATCGTTGGGGGGCTGGACGGCCCCATGGTCGCTACCTGTTACATAGTCCTGCAGTTCACGCGCTTCCTGTTCCGCATTTTCGGCACGCAGCTTGACAATATCCCCAATACTGACCAGCCCCGCCAGTTTTCCGTTTTCCAGCACGGGTACATGCCGGTTGCGGGAATATGTCATGCGGCAGGCAATATCATAAATACTGTCATCGGGTGTTGCGGTCGGCATATCCTTTGTCATGATATCCCTGGCTGTCAGGGTGGCTATGTCCGCACCGCGTTGGGATAGCGCATGGACAATGCCCTTTTCCGATACAAGACCGACCAGCTGTTCATCAGGGCCAAGAACGGGCGCACCGCCGATATTATGCTGCGCCAATATGGTGGCGACACCCAGTATGGGGTCATCTGCCCGGACGGTAATGACCGTACTGCCTTTTTGCGCCAGTATGTGAAAGACACGAGAGGACATGGGAAAATCCTTTTCATGTTGTGGATAACCGGAAACAGGCCCGTCAATGTACCATCCTGCCCTGCGCTTCAGGCGGGAGGGCGGGGGCAGGCAGAAGTGGATGGATGGCGCGGGTGGGGAAAATCCCTCCGATTGCCACGATTACGCTCAGAACGATGACAAGTGCCGCCAGTTCCGGACGGCCGCGGCGGTTCTGGCCGGCAGATGGTAACGCGGGGGCTGTCGTCATGATACGGATGATGTTCAGGTAATAATACAACCCGATAATGCTGCCGATTATGAGTACGCACAGCAGCAGGCCACGCTGGTCTTCAACGCCGGTTGCCGCGATTTCGAATTTCGCAAAAAAGCCGATGCCCGGTGGAATGCCCGCAAGCGAAAGCAGCATGAGCGACATGGCCGAAGCCAGGAATGGGTGGCTGAAAAACACACCCTTCCACTGCGCGGTCACCGTGCCATCTGGTCCTTCATGGGCGGCGAGGGCGGTCATGGTTGCAAAAACACCCAATGTACTGGCGGTATAGGCTACCAGATAAACGGTGATGGCCCCCGATTGCAGGCGGCCGGGGCAAATAAAAGCAATCAGCAGATACCCCACATGCGCAATGGATGAACCGGCCAGAAGCCGTATGAGGCTGGTCTGACGCAATGCAAGCAGGTTGCCGCCCAGAATGGTCACGGTAATGACGACATACAGGATGTCATTGAGAAATGGCGGCTGGTTTCCCGTCCCGAAATAGCGGACAAGGGACGAAAATATCGCAATTTTGGAAACCACGGCCAAAAACGCCGCCACGGGAACGGGCGCGCCCTCCATCACGTCAGGCAGCCACATATGGAAGGGGACGGCAGAAAGTTTGAAGAACATGCCGACAAGGATCATGACCGTGGCGGCAATGGGCAATGCGGCATGCGCATCCCCTGCCACGATGGGCGGCATGAACCGCAGCGACCCCGTAATGCCATAGGCCAGACCGATACCGAACAGGAGAATGGCGGAAGAAACCCCGGACAGGATCAGGTATTTCATCGCCGCTTCACACCCCGACATGAAAAGGCGGTGCCGGAAGGTCACAAGTCCCATGAGGGAGATGCCCAGTATTTCCAGCCCCAGGAAAAAAGACATGTAATTTGCGCTGAAGACCATGGCCAGCGCGCCAAGCGTGCCCAGCATGAACAGCAGGGGATATTCATCCACCAGCGTGGTTTTGTCATGCCCCGCATCCCGCCATGCCATGAGCAGGATGCACAGGCTGGAAAATACGATCAGGATAGCTGTATGGCTTGCCCATTGGTCTTGAATGAACAGGCTGCCGCCATTATCGGGCAGTCTGCCCGTATGGTACCCCGTGGCCGCAAGGGCCAGCAGCAGTGTCACCATGCCACCCAGAAAGCTGCGTTCCACCGAACGCCGCCATGTCGTTGCGGCAAGCATGACCATGATGCCTGAAGAGACCACCATCACTGGCATCGGCAGGAAAACATCATGCCCGATCATGGCGCGTGATCCTCCTGGCGGGCCGTTGTCGTAACGGACGGAGAAGATGGGGCGGAAAAAGTCGTAAAAGGCTGTGGATAAAGGCCCAGCACGATCAGGAAGGTCATGATGCAGGCGAAAACCGCCATATGCCGGGCCGGAAAGTCCTCTGGCGAAGGCAGGTCTGCCCGAGGCGCCGCCAGGAATATGCGGTTGACCATTCGCAGCGCATAGATGGCGGCAGGGACAAGCCCCATGGCCGCCAGCGTCGCGGTCT
Source organism: Komagataeibacter sp. FNDCF1 (assembly GCF_021295335.1). Classification (NCBI taxonomy): domain Bacteria; kingdom Pseudomonadati; phylum Pseudomonadota; class Alphaproteobacteria; order Acetobacterales; family Acetobacteraceae; genus Komagataeibacter; species Komagataeibacter sp. FNDCF1. Next base: position 1,656,420 of record NZ_JAIWOT010000001.1, on the reverse strand, counting down.
CTGGACTGACATGCCATGTTGCCAGCAGGACAAGGAATTCGCCCGTAAAATTACCCAGCCCCGGCATCCCGAGTGACGCCACGGCAAAGAATACGCCCGTGCCGGACAGTCGTGGCATGGCTGCCCATAACCCGCCAATCCGATACATGTCACGTGTATGCAGCCGGTCCTGAATGGCTCCTGCAATCAGGAAAAGTGCCGCTGTGCCCAATCCATGGGCCAGCATCTGCATGATTGCCCCCTGCATGCCCATGCGTGAACCGGCAAAGATGCCAAGCAGTACGAAGCCCATATGGCTTATGCTGCTGTAGGCGATCAGGCGTTTGACATCATCCTGCGCACAGGACAGCCACGCCCCGTACAGGATGCCGGCAACGCCAAGCCCCATGGCAATGGGGGCGAAACGGCTGGCCGCATCGGGGAACAGCATGACATTGAAGCGGATCATGCCGTACCCTCCGGTCTTGAGCAGGATACCCGCCAGCAGCACGCTGGCCGCCGTGGGCGCCTGCGTGTGGGCATCGGGCAGCCAGACATGGACCGGCACGACAGGCAGCTTGACGGCAAAGGCGATGAAGAACCCCGCCATGAGCAGCATGGACAGGGCGGGAGACAGCGGCGTGTGGGCCAGCGCGAAGTAGTCGAACGTCAGCACGCCGGTCTGCCGGGCATGCGCAATGACCAGACCAAGGATGGAAAGCAGCATGAGCAGTCCGCTGCCCTGCGTAAACATGAAAAACTTCATGGCGGCGCGCTGCCTGTCCTCATGCCCCCATGCGGCGATCAGCACGAACATCGGCACCAGCATCAGTTCCCAGAAAAAGAAGAACAGGAACAGGTCGGTTGCGAGGAATGTTCCGATAATGCCCGTAAGAGTTGCAAGGAAAAGGAAATGGAATGCCCCGGCATGGGCCGTGACCCGACCTGTGGCAAGGAAGGTGCACAGAAAGCACAGGATAAGCGAAAGCCAGACAAGCGATAGCGAAAGACCGTCCATGTCCAGCCTGACCGCAATACCCATGGCCGGGATCCATGGCATGGAAAAATGCTCCAGCCATGGCCCCGGATGGGCATGATGGGCGAAAGTGACCATTGCGAGTACCAGCGTTTCCACAGTCAGGGTCGCAAGCACCACCCACCATGATGCATTGTGCCTGGATGGGGTGACATCGGGCAGCATGCGCCCGGTCATCCAGGCCAGTCCTCCCCCCATGATGGGTAACAGCACAAGGGCGGGCAGGGCGTTCATGACAGCACCGCCATGGCAAGACCCGCGCACAGCCCGCTTGCGATCCATGCCGCATACCAGCGCACGCGGCCATTCTGGCACTGGCCCAGCAGGTGATCCGCCCATCCGATCATGCGGGTTGCCTGTATGGCCAGCCTGTCCAGAAAACCGGCCCGTGCCCTGAAAATCCGGGCGCTGGCCGTCCTTGTAAGCCGCCCTGTTCCGGTAATGGCATGATTGAGGATATCAAGCCGCGTCAGCCACACCAGCAGGCGGAAGGGCTGCACGAACAGATGGTCATATAGCGCATCCATGCCCCCCCCCGTGCGGACAGGACGGATAACGGATGCCTGTCCGGGTATTTCGCGCATGACAGGCAAGGGACGTCCCCACAACACCCATGCAACCCCAAGCCCGGCAAGGGGCACACCCGCGCCCGCCAGCACAAGCCAGGCAGGCTCATGCGCATGCGATGGCACTGCCGCCGGATCAAGAAGGGCACTGAACAGGTGCAGGGGAAGCCGCGTATCAGGCATTTCAATGACTCCGCCAAACAGGGAGAGAACACAAAGGCAGCCCAGCGGAATGCTCATGAGACGTGACGTCCGCCCCACGGCCCTGGTTCCCGCCTTCCCGCAAAAGACGATGAACACGCAGCGGAAAATATAAAGCGCGGTCAGGAACGCCCCCAGCAGGGCCATCCCCCACAATGGATGTCCGCTCAGGGTCCATCCATGCGTCAGGGTGAAATGGGCGGCCCATACGCCCGACAGGATCATTTCCTTGCTGTAGAATCCGGCCGTCACCAGTGGCAGGCCGGCCAGCGCGGATGCGCCTGCAACAAAGGCCGTGGTCAGTCCCGGCATGGCGTGGCGCAGGCCGCCCAGATGGAAAATATCCTGCTCATGACGGGTGCGCAGGATGATGGCGCCCGCCGTCAGGAACAGCAGCGCCTTGAAGAAGGCATGGGTCATCAGGTGAAACAGCGCCGCCTGCCATGCCCCGCACCCCAGGGCAAGGAACATGTAGCCAAGCTGGCTGATCGTGGACCATGCAAGGATACGCTTGAGATCGGACTGCACCAGCGCCGTGCATGCCCCCATGAGCAGCGTCAGCGCCCCGAGCACGGCCATAAGCGCCATGACGGGTACCGCCATGACAAACAGGCCATGCAGTCGTGCGATCAGGTAGACACCTGCCGTTACCATTGTCGCGGCATGGATCAGGGCGGAGGTCGGTGTCGGCCCGGCCATGGCATCCGGCAGCCATGTCTGGAAAGGGATTTGCGCCGATTTGGCAAGGGCCCCCACCAGTATGAAAAGTGCTGCCATGTTTACGCTGGCCGGGGCGACCTGCCCGTTCGCAACCGCTGCCAGCACGGTTCCGATGCGCAGGGAGCCTCCCGTGGCGGTTGCCAGCAGCAGCAGCCCGCACAGCAATGCCACATCCCCCATGCGTGTCATGTAAAAGGCCTTGCGGGCGGCTGCCGTATTCGCAGGGTTGTCGTACCAGAACCCGATGAGCAGGCAGGAGCACAGCCCCACGCCTTCCCACCCGATAAACAGGCACAGCAGGTCGGATGCCAGCACCAGTAGCAGCATGGCCGCCACGAACAGGGTCATGCAGCCAAAAAAGCGGGCAATTCCCGCATCGTGGTACATGTAGCTGGCGGCATAGACATGGATCAGCAAGCCCACGATCGTGACGATCAGGATCATGACCATGGAAACCCGGTCCAGCATGAAGGCGATGTCCGCTGACAGGCCGGGCATATGCATCCATGGCCACAGCGTGACCTGCAATACCCGCGTCCCCGCTCCGGACAGGAGCATGACGGACAGGATGATGCTGATCACGGCGGAAAGCCCCACCCCGGCGCAGGCAACCATTCCGATACCGCGTGCGCCCATGCGCCCGGCAAAGACGAATGCGATCAGGGACGCCACAAGCGGACAGAGGATGAGAAGGGGGATCAGGATCGTTGCCATGGTCCTATCCTTCCAGAAGGTTGCCGGTATCGGCATCCAGCGTGGGGCGCCCCCGGGCATGCAGGCACAGGATGATGGCAAGCCCCACCGCCGTTTCAACAGCGGCAAGGGCAAGGATCAGCAGGAACATCACCTGCCCCGTCGCATCATGCCAGCGCGCGCCCGCGCCCACGAACACCAGGGCTGCGGCATTGAGCATGATGTCCAGCGACATCAGCATGAACACCATGTTGCGCCGGACCAGCACGCCCGCCAGCCCGACGCAGAACAGGGCCGTGGCCAGCAGCAGGGTGTCGTTGAAGGAAAAGGCAGCCATGTCAGTGCTCCCTCAACCGGTTGCGCCCGATGTAAAAGGCCGAGACCAGACCCGCCAGCAGCAGGAACGACACCAGTTCCACCATCAGTACGTAGTGGCCAAACAGGCTTAACCCCACATCATGCGCCGTAATGGCAGCAGGAGCGGGTGCGGGCCCGGATAGTGGGCGCAGGCAATAAAGCAGTTCCGCACACACGATGGTGGCCAGAATTCCCGGGCCGCACCATGCGCGCGGGCGCAGCCATTCCTTTTCACGCGCGCTGTCCGGCTGGCCCAGATTGAGCATCATGATGACGAAGACGAACAGCACCATGATCGCACCGGCATAGATGATGATCTCCAGCATTGCCGCGAATGACGCGCCCTGCATGACAAATACGGTCGCCAGCGCCATCAGCGTCACCACCAGGTACAGCACCGCATGCACCGCCACCCGCCGGGTAATGACCATGATGGCCCCCACAACGGTTACGCTGGCGGCAAGAAGGGCCAGGGCATGCATGATGGTTACGGCAGCAGGGAATGAAGGTCGACGGGCGGGCGTTCGCGTTCGGACGCGCCACGTGCCTTGCCGGGAACGGGAATGCCCGCGACATGGTAGAAACTGTAATCGGGATATTTGCCGGTCCCGCTTATCAGCAGGTCTTCCTTTTCATAAACAAGGTTGTGCCGCGCATATTCGCCCATTTCAAAATCGGGCGTGAGTTGTATGGCGTAGGTGGGGCAGGCTTCCTCGCACAGGCCACAGAAAATGCAGCGGGAGAAGTTGATGCGGAAATATTCCGGGTACCACCGGCCATCGGCTTCGGTTTTCTGCAGGCTTATGCAATCCACCGGGCAGGCGACGGCGCACAGGTTGCATGCAACACACCGCTCCGCCCCATCGGGGTCGCGCGACAGGATGATCCGCCCGCGATAGCGTGGCGGCAGGTAGGGCTTCTGTTCGGGATACTGCACGGTCGCGCGCCGGTGGAAGGCATGCAGCGCCGTCAGGAACAGGGTGCGCAGGGTACCAAGCATGGGAGATGCCTTTGCATCAGGCGTATCATCAGGACGCGCGCAGCATGAGGATGGTTCCGGTCGCCATGACATTGAACAGGGAAAGTGGCAGCAGGATTTTCCAGCCCAGCGCCATCAGTTGGTCGTAACGCGGGCGGGGCAGTCCTGCCCGCAGCAGGATGAAAAAGACCACCATGCCCCCGGTCTTGAGCGCGAACCACACGGCAGGGGGCAGGAGCGGCCCGCGCCAGCCACCAAGGTAAAGCGTGGTGACAAGGCTCGAGACCAGAACGATCCCGGCATATTCGGCAATGAAGAACATGCCGAATTTCATGCCCGAATATTCGGTATGGAACCCCGCGCCGAGTTCGTTTTCCCCTTCGGGCAGGTCAAAGGGCAGGCGGTGGGTTTCCGCAATGCCAGCCAGCATGAATACGCCAAAGCCAAGACATTGCGGGATGATGAACCACAGACCCGCCTGTGCTGCCACAATAGCGTGCAGGCTGAATGACCCGGCCATCATGACCACGCCCAGCAGGGAAAGCCCCATGAAGACTTCGTAGCTGATCATCTGCGCCGCCGCCCGCATGCCACCCAGCAGCGCATATTTGCTGTTGGATGCCCACCCGGCCAGCACCACCGCATAGACCCCAAGCCCCATCATGCCCAGGACGAACAGCAGCCCGACATTCATGTCCGCCGCAATGCCCGCGCCCATCGTGACCGGAATGACGGCAAAGGACAGCAGGACCGTCATCATGCCGATGGCCGGTGCCGCGACAAACACGCCCCGGTCGGCAAAGGGGGGGATCCAGTCCTGCTTGAACAGGATCTTGGTCCCGTCCGCCACGGCCTGGAACATGCCGCCCGGCCCCACGCGGTTGGGGCCATACCGGTCCTGCCACAACCCCAGCATCCGCCGTTCGACCCATGTCAGCACGGTGGCAAGGCCAAGGATGACAAGGGGCGTGAAAATGATGGCAAGAAGCGCCGGATACGTCATGACAGCCCCCCGTCATCCGGTATCCGGTCCAGCCGGGCCATGCGGGGAAAACGGAAGGCACGGGCAACCATGTGCGCCGGGCACAGGGCAAGGCCTGCAGGCAGTCCGGGCACGGGTTCCACGGGCAGTACGTGCGGTCCGTCGTCCAGATGCAGCACCATGTAACCTGGCGCAACCATGCTGGCAGGCAGTCCCAGCGCTGGTGGGCCTGCACGTGCCATGATGGGGGGCGAGGCCATGCTCAGTTCCTCGCTGCCGAACAGGCGCGTATCGGGCAGTACCAGAACGGTGTCTGCCTGCGCGGCATGCGGGGGCGGAATATCCGTGGCATAAGCGTAGGGCTGCGGCCCCGCTTCATCAGATGCGGGGCGCGACAACAGCCTGATACCGGATGCCCCGCCACGCATGTCGCCCCCGATTTCGTGCTGGAACCGGTTGAGCGCCTGAACCGAATTCCATGGGGATGCCTGATAGCCCGGGACCACTGCCGCAGGCATGTCGGGACCATAAGCGCCTTCCATTGAACTGCTGAACGGGGTGTCCGGGCTGGTGGGTGGCGGCTGGTCGCGTATGCTGACGAAGGACCGGATGACGGTCCGCCCGCTGGCGCGATAGGTCTGGCTGCGCAGTTTCTGGCCATCCATGCGATACGCCGCTCCCGGTGCGGCCCTGACCGCAGGGGCAAGGGATGGAAATGCCACCGCCAGCGCGGCAAGGACATCATCCAGGTCCCCCCAGCCGGTCAGGCCCGACATATCCCCCGCGGATGGCGCAAGGCTCTGGGCCAGCGCCTGTATCCAGCGCCAGCCGGCCTGAATGGGGGCGGGGGGAAAGACCGCCTGGAAAAAACGTTGCGCCCGGCCGGCCTGGCTGACCAGCGTGCCGGTGCATTCGCTGAAGGGCGCGGCAGGCAGAACAAGGCTGGCCTGCTGGCACAGCGGTGTTACCGTATGGTCGATCACGACAATATCAGGCACCGCCGCCACAAGCTCTGCCATATCCGTTGGGGACAGGTGACGGGTCAGGTCATTTTCCACAACGATCAGGGTAGAAATCGCCCCCGCGCGGGCCTGTTCCATCACGGTTTCCAGTGGCAGCCCACCCATCATGGCCAGCCCCATGCTGTTGCAGTCCGGTAGAACCAGCGACAGGCCTGCTTCAGTCGTGGCGCGCGCAAGGGCCGCCGCGATACTGGCGGCAGCCTGCATCAGTGCGGCAGAGCCATACTGCATGCCGGATACGACCAGCGGCTTTCGCGCGGCCATAAGCGTATGCGCAATCCGTACGGCACGCATCGCATCATCTGGCGCCAGATCCGTGACGGGCGGGGCAGCGGGATCAATGGCGTGGGCGATGGCAAGACCCAGCCGGGCGATATCATCCGGGGCGGCACGAACCGCTTCCGCAGCCACATCGTCCAGACCGGTTGGCGCTGGCGTCAGCACATGCATGGTGGACGGGCATCCGGCCCCCAGCGTGCGCACCGCCGCATCCATCCAGCGGGGTACCCTGGCGTCGTCCGCCGTATGGAAGGAAGCCTGCCGTACCGACTGACGCAACGACAGGCCAAGCCGGGGGGCGGTGGCGCATACGTCCTCGCCCAGTACCAGCACGGCATCGGCGCTTTCCATTTCATGCAGGGTCGGAAGCGCGCCGGGATGCCGGGCCAGCAGGGCATGGGCCAGTTCCACGCATTCGTGTTCCTGCCGCGTCTGGCCGGTGCAGAAATGCTGCGGCCCCACCAGCGCATGCAGGCTGAAACAGGTCTCCAGCGACGCGCGGGGGGACGCGATGCCTGCAATCCGGCCATCCGCCGCCATGCGTGCGAAGGCCGACAGGGCATCCATCATGGGAACGGCTACCTGCTGCCCGCCAATGCCGCGCAGCGGCGTGCGGATCCGTGTCGGCGCGTTGACAAAACCATGTCCGAACCGGCCCCGGTCACACAACACGTAGCGGTTGATGTCGGTATGATACCGGTTGAGGACACGCCGCACGCTTTCCTCGCGCGCATTGACAATGGTGTTGCAGCCCACCGCGCAATGCACGCATACCGAGGGCGCGCCCCGCAGGTCCCATTTGCGGCTGTAGGTGGCGGAAAAGGGCTTGTCGGTAAACACGCCGGTCGGGCAGATTTCCACCAGGTTGCCGCTGAAGGCATTTTGCAGCGTGCCTTCTTCCGCACGGCCGAAATACACGTTGTCATGCGATGCAAAGACCGCCAGATCGTCCCCGCCCGCATAATCACGGTAGAAGCGTACGCAGCGGTAACAGGCGATGCAGCGGTTCATTTCATGTTTCACGAACGGCCCGAGATCCTGATTGCGGTGGGTCCGTTTGGTGAAGCGGTAGCGGCGGGTGTTGTGTCCGGTCATGACCGTCATGTCCTGCAGGTGGCATTCGCCGCCTTCCTCGCACACGGGGCAGTCATGGGGGTGGTTGACCATCATCCATTCGATGATGCTGGCGCGGAAATCGCGCGCCTCCGGGTCATCAACGGATATGACGGTATTTTCGCTGACAGGGGTCATGCAGGCCATCACGATGCGGCCCTTCGTGTCATCCGGCCCGCTGAACTGTTTTATGGCGCACTGTCGGCATGCCCCCACGGAGCCGAGTTCGGGATGCCAGCAGAAATACGGCAGGCTGGCCCCCGCTTCCAGACAGGCCTGCAGCAGGTTGATGCCGCTGCGGGTCGGGCAGTCGTGTCCATCAATGCGGATGCTGGTCATGGTCATGTCCCCGGTTGCTGCGGGCAGCGGCCGTGCTGGATGTGGGCGGCAAAATCGGCGGCGAACAGCTTCAGCCCGCTGGCCAGTGGCGCCATCGCCCCCGGCGCATGGGCGCAGAAGGTCCGGCCGGGCGCCCCCAGCATGCGGGCATGGCGGCCAAGCTGGTCCATGTCCTCCGCCTGTCCCGTGCCGTCCTCGATCGCGTCCAGCAGGCGTTCCACCCATGGCAGCCCGTCACGGCACGGGGTGCACCACCCGCAGGATTCCTGTGCAAAGAAATGTTCAAGATTGCGGATCATGCCGATGGGACAGGTCCGGTCATCCAGTATGATGGCCATGCCGGTGCCAAGCCTGCTGCCCGCCTTTTCCACCGATCCGTAATCCATGGCGACATCGAGTGCCGTCGCATCGAGAAAGGCGGTGGACGCCCCGCCGGGCAGCAGGGCGCGCAACCGGTAGCCGGGGCGCATGCCGCCCGCATGCTCTTCAATGATCTGGCGCAGCGGGGTGCCGATGGGCAGTTCCCATGCGCCCGGTTTCATGACCCGGCCACTGACACCATAGATCTTGGTGCCGCCATCTTCCCCCAGCCCGAGACCCGCGAACCATTCCGGCCCGTTGGTGATGATATGGGGCAGGTTGCACAGTGTCTCGACATTGTTCACCACGCTGGGCGCGCCCCACAGGCCGCCGGTCTGGGGGAAGGGTGGCTTGCTGCGTGGTGTGGCGCGGCGGCCTTCCAGCGCGGTCAGCAGGGCGGTTTCCTCGCCGCATATGTAGCGTCCGGCGCTGGAATGCACGTGGATGTCGAAACTGAAGCCGGAGCCCAGGATATTCTCCCCCAGCCAGCCCTGTTCCCGTGCTTCCCCGATTGCATGGTGCAGGCGTGCGCAGGCCAGATGATATTCCCCGCGCAGGAAAATGATGCCATGCCCCGCCTGCACGCCATAGGCCGCCAGAATCATTCCCTCGATCAGTTGCAGGGGATTGCCTTCAAGCAGCAGGCGGTCCTTGAAGGTGCCTGGCTCCATCTCATCAGCATTGGCAATCAGGTATTTGCGGCGTCCGGATGCGGGTTCCTTCGGCACGAAGCTCCATTTCTGCCCGGTTCCGAAGCCCGCGCCCCCACGGCCACGCAGTCTGGAGCGGGTGACGATATCAATGACCTCGGCCGGGGGGCGCTGTCCGATTGTCTGGCGCGTGGCCTGCCAGCCGCCATTGTGTTCATATGTCGCGCAGTCCGGCGGCCCGGCGGCAGGGTCGATCATGGCGGTCAGGGGACGTTCGGCAGAGTGTGTCATGGCGTATCCCTTAACCGGTTGATCAGGTGGTCGAGTGTGGCCATGTCCACATCCCCATGCAGGATGCTGTCCACCAGCATGGCCGGGGCATGGTCACAATGCCCGATGCAGACCGTGGGCAGCAGCGTGATGGCATTGTCCGCCGTGGTTTCGCCCGGCTTTATGCCCAGCGTCCGGCACAGATGGGCGCAGAGCGGCTCGCGCCCCATGATCCAGCACGAAACGCTGTCGCACAGCATGACGACATGCCGCCCGACCGGCCTGCGGAACAGCAGGTTGAAATAGGTTGCGATACCGTCCAGATCATCCGCCGACATGCCCAGCAGGGCGGCTACCTCGTGCAGATGCGGCGTACTGACCCAGCCAAAACGGGCCTGTACCAGCCGCAGCGCCGCGACACTTGCGCCACGCGGGCGAAGTTCCTGTGCTGCAAGCGCCAGGATTTCCGCCCGCACGGGCGCGGGCAGGGGGGCATCAGCGGTCGACATCGGCCATGACGAAATCGATGCTGCCCAGGATCGCGATCAGGTCCGCGATCATGATGCCGCGGCTGAGCAGCGGGATCATCTGCAGATGGGCAAAGGACGGGGTGCGGATGCGGGTGCGGTAGGACGTGGTGCCCCCATCGCTGATCAGGGTATAGGTATTGACGCCTTTCGTGGCTTCGATGCTGGCGCGCGCTTCCCCCGGCGGCATGACCGGTCCCCAGCTTACGCTGAGGAAATGGTGGATCAGCGTTTCGATGTCATGCATCGTCCGCGCCTTTGGCGGCGGGGTGGTCAGCGGGTGGTCGGCCTTGACCGGACCTGCGGGCATGTTGTCCACGCACTGGCGGATGATGCGCAGGCTCTGGCGTATTTCCTCCACATGCACGGCAATCCGGTCATGACAGTCGCCATTGGTGCCGGTGGGAATGTCGAATTCAAGCTGGCCGTAACAGGCATAGGGCGCATGCCTGCGGTAATCCCACGCCAGGCCCGTGGCGCGCAGCCCCGGCCCGGTAATACCCCATTCAATGGCTTCCGCCGTGGTATAGGCGCCAACTCCCTTTGTCCGCGCGCGAAAGATGGGGTTGCGCATGACCATTGCATCGTATTCGTCCAGCCGCCCCGGCAGGTCATCAAGAAAGGCGCGGATCAGCCCATCCCACCCTTCGGGCAGGTCCATGGCCACGCCGCCGATACGGAACCAGGCCGGGTGCATGCGGAAGCCGCATATCGCCTCGATGATCCCGAACACGCGCTCGCGGTCGGTAAACATGTAGAACACGGGCGAAAGCTGCCCGACATCCTGCGCCATGGTGCCGTAGAAGACGAGATGACTGGCAATGCGGAACAGTTCCGCCAGCATGACGCGGATCATCTGCGCGCGTGGCGGCACGGTAATCCCGGCCAGTGTCTCGACCGCCATGACGTAGGGGAAATTGTTCATGACCCCGCCAAGGTAGTCCACCCGGTCGGTATAGGGGATGTAGCTATGCCACGACTGGCGTTCCCCCATCTTTTCCGCGCCACGATGGTGGAAACCGATATCGGGCACGGCATCGACAATCCGCTCGCCTTCCAGTTGCAGCACGATGCGGAAGACCCCGTGCACGCTGGGATGATTGGGGCCGAGATTGAGGAACATGAAGTCGCTGTGGTCACTGTGCCGCCGCATGCCCCATGCGGACGGGTCAAAGCGCAGGGCATCCTGCTCGCGTGTCTCCTGTTCTTCCGTCAGACTGTAGGGCGGCATTTCGGTGGCGCGGGCATGGTGGTCCCTGCGCAGCGGGTGCCCGGTCCATGTGGGTGGGGTCAGGATGCGGCGCAGATCGGGATGGTCATGGAAATGGATGCCGAACAGGTCCCAGACCTCGCGTTCATACCAGTTGGCGCCCGGCCACAGGTCACAGATGCTGGGGAGGGCGGGGGCGGTTGCGCCAAGGGGCACCTTGATCCGCACTTCATCAGCGCGGGTGGTCAGCGAGATCAGATGATAGACGACCGTGAACGCCGCCCGTGGCTGTCCATCACGATGGACGCGCTCACGTTCGTCTATGGCCGTCAGGTCCAGCAGCATGAGTGATGCGCTGGCCGGACCCTTCAATGCTGCAAGAGCGGGGCGGAGGTCGGCAGCCGTAATCCAGACGGCGCAAACGCCATCGCACGCAGGCTGGATGGCCAGTGCCCCGTCAGGAAGCCGGGCAGCAATCTTTTCCGCAAGGCCCTGTTCGCGGGCAGGGGAAAGGAGGGTGGTCATGACGTCAGATCCCGTCGGGCGTGCGCAGGTCGCGCATGGCCTGGCGTCCGGCGCGTTTTTCATCACGCAGGCTGGGCGGTGTCACGGGCTGGGCACCCTGCGGCCCCATCAGCCAACTAAGGGGCCTGCGCTGCGTGCCGATGGATGCCTGCAACAGCAGCAGGCCTTCCAGCAGTGCCTCGGGGCGGGGCGGGCAGCCGGGCACGTACACATCCACCGGCAGGAAGCTGTCAACACCCTGTACGACACTGTAGATGTCGTACATGCCACCGGAATTGGCGCACGACCCCATGGAGATGACCCATCGTGGCTCCAGCATCTGGTTGTACAGATGCTGGATGACAGGTGCCATCTTGACGAACACGGTGCCGGAAATGACGATCAGGTCGGCTTCACGCGGCGTGGCGCGCAGGACTTCTGAACCGAAGCGGGCAATGTCGAAGCGGCTGGTGAACGCCGTCGCCATTTCCACATAGCAGCATGACAGGCCGAAATTCAGCGGCCAGATGGAGTTTTTCTGCCCCCATGCCACAAAATCCTGCAACCGGCCCATGACAAGATTGCGGCGGACAGTTTCACTGAAACTGGGCGCTGGCTGGGCATTACCGGCAGTATGGGGGGAGGAAAGGGACCAGTTCATCCTGCATGATCCTTTTGCGTATCCGTTGTCTGGCGCAGGCGGACCCGTGGCCCCCAGTCCAGTGCCCCGGCACGCCATAGATAGATAAGGGAAATGAGCAGAAAGACAGTAAAGATGACGGCCGCGGCATAGCCGATCCATCCCGTTTCCGTTACAACTGTTGCCCATGTCAGAAGAATGGCCGTTTCGACATCAAAGATGACAAAGAACATGGCCACCAGATAATACTGTACGGGTAACCGCAGATGTGCCGACCCCGTGGGCACGATGCCGGATTCAAAGGGCTGGGACATGGAACGTCCCATGATCCTGCCGTTTCGCCGGGTGCCGGTGATGGAGGACAGTCCAAGCATGCCGGCCAGCAATATTCCAATGACCATGGCATACGAAAATACTGGCCATATATTGGAAAGTTTTTCCATGACTGGCAATTCCGTTTCTTTTCGTTTTATTCTGAACGGAAACAATTTGTATAATGATATGCGCATTGACAGGGGATAACTGGTCAATGCTTTCGAAGGGGCATGCAGGCGCCCACTGCATAATCCGGCTGGTTGCATGGAATGCCGGAATACGCTGCCAGTTGCCTATACGCGCCTGCAAAGGGGAAGTTGCCGGGCGACCATGCAAGTTTTTGCAGTAGAGATGCGGCCTGTCATGAACAGTAGCCTGCCCGACGGGGCTGCTGGTAGACTGCCGGCCAGAGCGGAGGATCGCCCTGCCTGACGCGCCACGCAATCCTGTAACGGATCACGTAATGCCATCCGTTAACAGTTCGCGCCATGCGTGCGGTCTCTGTTCCGCATCCTCATGCATCAGGATCAGATACGGGACAGCCAAAGATCATTCTTTGCCTGATACGTCAGGGAAATAGGGTTTACGTGCAGACGCCATCCCGCATGACTGAACCGATCCTGCACGAAGGGATATCACACCCTCCCGGGGTCATGTCGGGCCTATTGTCCAAAATGGACATGGACATCGGGTGCCCATTTCAGTTCCGACAGGTTATGGACATTCCGGAATCCGGTTATGTCGAGCGGTGTATTGAGCATGAGGTTTCCCGTCATGGTCCATGGCCTCTTTTATGTCTGCCTGATATGACTGGATATGGAATTTTTTCCAGATGGCATGGAAAAAGATCTGCCGCCAGCCCGGGACAATCAGCCGATGCCGACCTGCCGGCTGGTACAGGCTGAAGGAAATTACCCTTTTGTGCAGTGATATGGCTACGTCATCACTTCTGCCGCCTGCGCATCGTGTTTGTCAGGTGAGGCCGGACATTCAATGTGGATGATAACCCACCCATCCAGCCATCTTCACGACGATGATCATGTACATGAAGTATATCGTCAGCGGGAGCACGATACCGGTCGTGCCGTGTCCTTTGTCCCCTATAGATTGGCGGTGAACTGAACGCCCAGTATGGCCGCATCGCGGAAGGTTGTTGTTGCGCCCGGATGTTGCAGGTACTGGAAATCGAACTGCATCGTTGCGGAATTGCGCAGCATGTGCGTGCTGTAAAAAGCTTCGTAGACATTTTCCCAATGCTGCACGCCCCATACCGGCCCCCACTGGTTGCCAAGATAGGGCAGGCCGAGGGCGCGCGATGACTCCTGCTGGTGCGAAAGGGTGCTGCTCATGTCCATGTGCTGGAACATGGCCCCGATCTGGTCCTGCCTGCGGTGCCAGGGTGAGCCTGTCTCGACCAGACCGATCCATTCATGGTCACGCATTGCCACAAGATTGCCCTGCGAATAGCCCGCGCCGCCCACGGCAACCAGTCCTTCCGCCACGCCTGGCCCGTTACGGAGCAGCATCTGGTCGAACATGAACCACGCCGTGCTCATGCCCGCGTCATAACGGCGTGGCTGGCCCGTCAACTGGAAGGAATTGCCATGGATATCAGCATACAGGTCGGGATAGCGCGAATTGTCATACCATGCGCCAATCTTGTAGTTGCCACGCAGGGCATGTCGGCCAAACCACGGCATCCAGCCTATCTCGACCTGCGAGGATACCTTGCCCAGTCCGCTCTGGGCCAGCGCCCAGCCGGAAATGCCGCCGTTATAGGCATGGGGCGAAACAGCAAAGATCCCGCCCATGATGTAGACTTTCTTGGCAGGAAAGGCCCGCACCACGCCACCCAGATTGCCTGAAGGCCAGTCACGGCCACCGGGAACGTATTTGCCCGGTGCAAAATTGCTGCATACCGACACGTTCATGAACGAACAGGCTACGTAATCGTAGGCAAAGAAACTTCCGGTCGGAATATCCCCGGCAGAAACAACAATCCGTTTATGCAGGAATGTCTTTTCAGCATACATGGCCACAAGATGCGCGACGACATTACCGCGCCCGCCATAGATCTGTTCCGGGTTTGTAACCGAATCCCCCAGGTTATAGCTGAAATTGCGGCCGTGGCCGTTAATGACAAGAAGATGGGTCCATAATCCGCTGACCTTTGCAAGACGCTGCCAGTCGATATCGAGTTCGGCCGCCACCTGGCCTGCCAGTACGCTGGAACGCGTGCGCCCGCCGCGCACGTTGCCCATATATTCCTCATTTACCGCGACATTGAGATACATCCCGCGTCGGTTCAGCCATTTCCTGCTGCCGTACCAGTCCCCGAACAGATGTGGCATGCCGTGCAGTGTGGGCACCTGCGGGTCGACCACGGCGTTGCCCCACCCCTCCAGCGGAAAGGCATGGGCCGCATAGGGTTCGAGCACGACCGGCAGGGACTTGGAGGTTTCACTCTGTGCGAATGCGTCAGTCATGCAGATCATGAACACGAAAATCAGGACAATGGATGTCAGTATCTGCTTCACCAGGAATCCGTTCCAGAATTTCCCGATGATTGCATTATTTTCATAATTCGTGGCAAATAATAAAAACTAATCAATTTGTAATATTTTGAACATTTAAGTAAATCAGTCGTGAATATACAAAATATTTAGTATTTCAAATGCAGATTTCAGGAAATATTTGGTTCAGACCTTTCCCATGGAAACCTGGCCCAGTCATATCGACTGACCTCAGCCTGAAGCAAGGCAGGGTTGGCGGCCTGATAAATGCTTGAAATATGAATTCTTTACTTTTGAAGATCGGTATTGACACTACGTGATCTGTTTTGCGGTTTTCTGTCTGGTGGTTTACAGGCCGCTCCCCGCCGTCCGGCTTGCGTCCGGCCAGATCGATCATGACCGCTTCCAGATACGAGATACGAAAGTTTGCGCGGCCAGAAACCCGCCGCGTCCACACCCGCGCCCGCAAGGGGTCTGTTTTTTTCAGGTGTGCTCAGCCCGGCGGCGGAGCCCCCGTGGGTTTCGGCGCACGCTTCTGATTTAAGCCGGGCGCGTGGCTACCACCGTGATGTCGGGAAATATGACCCTCATCACGGATCAGCAGCAGGAGGCCATGTTGCTTGAAAAGCCATGGCTCCGATAGAGTGTCATGAACCTGTTCAGGACCGTCAGCGACAACGAACGGCGTTTGCATTCCATGCGCGTCTCTTTTGCAACGGGCGGAAGGGATGCAGGCCACATGACATTATCCTGCTCGCGAAACCCCGGCAGAACCGGCCTGTCGACAGCGTCAACGGGTGTCTGGATGACAGTCCACAACAGGATATTGTCTCCGGCTCCTGCCCGTCAGGTTCCGATGCATGGGAGAAAGACAGCTGCCATACGGTGTGCTTCGTTCAGTCTCCGCCAAAAATATCGCGTGTGAAGATCTTGTCCTCCGCACCAGCAAGATCCTTGGCATGCCGGTTCGTTACAATAAGGTCGGATACGTCCTTGAATTCTTCCAGATTGTTTATGACACGTGAACCAAAGAAATGCTTTTCTGCCAAAGCAGGTTCATAAACGACCACTTCAATGCCCTTGGCCTTGATGCGCTTCATGATCCCCTGGATGGAACTCTGCCGGAAATTATCCGAACCAGCCTTCATCACCAGTCGGTAGATCCCGACAACGGCCGGCTGCCGTGCAATGATCTGCTCTGCCAGAAAGTCCTTGCGGGTACGGTTCGCATCAACAACGGCGGAAATCAGATTCTGTGGTACCTGGTCATAATTGGCAAGAAGCTGCTTCGTATCCTTGGGCAGGCAGTAACCACCATAACCCAGCGACGGGTTGTTGTAATGTTGCCCGATGCGTGGATCAAGGCAGACGCCATCAATGATCTGACGCGCATCCAGATCGCGAAACAGTGCATAACTGTCAAGTTCATTGAAGAAAGCCACGCGTAATGCAAGATAGGTATTCGCAAACAGCTTGATGGCTTCGGCTTCGGACGGATTGGTCAGGAGGACCGGGATGTTTTTGTCCTCGGCTCCTTCGATCAGAAGATCCGCAAAGCGGCGGGCGCGTTCGCTCCGTTCACCCACGATGATGCGTGATGGATGCAGGTTATCATATAATGCCCGCCCCTCGCGCAGGAATTCAGGCGAGAAGATGACCTGATCGGTATGAAGCCGCGCACGGATATTTTCAACAAAACCGACCGGGATTGTCGACTTGATGACAATGGTCGCCGATGTGTTCACCGCGATGATCTCGGAAATGACCGTCTCTACCGAAGACGTATCAAAATGACTGGTTCTGGTATCGTAATTCGTGGGGGTTGCAACAATGACAAAATCGGCGGAACGGTAGGCATCTGTGGGATCGGTCGTCGCGGTCAGGGAAAGCTGCTTCGTGGCCAGGAAATCCTCGATTTCCCTGTCGATGATCGGTGACTTGCGTTCATTGACCATCTTGACGCGCGTGGCACTGATATCGATGGCTGTTACATCATTGTGCTGTGCCAGCAGAACAGCGTTTGACAAACCGACATACCCTAGACCCGCAACCGCGATTTTCATATGACCCTCAATCTGTAACAGCATGCACAACCGTCTGTCCCGGACGTGACATGCCATGGAACAACACTCACGCCCCTGCTGGCGTAACCGGCAACCGAATGCGCCATGATACCTGCCTTGCGGCCCGGTGCGCATCCGTCCCTTCCTCTGGTTACGTCAATCAACGTCGTCCGATGTCATCATTTCCTCCGCTGGCGGATATTTGATTATCCGGGCTTTTTCCAGGCTTTCAGGATACGGCCCAGCAGGGAGGTATTCCGAAGCGGAGCAAAGCCCAGTTCCTTTTCCATGGCGTGAACATCCAGTTTGATAGTGTCAGAAATGCGGCCCTTGAAGACGAATTCCGGCACTGATTTCTCGAACGCCACGGCCTTGCGGATGTCACCGCCAAAGCGCACCCGCATGAAACGCCTGTCTCGTGACAGGATGATGTTTTCAGGGTGGCTTGCGATCATCTCGACAAGAACACGCTGGAACTGGATGGTCCGCATTGCCTGATAGGTCTGGTACGAAAGCGGACAGGCCCAGTCGGGGCGGGGAGAGACGTGCTGCTCCAGCAGGGAAAGCAGGATGTGTGAGGAGATGGCGAAGGCATCCGGGGCCAGGTGGGTCTTGGTCAGGATATGCCCGGCGCCGAAGATGATTTCCATGTCTTCGAACTGTTCGGCAAGGTCGAGCAGGAATTCCAGCGAACTGGAAAAGGTAATGGCCCGGAGCGTGGAAAAACCTGCGAACACGTCCTGCCAGTTCTGCCGGGCATGCGCATCCAGGCGGGCCTGAAAGACAGTCAGGGGCGCAGGCTGCCGTGAGGGCAGGTCTGAAAGCAGGTCCGTCATGCGGGGCTCCGGCAGGCATGAAGGGGATGAGACCACCTACGATTGCGCGACTGAGGGGCTATGCGGGATCACGATAAGGAGAAATGCCACTTTTTCCGGGAAACGGGTCGTGCCGGGATCCGGACGGACCCGGATCAGAAGGCCGCCCGGAACCCGTAGCCGACGCTGGTGACAGGCATGCGTGTGCCTGTGCGGCTGGGGTCCGGCATCTGCGTGGCTCACGCTATTGTCCGGCCTGCTCTTCCACCCCGTAATGGGCAAAGGCTGCGTTAATGCCCGCCCGCAGTCGCTCCCCCATTGTGGCCAGCCGGGAAAACCGCCGCCGATGATCGTGTCGGAAGTCGTCAACTCCGTCGCTACCCCAACAGGGGCTGCGCGTCCGCATAAAGCCGGTACACAGGCGGCCCGATGCGATAGGGCACTGAGGGGGCATATCCGTTGGATATGACAGGACACTGCGGACAATCCATCAAGCGGAGACGTGGCCCCGGGTCCGGACGTCAATCCATTGGGCATCACATGAACATGTCCTCAAAACCGGTACCCGGCATATTGCCGTTGCCCTGTCGGCCGCGACCGCCCGGCAGCAGCGCCACCGCCCGTATCCCGGTACAGAGGAAAACCGGCCTGGCCGGCATGAAATAGCCCCGAAATGCGCCCGGTTTATTCGAAACCGGTCACGGGATGTGGCACATAGGCCGCTTCCAGGGCGGTCATGTCATCATCGGAAAGCTTCAGGGCCAGCGCCCCGATGGCATCATCAAGGTGGGTGGTCCGTGACGCGCCAATGATGGGCGCCGAAACGCCGGGCTTTGCCAGTATCCAGGCCAGCGCCACCTGTGCCATTGGTACGGCACGACGCCGCGCCACGTCCTGCACGGCCCGGATGATCCGGTTATCGGCTTCTTCCGTTTCTGCGTAGAGCGACTTTGCATAATAGTCGGTCTCGCTGCGTTTTGTCTGTTCGCCCACCGGGCGGGTCAGGCGCCCCCGTGCCAGGGGGCTCCAGGGCAGAAGCCCAACGCCCTGATCCCGGCACAGCGGAATCATTTCGCGCTCTTCTTCCCGGTAAAGCAGGTTGAGATAATCCTGCATGGTCACAAACCGGGTCCATCCGTTTTCGCGTGCAACACCCTGTGCCTTGGCAAACTGCCAGGCAGCCATGGAGGATGCGCCAATATAGCGTGCCTTCCCCGCCTTCACGATATCATGCAGGGCTTCCATCGTCTCTTCGATGGGAGTCGCGTGATCCCAGCGGTGAATCTGGTAGAGATCAATGTAATCGACACCAAGGCGTGACAGGCTAGCATCGATTTCCGTCATGATCGCCTTGCGTGACAGACCCTTGCGGTTCGGCCCGGTTGCTGCCCCCGCGGCACCTTCGGGAAAAAAGACCTTGGTCGCGATGACGACCTCGTCGCGGCGGGTGAATTCCTTCAGCAGTTTTCCAACGATCTTTTCCGATGTTCCGGCGGAATAGCTGTTTGCCGTATCAAAGAAGTTGATGCCGCATTCGACCGCGCGCCGGATGATCGGGCGACTTTCCGCTTCGCCGAGCGTCCATGGATGGGCGCCGGCATCCGGCTCCCCAAAAGTCATGCAGCCCAGACAGAGACGCGAAATATCCACTCCCGTAGAGCCAAGTTTTACATAATCCATGGTCCTGCTCCCTGATGATCCGGTCAGCTTATGGTTTTTCGCACGGCACGACCATTGCTGATGCTCATGGCGAGAAATGCCGCGATAACGCCAGTGGTGCCCGCCAGGACAAGCATGTCCTGATAACTTCCCTGCGCCTGCCGCAGCATACCGGCAAGGGATGCCGCGCAGGCAGCCCCGATCTGGTGGCCAAAGACAATCCAGCCAAACACGATCGGGGCCGAGCGCTCCCCGAACGCGCTGTTGGCCAGACGCAGGGTGGGTGGCACCGTCGCGATCCAGTCAAGACCATAGAAGACCCCGAAAATCATCAGGCTTTCAGGCGAGAAATCGATGAATGGCAGCGCAATCAGTGACAGCCCCCGTAACCCGTAATAGGAAAACAGCAGCCAGCGTGCATCCAGCCGGTCAGTCAGCCAGCCGGACAGCGTGGTGCCGACAAGATCAAACAGACCCATCATGGCCAGATATCCCGCCGCCGGAACCTCGCCTATGCCATGATCGGCACAGATGGCAATGAAATGCGTGCCAATCAGCCCGTTCGTGGTGAAGCCACAGACAAAGAAGGTGGCGAACAGAAACCAGAAGTCACGCTGGCGGGCGGCGGCCAGCAGGGCGGTCATGGCCGTGCGCAGCGGGTTCTGGTCCGGATGCCGGAGTGGCACATGATCCGCTTCCGCCCCATGCGGCACCAGCCCGCGATCAGCCGGATGTTCAGGCAGGAAAAGAGCCACGAGGGGCACCAGAATCAGGGTGGTCGCGGCTACTGCCATGACAGGCGCCCGCCACCCGAAACGATGGGCAAGGGCTGCAAGGCCCGGCAGGAACAGCAGTGAACCGGTTGCGGTGCTGGCGGCCAGCAGGCCCATGATCGTACCCCGCCGGGCGATAAACCAGCGGTTCACCACCGTGGCCCCCAGCACCATTGCCACCGCACCCGTACCAAAACCGGTGAGAACACCCCAGGTCAGAAAGAACTGCCATGGCCGTGCCATGCCCAGTGACAGCAGTGCCGACAGGCCCATCAGCAGCAGCGCGCCGATCAGGATGCGGCGGATGCCGAACTGCTGCATGAGTGCCGCGGAAAAAGGGCCGACAAGGCCGTACAGGAAAATCCCCATGGCGGCGGAGATGGAAATGCTGCTGCGGCTCCAGCCCAGTGCTTCGTGCAGCGGCATCATCAGCACGCCGGGCGTGGCCCGTACACCAGCGGAAACCAGCAGGCAGAGAAATGTGAGCCCGACCACCAGCATGAAGACACATGACGATCGTGTTTTCCTGCCCCTGATGGATGACATCTTCATATGACGGGCCATGAATTATGCTGTTCCGACCATAAGTACCGATCGGGACCATCGTCAAGCTGCACGTTCGGGAATCTCACCGTGCTTTGCGCCCCTGCGTAATCCGGCATCCACTGTCCCCTTTCCCTGGTGCCAGACATGCCTGAAACCACAAAAGCCCCCGGTCAGACCGGGGGCTTTTGTGGTTTTACACGCGCTGTGATGCCGGGAGTTCTTTGGTGCTGATGCACGGCCCCCGGCGTGGATTATCTGTCATCATGAGCATATTTCAGCCTGATGGGTGAAGGTGGCCCATGGCCTTCATGTCCTGCCGGAAAATTCCCGTGGCCAGATGAATATCAAAATGGATGTACGATGACCTGCTGTTTTACGGTCACCAGCCTGATGATCGCGCGCGGATCGACCCACTTGAACAGGCCCGATGCAATGATGACTGCAACACCGACAAAGGTCCAGTTGTCCAGCGGTTCATGGAAAACATAATAACTGAACGCCACGGCCCATAGCATCTGGCTGTACTGCGGCAGGGCGATTGCGCTGGCCGCCGCGCGCGTGGTCGCCATCATCATGAGCAGTTGCCCGAGTGCGGCCAGAAAGCCGTAGCCGAACAGGAACATCCATATGTCTGCCCCATGCGGCCAGCGTGCATGGGCCAGCATCAGCACGCCATTGCCCAGCAGGGGACCACACAGGCTGGAACTGAACATGGACAGGCGTGGCGTGTTTTTGCCCGACAGCCTGTAGGCGATGACGCCCACCGCATTCGCCACGGCCGCAATCAGGGCGCACAGATGCCCGAACTGCAACGCCCGCAGGCCGGGACGCAGCACGATCAGCACACCGACAAAGCCCATGATGACGGACAGCCAGCCCAGTGTGGAAACTTTTTCACGCAGCAGCATGACCGAAAGACCGGTCACGAAAAGCGGCATGAGGAAAATGAGTGAAAAGGCCTCCGGCATCGGCAGGAGCATGAAGGCTTCGACACTTGCCGCCGTGGCGGCAAAGGTGGCTGCCGCCCGCACCAGCCACATGACTGGTTGCCGGATCACGAACAGGTCACGGTAGGATTCGTTTTTTCCGCGTATGAAAGGGATGAGCGGCAGACCGAAGACACCACCGAAAAAGGCCACTTCAAACGGGTCGATCTGTCCCGCCAGCAGTTTGGAATAGGCGTCACTGATCGAAAACGAGGCGAATGCCGCAAACGCCAGCATCATGCCTGCCGAAAGACCGGTATTCTTCATCCAGATTGCTCACGAAAAAATTATTCAGGCGCAGATATGGAAGCCGGGGGGAAAAGACCAGCGCTTGTCGGTAAATCCAGTCATGCGTTTTTTGTGCCGGATTTTATATGACGCACCCGGTTTTTTCGGATAGCAGACCGCGCCCGAAATCTGTGCGCTTAATGCTTGTGACAATGGGGGCTGGCACCGTTGATGGGATGGTCTTTCCTGCCGTATCTGGCAGACGTGGGCCGGTCCTTGCGCGGGCTTGTGTCGTGATGCGGGTGGGCGCACCTGTTTCGTGCTCCGGCAGCTATGCGCATCACACGCATTGGCCACGAAACATGACGGGCTCCGCCTTCGGGTAATGCGGCCCAGCGCGCTTGCTGTCATGCATGCAGGGTAGGGTGGTGGAATGATGACGCCAGCCACGTTCCAGGCCCGGGCGTTCGGATGTCGCATCCCCGGTTCCGCAGTTGCGACGAGAATATTGCAACCTGGTCCGAGGCAGGCCGCGCAACGTGGGCAGAAGGAGTCCCGGCACCTGCGGAGCAGATCATGCCCGCAGCCCTTCTGGGGCACTCTGTACATAATGTTTCGTGCAGGTAACGTGCCTGGTCGTGATGCCTGAATTTTTTGACCGCACCGGATGATGGACATGCATGCGGGAACGGCCTGTCTTCTGGCAGGCCGTGCATGATCTGGATGATGGAAAGAAACAGGTACGGCCCCCCTTTCCATTCCAGCCCTCGGGGCGGAATGATTTCCGTTTTATTGCAAATGGATAAATGGCACGCGTCTGATGTTTTCCGCACAGGGTGCAGGGCATGGTCATTTTGCATGGTTCATTGTCCATCTGCGACAGTGCCGTCGCGGGCAGCCCGTCGTGACCGGAACCGGCTCCATTTCCGATCATTACGTCACCGTTCCCGATTTCATCGAAAAAATACTGAATTTACTGTCACTTATCCATAAACCGAAAACCGGACCGGATCGGGCTCCATAAGCACGCGATATCGTGCCGGACAGAAAGCCCAAATAAAAAGACGAATGGCGATAACGTTCAAGTTTTGCGTCCAATTCGTGCCAGCGGGGAACGGGGCGCAGGTGCATGGTCATCCGCATGGTCTCGCAGCATGTAGGATGAACATGCAAAAATTCTCGGCACTTTCACTGGCGCGTCAGGCAATTGGCGGTCATCTTGGCTGGAAACCCCAGTGGCGCTCCGTAGCGCCCAAGCCTGCTTATGACATTGTCATCATCGGTGGTGGCGGTCATGGGCTGGGGACAGCCTATTATCTGGCCAAACAGCATGGCTTGCGCAATATTGCGGTCATCGAACGCGGCTGGCTTGCAGGCGGCAATACCGCCCGTAATACGACCATCATCCGGTCAAACTACCTGTTTGACCAGAGTTCGTCCTATTACGAGCATTCGCTCAAGCTGTGGGAAAACCTTTCCCAGGAGCTGAACTACAACGTCATGTTCAGCCAGCGCGGCTGCCTGATGATCGCGCATACGGTCCATGACGTGCAGAGCTTCAAGCGGCACGTCCATGCCAACCGTCTCAACGGCATCGACAATGAGTGGCTGACGGCGGAGGAAACCAAGGAATTCTGTCCGCAGATCAACATCTCTCCCAATATCCGCTACCCTGTCCTGGGGGCGGCC
The DNA here is from genome assembly GCF_021295335.1 of Komagataeibacter sp. FNDCF1. NCBI lineage: Bacteria > Pseudomonadati > Pseudomonadota > Alphaproteobacteria > Acetobacterales > Acetobacteraceae > Komagataeibacter > Komagataeibacter sp. FNDCF1. The sequence continues at coordinate 1,632,406 of NZ_JAIWOT010000001.1, read as the reverse complement.
CTGCAGCGCCGCGCGGGCACCGCGCGCCATGATGCGGTGGCCTGGGGCTTTGCGCGTGCCGCAAGTGATATGGGTGTCGACATCATCGAAAACTGTGAGGTCACGGGTATCGTCCGTGCGCCCACGGGTGAAGTGACCGGCATCAATACGACGCGGGGCGACATCCGGACCGGCAAGATCGGTGTCTCTGTCGCGGGGCACAGCTCCGTGGTGATGGGGATGGCCGGCGTGCGCCTGCCGCTGCAGAGCAATCCCCTGCAGGCCCTGGTGTCCGAACCGGTCAAGCCGGCGTTCCCGACCATTGCGATGTCCAATACCATCCATGCCTATATCAGCCAGTCCGACAAGGGCGAGATGGTGATTGGCGCGGGCACCGATTCCTACGTGTCCTATACCCAGCGCGGCGGCCTGCACATTCCGGCACATACGCTGGAAGCCATCTGTGAACTGTTCCCGATGTTCCGCCGCCTGCGCATGCTGCGCTCGTGGGGCGGGATCACGGACAACACGCCCGACCGTTCACCGATTACGGCAAAGACGCAGGTGCCGGGGCTGTTTGTCAACTGTGGCTGGGGTACGGGCGGCTTCAAGGCCACGCCAGGTGCGGCCAATCTCTTTGCCTGGACAATCGCCAAGAACGAACCGCATCCGATCAACGCGCCCTTCACGCTCGAACGCTTCCGTGATGGTGTCATGATCGACGAGGCCGCGGCTGCGGCCGTCGCCCACTAAGGAGGGCATCATGCTTCTGATCCGTTGTCCCTATTGCGGTGACCGCGCCGAAATCGAATATGCCAATGCCGGGGAAGCCCACATCACCCGTCCCGTCGACCCGATGGCGGTCAGTGATGCGGACTGGGCGCAGTACCTGTACATGCGCGACAACCCCAAGGGGCTGATCGCCGAACGGTGGCGTCATTCCCATGGATGCGGGCGGTTTTTCAACGCCATCCGCGATACCCGAACAGATCGTTTTGTCATGACCTACGAAATGGGCCTGCCGCGCCCGACCATTGATGAAGCAGCTGCGGCGGAGGCGGCACGATGACAAAGCGTTACCGTATTCCCGGTCGTGGTCGCGTCAACACCGGCAAGGTTGTAACCTTCAGCTTTGATGGCCGTACATTCCAGGGGTATGAAGGGGATACGCTCGCTTCCGCCCTGCTGGCGAATGGCGAGCATCTGATGGGCCGCTCCTTCAAGTACCACCGTCCGCGTGGCGTCGTGTCCGCCGGCTCCGATGAGCCCAACGCCCTGGTGGCGGTTGGCAGCGGTCCTGCATTGCAGACCCCCAACCTGCGCGCGACACAGGTCGAGATCCATGATGGTCTGGTTGCCGTCAGCCAGAACCGGTTCCCGAACCTGAAGTTCGATGTGGGTGCGATCAACACGCTGGCGGCGCCGCTGCTGCCCGCGGGTTTCTACTACAAGACGTTCATGTGGCCCAAGTCGTTCTGGGACAAGGTATACGAGCCCGTGATCCGTCACGCGGCGGGTCTGGGTGTCGCCCCGACCGAGCCTGATCCCGACCAGTACGCCTTCAGCTATGATCATTGTGATGTGCTGGTTGTCGGTGCGGGTCCCGCTGGGCTTGCGGCAGCGCTTGCCGCTGGCCGGTCCGGCGCCCGCGTGATCGTGGCGGACGAGACGGCGGAAGCCGGTGGCTGGCTGCTGTCCGACATGGTGTCCCGCATTGATGGAAAGACGGGTGCCGCCTGGGCGCGTGAAGCTGTCGATGAGCTGAAGGGCATGGCGAATGTCCGTGTCATGACGCGCTGCACGGCATTCAATTACGGCCCGCACAACATGGTTGCGCTGAACGAGCGCCTGACCGACCATCTGGCCCACCCGATCAGCGGACAGCCGAGGGAACGCCTGTGGCAGGTCCGTGCGAAGGAAGTGGTGCTGGCCGCCGGTGCGCTGGAACGCCCGCTGGTGTTTGATGGCAATGACCGCCCCGGCGTCATGCTGGCAACCGCAGCGCAGACCTATCTGAACCGTTATGGCGTTGCCTGTGGCAAGCGGGCGATCATCGTCACGGCAGATGATGCCGCCTACCGTGTGGCGCTGGATCTCAAGAGTGCGGGTGTCACGGTCGCGGCGATTGCCGATCTGCGCCCCGCCCCCAATACGGCGCTTGCCGGTGCGGCGATCAGCGCGGGCATCACCGTCCTGCCCGGCACAACCATCCAGCGTGCGCACGGCCTCAACCGGGTGTGCAGCGTGGAACTGGCGCAGCTCCTTCCTGACGGCAGCGTGGGCAAGGGCCATCAGTGGCGTGCCGACCTCGTGCTGATGTCCGGCGGCTTCACGCCCAGCGTGCACATGTTCTCGCAGTCGCGTGGCAAGCTGACGTTCAATGAGGAACTGGGCGTGTACGTGCCCGGCCAGTCGGAGCAGAACGAACGTTCCGCCGGTGCGTGCCGCGGCGTCTACAGCCTGGATGCGGTCATTGCCGATGGCGCCCGTGCCGGCGCCGAAGCCGCGACCGCCAGCGGGTTCGCCGCAAAGGCCCCCGAATGGCAGGTGAGCGACATGGATGCGCCGGGCCGTGGCGGCTATGCCGGTGCGCTTCCGCGCCGTGGTGCCGGCCTGCGTGCCATGGCCTTCGTTGACTACCAGAACGATGTGACGGCCAAGGACGTCAAGCTGGCGGTGCGCGAGGGCTTCCGCTCCATCGAGCACATCAAGCGCTACACCACGACCGGCATGGCGACGGATCAGGGCAAGTCTTCCAACGTCAACGCGCTGGGCATTGCATCTGAAGCCCTAGGCCGCCCGGTGGAAAAGGTCGGCCTGACCACGTTCCGTCCGCCCTTTACGCCGGTCACGTTCGGTTCGTTTGCCGGCCATGCGCGTGAATTCCTGTTTGATCCGGTCCGGCGTGCCCCGGCCGATGCCTGGGCGCGTGCCCGTGGCGCGGTGTTCGAGGATGTGGGCCTGTGGCAGCGTGCGCGCTACTTCCCGGTCAATGGCGAGGACATGGAAGCGGCTGTGCGGCGTGAATGCCTGGCGGTGCGCAGTTCGGTCGGTATCTTTGATGCCTCCACGCTTGGCAAGATCGAGGTTGTCGGCCCCGACGCCGCCGAGTTCATGAACCGGATGTATGTCAATGGCTGGACCAAGCTTGCCCCCGGCAGGTGCCGCTACGGCCTGATGTGCCGTGAAAACGGCTTCATCTATGATGACGGCGTTGTCGGCAGGATCGCGGCGGATCGCTTCCATGTCACCACCACCACCGGTGGGGCGGCTGGCGTGCTGAACATGATGGAGGATTACCTCCAGACCGAATGGCCGGATCTGGACGTGTGGCTGACCTCCACATCCGAAGAATGGGCGGTCATCGCCGTACAGGGCCCCATGGCACGCAAGGTGCTGGAGCCGCTGGTGGATGGGCTTGACATCTCGGGCAAGACCCTGCCGCACATGGCTGTGGTGGAAGGGACGATACGCGGCGTGCCGATGCGTCTGTTCCGTGTCAGCTTCAGCGGTGAACTGGGCTTCGAGGTCAATGTCCCGACCCGCCACGGTCGCAAGATCTGGGATGCGATCTGGGAAGCGGGCCAGCCTTACGGCATGACACCCTACGGCACCGAGACGATGCACGTGCTGCGTGCGGAAAAGGGCTACATCATCGTCGGGCAGGAAACCGACGGAACGGCGACACCCGATGATGCGGGCTGTGGATGGGCTGTCAGCAAGATCAAGAAGGATTTTGTGGGCAAGCGTTCGCTCGCCCTGCCAGCCATGTCCGCTCCCGACCGGCTGCAGCTGGTGGGTCTGCTGACCATGGACCCGAACGAAGTGCTGGAAGAAGGCGCGCAGCTTACGGGCAAGCCGGATGAAGCGATCCCCATGAAGAAGCTGGGGCATGTCACCTCATCCTATTTCAGCGCGACACTGGGCCACTCCATCGCCCTTGCCATGGTATCCGGTGGCCGGGCGCGCATGGGCGAGACGCTGTATGTGCCAATGGAAGGCCGGACAATCCCGGTCAAGGTTACCAAACCCGTGTTTTATGATGTCGAGGGAGCCCACCTGAATGTCTGATGTCATGACAGCCTCTCCCACCCGTTTCAATGTGGCGCCCGGACCGGAGCTGCGGCGGTGGGTGCTGCAGGGCCGCGATGCGGCCCTGGCGGCAGGAGCCAAGGCATTCGGCCTGTCTGCCGTGCCGGAGATGCTACAGGCTGCCCAGGGCGCAAACGGGACGGCAGTCCGTCTGGGGCCGCATGAACTGGTGTTCTTTGTCACGCCGGACAAGGCCGCCACCGTAACGGCCGCATGGACCAAGGGGCTGAAGAATATTCCCTCCAGCCTTGTTGAAATCAGTGACAGGCAGGTCGCGTTCGATCTGGTCGGGCAGGATGTGGAAGAGGTGCTGCGCAACCTCTCCCCGCTTGATTTCAACATTGCGGCCTTCCCCGTCGGCATGGCCACGCGCACCCTGCTGGCCAAGGCGGACGGTATGCTGTGGCGTACGGGCACCGACAGCTTCCGGCTGGAAGTATGGGGGTCCTTTGCGTCCTATGTCACGGAACTCCTGAAAAAAGCGGCATGGGACGTCAGGTTCTGACGTAACCCTGGCTCGGTGGAATGCGAACGGGATGATCAGCCTTTTCGAGTTGTTCAAGATCGGCATTGGCCCCTCGTCCTCCCATACGGTCGGGCCCATGCGCGCAGCTTATGATTTTTCCATATTGCTGCGTGATTATCCGGATGTGATCCGGGTTGAAGTTACGCTGCTGGGGTCGCTGGCGTGGACGGGTGTCGGCCACGCTACGGACAAGGCCGTCGTGCTGGGGTTGATGGGGTATCTGCCCGATACCATCAACCCCGACCTGGCTGATGAACTGGTGGCCGGCACGAAGGCGTGCAAGGAAATCTTTGTAGGGGAACGGGCAATACGCTTCGATCCCGCTACGGACATCATATTCGACCGCGAGACGGTGCCGCCCGTGCACCCCAATACGCTGCAGTTTACGGCGTATGATAGGGAAGACCGGCAGGTGCTGTGCAGGCGCATCTGTTCCATCGGGGGGGGCTTCATCATCGATGAAGCCCATGCCCATGATGCGCAGGAAATCAAACATGATGTACCGTTTGATATTCCGTCCGGTCAGGCCCTGCTCGACATAACGCGTCGTACCGGGCTTACGATTGCCCAGATTGTCTTTGCCAATGAATGCGCGCTTCGTCCCGCGCATGAAGTAACGGCGGGAATGGACAAGATCATCGCCACCATGATGGGATGCATCGACCGTGGCATGCATCAGGAAGGTGTCCTGCCCGGTCGGCTTGCTGTCAGGCGTCGGGCGGCGGCACTGTATGAACGGCTGAAGGGTGACCGTTTCCGCAACGTGCGTTCCGCGCATGAAGTCATGGACTGGGTCAGCCTTTACGCCATTGCCGTCAATGAGGAAAACGCGGCTGGCGGCCGTATCGTCACAGCACCTACGAACGGGGCTGCGGGCGTCGTGCCTGCGGTGCTGCGTTATTACCGCGATTTCTGCCCCGGCGCCACGCTGGAGCGGGAATATGACTTCCTGCTGACCGCCACGGCCATTGGTGGGCTGTTCAAGCGCAATGCCTCGATTTCCGGCGCGGAAGTCGGCTGTCAGGGAGAGGTCGGGGTGGCCTGTTCCATGGCTGCGGCCGGTCTGGCGGCGGCACTGGGCGCGGACCCGCTCCAGATCGAGAATGCAGCCGAGATCGGCATGGAACACCATCTGGGCATGACGTGCGACCCGGTGGGCGGCCTGGTCCAGATTCCCTGTATCGAACGCAATGCATTCGGTGCGGTCAAGGCGATCAATGCCGCTTCCCTGTCCATGCGGGGGGATGGCTCGCATTTCGTGTCGCTGGACAAGGTAATTGTAACCATGCGCGAGACAGGTGCTGACATGAGCAGCCGCTACAAGGAGACGTCTCTGGGTGGTCTGGCCGTTGGTTTCCCCGAATGCTAGCGCAGGCTGGCATCGGGTAAATCTGCTATGGAAGTAACCGGCTCCCTGTTGTTGTATAGAATTTCCTCATTACATCATGGATGCGGGATTCAGTTCGGGGTCTGTCGGGACACGGTTATTGTAACGTGCATCATGTTATTCGGACATGATGCGGGGAAAGAAGTATAAAAACAACAATACTTCAAAATCATAATCCTGGCGGGAAATATCAAATCATGAGAAGGCAGGCCATGTGCATCATAATCCATCCGGTCATGGTGACCTACGGCTGATGGCGACATCGGACACATTGCTCCCGCAGTTGCAGACCCTGTTCAATGAACTGGCCATTGTCCCGGAAGTGCTGGCCCATCCTCCTGTCCATACAGTGGAGGAGGCTGCGCCGTTCTGGAAACAGTTAAAGGGCGCGCATACCAAGAACCTGTTTCTCAGGGATGCGAAAGGGGCTCTCTTTCTGGTAACGCTTCCGATGGACAGGAAGGTTGATTTAAAGAAACTGCCCGCCCTGATCGGTTCAAAAAGACTGTCCTTTGGCAGTGCGGAACGGATGACGGAAGCCCTGCATACCGCTCCCGGTGCCCTTGGACCGCTGAGCCTGATCATGGATGAGACCCGTCGGGTCCATTTTGCCATTGATGCATCCCTCATGGCGGCTGAACATATCACGATGCATCCGCTGCAGAATGACAGGACGCTTTGCATAAAGACGCAAGACCTGCGCAGATTCCTGCATGCCCTGGGGGTGGAGCCTGTTGTTGTTCATTTCCCGCAGGAGGACATGGCCTGATTTGCCTGGGCCCTGATCAGACGAGAAACGGCGCAGCAGATCATTCCCGCCGTATCGGCCTGTAATGGCCCGGGCTGCACGGCAGCGATGGAGCAGCATCTATACAAGGAGCTATATAGTCATGTTACCGCCAGATAAAGCATGCGGCTGGGTTGTTGTTGTTTCCTGCAAAAGTGTTCCTGGAATTGTTTCTGAGTTTTCTCGTGTCCTTTTTGAGGCAGGAGGCAATATTATTGAAATGAATCAATATAATGACCTCCAGGATGATCAGTTCTTCATGCGGGTGTATTTTACGTATGCCAGAGATGCCGGGACAGATGCCCTGCGTGAAAAACTGGCGCAGACAGCCGCAAGATTTGATGCCCGGTGGTCTTTACGCAATACGGCTACCCGGCAGAAAGTGCTGATCATGGTGTCACGCTTTGACCATTGCCTGGCGGACCTGCTGTATCGCTGGCGTATCGGTGAACTGAACATGGACCCCGTGGCCATTGTTTCCAACCACCCCCGTGAGGCCTGCGACAGGGTGGATACAGGCAGCATTCCTTTCTACCATCTGGCCGTTACGCCACAGACCAAAGCCAGTCAGGAAACGCGCCTGCGGCAGATCATCAGGGAGACGGGAGCCGAACTGGTCGTACTGGCGCGGTACATGCAGATCCTATCGGATGAACTGTCGCATGAACTGGAGGGGCGCTGCATCAACATCCATCACTCCTTCCTGCCTGGGTTCAAGGGCGCACGTCCCTATCATCAGGCGCACCGGCGGGGTGTGAAGCTTATTGGTGCAACGGCGCATTATGTTACCGCGGAACTGGATGAAGGCCCCATCATCGAACAGTCCGTGGAACGGATCAACCATTCCAATACAGCAGAAGACCTGATCCGCAAGGGACGTGACATCGAAAGCCGGGCACTATCACGTGCCGTGCATTACCATCTGGAGGGACGGGTCATCCTTCATGGAATCCGTACGGTTGTCTTTGCCGATTAGACATGGAACAGATTGATTGCCGCGCGGAATTCCAACCGCACGGAACAGAAGGACAGGTGTGGCACATAATAATATGAACCGAATGGTATGGTAATCTGACAAGGTTGTATTGACTGTGTTGCCATGCACGACATGGTTGTAACGGCGCCTGCCGGACCGTGGGAAAAAATGTATTATACTGCAACTGCAGTGATACGATGTCATGGCGGCATCGCTCCCATTCCATGGGGAGGGCCACCATCAATGTATTTTTTATGTGTACAATATTGAATATCATATCGAAAAATGCGACAGGATTCCCCCGGTGCCGCGTCCATGCGCCGGGTTGGCCTTGCTATTATCGTTTCCGTGGCCAATCTACAGGAATAACAACGTTCTAGATTTTGTTTCTATCAATTGTCGGGTGAGTTCAGTCGATATGAAGCGTACCAGCGTGAACACGGTAGACCCGGTGGCCCGCCTGCGGGTTGGCATTATTCTGGCTGAACATTTTACGCTTTCGGCTTTTGCACTGTTTGTTGATCCCCTTCGCCTTGCTGCGGATAAGGATGATCAGAGCCGACCCATTCTGTGTCAGTGGAAAATCCTCGGCAACCAGCCGGCCCCGGTGCTGTCCAGTTGCGGTGCGGGTATCGCGCGCAATTCCGGACTCTCTGATCCGCGCGAATTTGACTATATTGCCGTGATAGGCGGCCTGCTGCATGGCCGGCGTCAGGTTGATGAAGCGACACTGGCCTATCTGCGGGCCGCCTCTGCTGCAGGGGTCTGCCTTATCGGGATATGCACGGGTGTGTTCGTGCTGTGCCAGGCCGGCCTGATGGAAGGGCGGGCGTCCTGTGTCAGTTGGTATCATCGCAATGACTTTTCCGAATCATTTCCCCAGCATGAGGTCATAAGCGACAGGATGTTCCTGATTGATGGCAATCGGATCACCTGTTCCGGCGCACGCGGGGCGGCGGATCTGTCCTGCCATCTTATTGAAGAGCACCTCAATTCCTCGCTGGCGCGCAAGGCCAGCCATCTTTTGCTGCTGGACCGGCCAGAGCGCAGTAATGCAGTGCCGCTGCAGCCCCATCCCCCGCTTACGGATGAAATCGGTCATATTTCAGACAGCCGGGTGCGGCGTACTGCTCTTGAAATGGAGCAGCATATGGCCAACCCCTTGCCGATACATGAATTTTCGGCACGGCTTAATCTTTCAGTGCGGCAGCTCGAGCGTCTTTTCCACGATCATCTCCATATGCGCCCCATGACTTTCTATCGCCTGATACGACTGCGTTACGCCTATCATCTGCTGCAGCAGGGACAGTTGACCATTACGGAAATCGCGCTGGAAACCGGCTTTGCCGATAGCGCACATTTTTCACGCCGGTTCAAATCAATGTTTGGCATGACCCCGAAAGCCGCGAGGAATACCCCGAAAGCTGCCGGAGATATCATAGGACGTATCCCGGGACTGGCGACGGAACGGACTGGCGTCAGGCTGTTCTGATCACGACAGAGCGGTCTCCCCGCAGGGTACGGATGGCTGCATCATCTGCTGGCGCGGTTGCGCCGTCCTATCCGCAAGCGGGCAGTCTGTTAAGGGCTGTCTGACCGGGGCGCGGCGGTAGCGGGACGCGCTACGATATCGGTAGCAAGGGGGATGTTCCGGGAGCACTCCCGGTTTTATTCCCGGTAAAGTCATGACCCCGCCTGCATTGCGTCAGGCAGGGCGGGGTCATGACCGGTATTACTCAGGCATAGATGGGGAAGCGTGCGCAGAGCGCCTTGACGCGTTCATGGACGGCGTGCTCGGTCTTTTCGCATCCTGCCTCGCCTTCGCTTTTTGCGAGAGCGGTCAGGACCTCGTCGATCATGAGGCCGATCTCACGGAACTCCGCCTCGCCAAAGCCGCGTGCGGTCGCCGCCGGGCTGCCCAGGCGGATGCCCGAAGTAATGGCCGGCTTCTGCGGGTCGAACGGGATGGCGTTCTTGTTGGCGGTGATGCCCGCGCGCTCCAGCGCCCGCTCGGCGGCGCGGCCGGTCACGTTCTTGGGCCGCAGGTCAACAAGCAGCAGGTGGCAGTCCGTGCCGCCGGTCACGATGTCGAAACCGCTTGCGACCAGCGTTTCGGCCAGCACGCGGGCATTGCTGGCCACCGCTTCCTGGTAGGTGCGGAAGTCGGGGCGCAGCGCCTCGCCAAACGCCACGGCCTTGGCGGCGATGACATGCATGAGCGGGCCGCCCTGCAGGCCGGGGAACACGGCGGAGTTGATCTTCTTCGCCAGGTCCGCGTCATTGGTCAGGATCAGCCCGCCACGCGGCCCGCGCAGGGTCTTGTGGGTGGTGGAGGTGACCACATGCGCATGCGACACGGGCGAGGGGTACAGCCCGGCGGCGACCAGCCCCGCGAAATGGGCCATGTCCACCATCAGGTAGGCACCGACCTCATCGGCGATGGCGCGGAAGCGCGCGAAGTCGATGATGCGCGGATAGGCCGAGCCACCGGCCACGATCAGCTTCGGCTTCTCGGCGCGGGCCAGGCGCTCCATTTCCTCATAGTCCAGCAGGCCGTCCCCGGCGCGCACGCCATACTGCACCGCATTGAACCACTTGCCGGAATAGTTGGGGGCGGCGCCATGGGTCAGGTGACCACCGGCGGCCAGGCTCATGCCCATCACGGTATCGCCGGGCTTCACCATGGCCATGAAGGCGGCCTGGTTGGCGTTGGCGCCGGAATGGGGCTGCACGTTGGCGAATTCGGCGCCGAACATCTGCTTCACGCGGTCGATGGCCAGGCTCTCGACCTTGTCCACTTCCACGCAGCCGCCGTAATAGCGGCGGCCGGGATAGCCTTCGGCATACTTGTTGGTCAGCACGCTGCCCTGTGCCGCCATGACGGCGGCCGAGACCATGTTCTCGCTCGCGATCAGTTCGATCCCGTCGCGCTGGCGCACCTTTTCTGCATCGATCATCGCGGCCACGGCCGGGTCCGCCTCGCTCAGCGGGGCGCGGAAATACTCTTTTGTATTGAGAGGGTTGGACATTCTGTAACCTTTGATCACGACATATCTGACAACAGCATGGCCAGACTTCTACTGACGCAAAACCGATGTCCATTTACAGGCAGGGTAAATAAAACATGTCATCCGGGTATATGCGTATCTGCTGGCGTTCATGTTGATCATGATTTTGACGGAGAAGTAATGGCGGCAGGGGATATCTAACGATTTCCCCATTAACCGAATAGGATGTTGTCGTCTTTGAAATTGTTTGAATACGACAACAGTCAGGCAGGCCGCATGTGCTGGCTGGAATGGCCTGACGGGATGCGGTCATGTTGCCGGATCCGAGCGGATAAAAGGCGGATCACCATCATTTCCAGACCGGATTACAGAGGCGGGAACATGTAGCCTTTCCAGGATTGTGTACATAAAAAATACGTTTTTGTTGACATGTCGTAGCGATCATGTAGTGCTTGCAAAAGGAAAAGTTACATCCACGAGCGACGGACCGGAGCGAACTGGCATGAAGATCGGCAAAGAGTATCTCTACGAGGATCTGAAGCGCCTTATACTCATAATGGAACTTGATCCTGATCAGGACCTGGATGAAGTCGCTCTCAGTGAACGCTATTCCCTGTCCAGAACGCCTGTCCGTGACGTGCTGCGCCGTCTGGCGGGAGAAGGGTACCTGGATATCAGGGAAAACAAGGGCGCGCGCGTGGCGCCAATGAATTACACGACCTTGCGTAATTTCTTCCTTGTCGCGCCAATGATCTATGCTGCGATTGCCCGGCTTGCGGTCCAGAACTTCAGGAAAGAGCAGCTTGCCGAACTGAAAGAATGTCAGGAACTGTTCCGTGCGGCGAGTTCGGAAGCCAATGTTTCTGGAATGGTTCTGGAAAATAATCGATTCCATGAAATAATGGGAGAGATGTCAGGTAATGAATACCTGAGGCCTAGCCTGAACCGTCTTCTGATCGACCACGCCCGTATTGGCAATACATTCTATCGCCCGCAGAATGGTGATATGATGCAACGGCTCAAAACAGCCGTGGAACACCATGATGGCTTCATACGGGCCATTGAATCGCGCGATGAGCAGGCGGTGGTCGACCTTGTGTTCGACCATTGGGAACTCTCTCGTGAGAACATGGAAATGTATATTGCCCCACAGGCAATGGAACCGAATGCCTTTGTTATGGCTGAACAAAACTGTTGTGGGAAAAATCATGAAATTTGAAGGTATTTATACCCCGGCGGTAACAACAATGACACCTTCGGGTGAAATTGACAAAAAGGCTTATGCGAATCATCTCGAAAAGCTTGTTGCAGCCAAGGTGCACGGTATCGTTATTGCCGGATCTACTGGTGAATACTATGCCCAGACCATGCAGGAGCGTCTGGACCTTGCTGCCTATGCCAAGGACGTGATTGGCTCCAGGCTGCCGCTGATTGTCGGCACGGGCGCCACCCGCACGGAAGATGCGATCGAATATGCAAAGGGCGCCAGGGAAATCGGTGCCAGTGCAATTCTGGTTACGTCCCCCCCCTATGCCCTGCCAACGGCAGAGGAAAATGCGGTCCATGCACTGAAGATTGATCAGGCGGCCGGTCTGCCGATCATGCTTTACAATTATCCGGCCCGGATGGGTGTCAGCATGGACGCCACCTATTTTGACATGGTCGTGAAGTCGAAGAATGTCGTCGCGATCAAGGAAAGCTCGGGGGATATGAACACCCTGCACCTGCTGGCCTGTCACTATCCCCAGATTTCCCTTTCCTGCGGGTGGGATGACCAGGCGCTTGAATTCTTTGCATGGGGTGCGAAAAGCTGGGTATGCGCGGGGTCCAACTTCATTCCTGCCGAACATATCGCACTTTACGAAGCCTGCGTTGTGGAAAAGGATTTTGCAAAGGGCAGGAAGATCATGAAGGCGATGATGCCGCTCATGGACTTCCTTGAATCCGGAAAATTCGTGCAGTCCATCAAATTCGGATGCGAAGTGACCGGCCAGCCAACCGGCCCGGTCCGCGCCCCGCTGGGGCCGCTGACGGCTGAAGAACAGGGCAGCCTTCGGGATATTGTCAAGAATATCCAGACCAATGTTGCAAAAATCGTTGCTGGAGCGTCCGAATGAGCGATGTCCTGACCAAGGCACAATACGCGGCCATTGCCGAAAAGCTGTCATATCCGTCCGGTGCGTTCATCAACGGTGCTTTCCAGCCCGCAGCATCGGGAAAGACGTTTGATACCGTCAACCCGGCGACGGGGAAAGTCCTCACGAAGGTCGCGGCCTGTAATGCTGACGATGTGGATTATGTTACCACAGCGGCACAGACGGCCTTCGACAGCGGGGCATGGCGTTCGCTTGCCCCCGCCGAGCGCAAGGCAATCATGCTGAAATTTGCCGATCTCCTGCATGAGAACCGGCATGAACTGGCGGTCATGGAAAGTCTGGACAGCGGCAAGCCTGTCCGTGAATGCCAGACCATAGACGTGGCCGAAACAATCAATACAATCCGCTGGCACGCGGAACTGATTGATAAGATCTATGACAGCACGGCCCCTGTCGGGCCGGACGCGGTGGCACTGATCGTGCGTGAACCGATTGGCGTCGTGGGCTGTGTCCTGCCGTGGAATTTCCCCCTGCTCATGCTGGCGTGGAAGGCGGGACCGGCACTGGCGGCAGGCTGCTCCGTGGTTCTCAAGCCGGCGGAACAGACATCCCTGACCAGCCTGCGGGCGGCGGAACTGGCTTTTCAGGCCGGTATTCCGGCAGGCGTGTTCAATGTCATTACCGGCACGGGCCGCGATGTCGGCGAGCCGATCGGCCTGCATAACGGCATCTCGATGGTCAGCTTTACCGGTTCAACGACCACGGGCCGTCGTTTCCTGCGGTATGCGGCGGATTCCAACCTGAAACGTATCGTACTGGAATGCGGCGGCAAGAACCCGGCTGTTGTTCTGGCGGATGCGGAAGACCTGAAGAGTGTCGCGGAACACGTGATCAACGGCGCCTTCTGGAACATGGGCGAAAACTGCTCGGCCACGTCGCGCCTGATCGTCCATCATTCGATCAAGGACGAACTGCTGCGCCATATGCTTGCATGCGTAGGCGAATGGAAGATGGGCGACCCGCTCGACCCGGAAAATGCGCTCGGGGCCCTGGTCAGCACGGAACACTTTGCAAAAGTGAAATCCTATATCGATCTTGTCATGGACACGGCTGACAAGAGCAATGTCGTCTGTGGCGGTCATGCGATCGATGGCAGATATGTCGAGGCGACAATCGTCGATAATGTCGATCCCGGAAGCCGTATTTTCCAGGAAGAGATATTTGGTCCGATTCTTGCAATATCGACCTTTAACACTGTTGATGAAGCCATTGAACTGGCCAATGACACTGTTTATGGCCTTGCGGCTTCGGTCTATACAGGCAGTATCCGCCACGCCATGAAGCTTTCGGCGGCAATTCGTGCTGGTGTTGTTACGGTCAACTGTTATGGTGAAGGTGATGTAACCACGCCATTCGGTGGTTATAAGGAGTCTGGTTTCGGCGGGCGCGACAAGTCAATTTACGCGCATGACCAGTATACTGAAATTAAGACAATCTGGCTGAATACATCCAACTAGGAAAACTGGCGAGCAAAGTGCATGACAACGCTTCGTATAAAAAAATTCCCTGTGGACACAGGTGTGTCGGGCTGGGAAGCACTGAGCTCGCGCACCTTTCCGGCAAAGGCGCTTGCAGGGGACATTAATGCGGACTGGCTCATTATCGGTGCCGGTTTTGCAGGCCTGTCCGCTGCACGGCGCCTGAGCCAGACCCGGCCAAGCGAGCGCATTGTCATTCTTGAGGCCAGTGAGATCGCCAAGGGGCCGGCCGGACGCAATTCCGGTTTCATGATCGATGTGCCGCATAACCTGTCATCCGGCGAATATTCCGTTGCCGATGCGGCGTCGACAAAACTGGAAATTGCCCAGAACCGGCTTGCCATCCAGTTTGCCGCGGATGCCGCGGCCGAATATGGAATGTGCCAGGCCACGTTTGATCCAAGCGGCAAGATCAATGCTGCCGCATCACCGCGTGGCATGGCACTGAATGAAAATTACGCACGGTCGTTAACCGGCATCGATGAAAAATACGAAAAATACGATGCCAGAATAATGCAGGAAATCACCGGAACCGATTATTATTCCGGTGGGCTTTATACGCCCGGCTGCGCACTGATACAGCCTGCGGACTATATCCATGCATTTGCTGGTGGCCTGAAAGACAGGGTTTCCATTTTTGAGCGGTCCCCCGTGCGGGAACTGGCCCAGACAGGGCAGGACTGGAAAGCCGGCACGGATCAGGGCAGTGTAACCGCGCCAAAAGTCATAATAGCCGTGAACGGGTTCATACAGGAATTCGGCTTCTTTCGTGGTCGGCTGATGCATATTTTCACCTATGCATCCATGACCGCGCCGTTGCCAACGGGCAAGTCAGGCCCGTATGGGGCCGGGCATCCGCAATGGGCTCTTTTGCCTGCCGACCCGATGGGCGCGACCGTCCGGAAAATCGTAAGCCAGGGACAGCCCAGGATCGTGATCCGTACCCGCTTTACATATGACCCGAAAATGCAGGTGTCCGAAAAAAGGGTGGCGAGCGTGGCACGCCAGCAGAAACGGTCGTTTGCAGCAAGATTTCCCGAATTTGTTGACATACCCATGCAATATAGCTGGGCAGGGCGGCTTTGCCTGAGCAGGAATCATGTACCTGCATTCGGGGAAATTGAAGAAGGTCTCTATTCCGCATGCTGTGAAAACGGCCTTGGTACGGTCAAAAGTACGCTGGCCGGGATGATGGCGGCCGATCTGGCCGCTGGCGTCGACTTTCCGGAACTGAGCACGTTTGCGAACCAGCCGGCACCCACCCGTGTATTTCCAGGAATGCCGGACATTATTACCGAACTTGGCGCAAACAGCGTGATCCGGTTGCAGGAAATAAGGGCCGGCCGGGAAAAATAGGGGGCTCCTGCCTGTTCGTGACATGGGCAGGGTTGCGGTTGGCAACCGGTATCATGTCATGCCAGCGGCGTCAGGCTTCGGAATGATGGGGGGATGACGGTCAGTCTTTGTTGACCTGAAAGGCGTTGATGGCCTGGGCCGCCATGTAGCCTGCGGTCACACTGGCCATGCACAGCGTGACGGATAGCCCTATGTTGAGCATTGCCCGCGCGGGGGTGCCATTTTTCAGAAGATCAAGGGTCTGCAGGCTGAAGGATGAAAAGGTTGTATAACCACCGCAAAGCCCGACCATGAAGACAAGCCGCCCGGTTTCCGACACGGGCAGTCGGCCGCTGGCGGCTGTAAGGGTGCCAAAGAAGGCGATTGCAAAGGAACCGGTGACATTGATCATGATGGTACCCCACGGCAGAACCTGGCTCCAGCGCGCGGTTGCCAACCCGATCCAGTAACGCAGGAGCGTGCCTGCCGCACCGGCAAGACCAATGAGCAGGGAAGGCGGCAGATTTGCGTACATGGGAAACGTTGCTTTCTTTTCGTGGTGTCGGGTTTCAGTGATGGGTTAGTAATGGCAGCGTGCCGTGGGTCAGGATGTCCCGTGTCGGACCGCCAAACAGCCATTCAATAAAATACGGCCGGTCATAGGCTCCCATGACCAGCAGGTCGCCCCGTGCCGATAGCGCGCGTGCCCTGATCTGCTCGCCTGTGTCGCGTTCCGTGATGATGAAGCGGTCCACGGTTACCGGCACGCCCCTGTCGCGCAGTCGGCCCACCAGTGCCGGGTCCGGCTGGGCGCCCGACCTGTTCTCCCCAATGATGACTGTTACCGCCTGCGCTTTTTCCAGCAGGGGCCACACACTTTCGATTGCGCGTTCCAGCTTGGCCGATGGGTGCCATGCAACGACAGGGTGCGCCCCGACCGTTGCATGGTGCTGAAGCGGGGCCACGACCACGGCGGCCTGTGCATCATACAGGGCTCCGGCAAAGGCCTGGCTGGCATAATCGGGGTCCGCAGGGCGGGGACGACCCAGAACGACAAGATCGGCCCCCGCGGCTTCACGGGCTACGATCTGGCGGATATCGCCCGCAGTTTCGACCCAGTGCACGTCGTCCACATGGCCGGTTGCTTTTGCCCAGTCCCGGCAGGTCTTGTGGAGACCTGCCGCCCGCCTGGATATGTCCTGCGTGAAGCGGGTACGCTCCTCATCGCTGGGCATGCCTTCATCAGGGCTCTGGTAATCCGGATCGGTCGCGGGCCGGGGCTGGAGTACCCGGATATCCCGGCATTGCAGGCGGCTGGCCAGTTCGCCGGTGGTCTCCAGTATGAAGGCTGCGATATCCAGCCGGTCAAGGATGGCGAGAATACGCATGTTACTGCTCCTGCCGGCTGGAATGGGGCAGGGGCATGGAGTGCCATCGGGCCCATTCACGGCTGCATATGGATTGATGGAAATGACAGGACACATGACTCTGGACAGACTCCTCCCTCGCACAACCGGTATGGCGGGTAGGAATCATCAGCCCGGCGGGCGGTTCGATTTCATGAATGAAATCCGGCAGAGTCCATTGCCATCCATATTATGAAGCCACGGCATTGCGGAAGTCAATTGATGCCTGTGTCCCGTCATGGGCTGCACGGCGCCATGGCCTGTTCTCCCGCCCGTGCCGTGTGGTGGACGCCGTCTTGTGGTTTCATCCTGCAGGAACCCGTTCGGGACGGTATACAACGGGGGTTCATGAATAACCGAGCATCAGTACAAGTAATTTTATGACAGAATATCCGCCATATACATTGCGGACTGGTCCGTATCGCCCGGATATTGAGAATAATTCCCTGTATGTGATAATCAGGATATGGACAGAACAAGGAAGAGACCGATCATGCCCAGGACAGTCGTGGTGCAGCCGCCCGGTGGCTTTGAAAATGTTGTCATGTCACAGCAGTCCGCCCGCGCGCCGGAGCACGGTGAAATCCGGGTACGGCTGCATGCCTCCTCGCTCAATTATCATGATTATGCCGTTGTCAGTGGAATGTGGGGGCCAGACACGCCGCGCATCCCCATGGCTGACGGCGCGGGCGAAGTAGTGGAAGTCGGGGCGGGGGTCACGGAATTTGCCCCCGGGGACAGGGTTGTCAGCACATTTTTCCCCACATGGCTTTCCGGCGCGCCAGAGGTGATTGGCTTTGCCACGGTGCCGGGTGATGGTGTTGACGGCTATGCCCGGGAAGAGGTCACGGCATCGTCAACATCCTTTACCCATGCACCACGGGGCTGGACCCATGTCGAGGCGGCGACACTGACAACTGCAGGCCTGACCGCATGGCGTGCGCTGTTTGTCGATGACCGGATCGGCCCGGGCAATACGGTTCTGGTGCAGGGGACGGGCGGGGTATCGATCTTTGCGCTGCAGTTTGCAAAAATGGCCGGGGCTACGGTTATTGCGACATCTTCCAGTGATGCAAAACTGGAGCGCCTGCGTGAACTCGGGGCGGACCATGTGATCAATTACCGGCAGAACCCCACATGGGGACAGGCCGCGTGGGACCTGACCGGCGGCAGGGGGGTCGATCACATTATCGAAGTAGGCGGCGCCACGACCCTTGAGCAGTCAATGGCCGCGGTCCGGGTGGCGGGTCACATCTCCACCATCGGTATCCTGAGCGGTGTTTCGGGCAGGCTGGAAATCGTTCCCATGCTGCTCAAGCAGTTCTGTCTGCAAGGCGTGCTGGTGGGCAGCAGGGCGGACCAGAAGGCCATGATCCGCGCCCTTGACAGCAGTAATGTCCGTCCATGCATCGACCGCGTCTTCCCGCTGGAGGAGATTGTCGCGGCCTTCCGCCATCAGGAAAGCAATCGGCATTTCGGCAAGATATGCCTGGAGTTCTGACGGATATGAAAGCAATCCTGCCCGGCTGTCATCACCCCGGGCCGGGCCGTGCCATACGCGCCGCCCCCTGCCGGGGCGTGACCTGTTTTCATTACTGTGGTCCATGTTAACCGTTTTTTTTGTTTTCTGTATGAAAACACATACCATCATATAGAATGGTATGGACGTGACATGACCACAACCACCACTGCCTCCGGCGTAAGCTATACCGAAACCGGCAGCACGATCGGTATTCCCGGTCTGCTCACGACAACGTCCTACGACGTGACGATAACGGGACCCGATGACCAGCAGATTGCCGCCCTGGACGGGATCAGTACCGGTATCGACCTGCTGAGCCTCAAGATCGCGCCAACGGGTGATGTCGTTACAGGGTCGGGCTCCGTAACCACGCTGGTGGGCATTATCGGGGGCACCTATGTCTCCATGCCGGGCAGCACGGGCGCCATCAATGTCGTGGCCGATGCGATCAGCGCCAATACATACTATATTGGTGGCACGACGGACATAAACATACTGGTCAATGCCCTTTCCGGTAATACCGTCAATATTTACGGCGGTACGGCATCCTTTTCGGGCAATCTGGTAGCTGGCCTGCTGTCCGGCTCGACAATCAACATCGGTTATGGCGGTACCTATGACGGGAGTACCAATCTTATCAGCATCCTGACCGGGTCCACGGTCAATTTCACGACCGGTGGCGGCACGCTTGTGCTCAATGCCGACAGCGGGGTGCTGAACCTGATTGCGTCTGATACGGTGCAGGGGGTTACGCTCAATAACTACGACCCATCGGTCGATACGATCCAGCTTAAAAATACCGTGGCCCAGATAACGGGTTACACGATAAGCGGCAGCGACAGCACCAAAACGATCACGCTGTATGGAAATGACGGGACGGAAGTTGCCGCATACCAGACCAATCTTGCGAATGACGTAACACTTGCCAACGGCACGTACAACGCCGCGGACAGCAGCGCGGACAACCCCCTGCGGATATCCTATGTGGATGGCAATACCGATATCGGTGTGTGCTTCCTGCCCGGTTCCATGATCCGGACGCCGGCGGGCGATGTCGCGGTACAGGATATTGCTACGGGTGATATGGTTGTCACCTTTGACCGGGGCGTGGAGCAGCCCCGCAGGGTCGTCTGGACGGGCATGGCCCATACCGTGGTGCGGGCAGGGCTGCCCGATGACGAGGCGGGTTATCCGGTCCGGATTGTGCAGGACGCGATTGCCGATGGCGTGCCGTACAGGGACATGCTGATTACGCCTGAACATTCCCTGCTCATGGATGGCATGTTCGTGCCGGCCCGCATGCTGGTCAACGGGCGCTCGATCTTTTACGACCATTCCATTACTTCCTACGATTACCACCATGTCGAGACGGAACGGCATTCGGTCATCATGGCGGATGGCATGCTGACCGAAAGCTACCTTGATACGGGTAACCGGCGTACCTTCCGCCAGCAGGGCAATGTCGTCAGCATCGGGGCGGGCCCGGTCCGCTCATGGGCCACGGATGCGGCGGCACCGCTGGCTGTTGCGCCTGCGGTGGTCGAACCCGTCTACCGTCAGCTTGAAGCCCGGGCGCAGGCGGCATGCCATGACAGCCGTACCGCCCAACCTGTCCTTACAGATGATGCCGACCTGCATCTGGTGGCGGATAGCGGGGCGGTCATCCGCTCCATGCGCCAGGCCAACGGGTTTGCCATATTCATGATCCCGCCGGGCGTGCAGGCCGTGCGGATCCTGTCCCGTACCAGCCGCCCGTGTGACACCATCGGGCCATACCATGATGACCGTCGGCAGCTTGGCGTGCTGATCCGGGAGATCAGGCTGTTTGAAGGCAGCGCTGCCTACCCTCTTGCAACGCACCTGACTGACGTGGCCCCCGCGGGCTGGCATGATGAGGTGGTCATTTCAGACGGCAAGCCCTGCCGATGGACCAGCGGGCAGGCTGACCTGTCACTGGGGCAACGCCACCCGACCCTGATGGGGCTGCTCTGCCTGGAAGTCATTGCAGGCGGCCCCTTTATGGAGACGACAGGAGACCGGGCGGAAAGCGACATGCTGCGCCTGACGGCATGATCGTGCCGTGCCCCACGCCAGCGGAACTGACGTGGGGGGCATCCTTCCCATGGGCATGAATACGTCACTGACCCTGAAAAGCGGGCAGATATGGACCGGTGCGCCACCGCGCGGCGAGGTAAGGGTCATCGATCGCACAGGCGATGGCGCCGTGGTGTTTCACAGGCGGGACGGGTCTGCCGTGGGGCAGAAGCGGCAGATGACAACCCTGCTGGGATTTCGCAAATGGATACAGCAAAGCCATGCCGTTTCCGATGAGGGTCTGTCGGCAACCGATATTCATGGCTTTTCCCCCTCGCGGGAAATCGGGCAGCGTATCCAGCTGCTACGCCGGGCTGCCGGGCTGAGCCAGCAGGCATTTGCCGATATGCTGGGCATGTCGCGGTCGGCCATTGCCTTTTGGGAAACGGGGCGTTCCAGTAATATCAGCGAGCACGTCTCGCGTATTGCGCGCGTGTTCGGTATCGGGGAGGAAGTCTTTCTCAACGGGCAGGATAATGAAAGAACCGTCTTCGAACTGACCAGGGACGAAGGCAACATCATCAGGCTGTACAGATCCCTCTCCATGGAAAACAGGGTGCAGGCCATCAAAAGGATGGAGATGCTGGCCCGGAAAGGATAGGGGCCTGCCGGCAGTATGCCTGCAGCCGCGGTTCAGGCGCATGGGCGGGCAGGATGCTGCGCCGAAGCGCGCGTGGCTGCTGCATCATCGGATTTCAGGCCGCGGGTCGCATGGTGCCGCCTGCATGGGGCGCATGTATCAGGCGATGGCGGGAATTCCGTAATAATCCCTGTACCACGCCACGAAAGCAGCCACCCCGTCCTGCACGGATGTTGCGGGACGGAAACCGGTCAGTGCCATCAGGGCCGAGCAGTCCGCCCATGTGCGTGGCATATCACCGGGCTGCATGGGCAGGTAGTTGCAGATGCACGGCCTGCCCAGCGCCTTTTCGATTGCCCGGATGAACGTCATGAGGCTGACAGGCTGGCTGTTGCCGATATTGACCACGCGGTAGGGCGCCACGGGGCTTGCGCCCGGGTCGCTTTCACCCGCCCGGAGCGGCGGTTTTGCGGATAACAGGCGGACCGCTTCCACCAGGTCATCAATATAGGTGAAATCACGCTCCATCCTGCCATGGTTGTAGACGTCAATCGGCATGCCGGCGAGCGTGCTGGCCGTAAACCTGAACAGCGCCATGTCCGGCCGCCCCCATGGGCCATAGACCGTGAAGAAACGGAAGGCCGTGACCGGAATTTTCCAGATATGGGAATAGGAATGCGCCAGTTCCTCGGTTGCTTTCTTGGTGGCGGCATAAAGGCTGAGCGGATGGTCGCAGCGCTGGGATTCCGTAAAGGGCAGTTCCCGGTTCGCCCCGTAGACGGAGGATGTGGACGCAATCATGAAATGTGGGACCCCATGCTGGCGGACCTGCTCCAGCACGTTATACGATCCCACCAGGTTGGCGCTGACATAGCTGTCCAGGTTCTCGATGCTGTAGCGTACGCCCGCCTGCGCCGCGAGATGGATGACCAGTTCCGGCCTGCATTGCGTAAAGGCGTTGTTCAGGGCCTGCGCGTCTTCCAGCATGAATTCGTTGCAGGTGAAGCGTGCGCATTCACGCAGCATGGCATGGCGTCTGTGCTTCAGCGTCACATCATAATAGGGGGTCAGGCCATCTATGCCCGTGACCTCATGGCCGTCACGCAGCAGCCGCCGGGCGAGATGGAAACCGATGAACCCGGCCGTGCCGGTAACAAGAATGCGCATCCTCAACTCCAGAAAATCATTGTGGCCCGGGCGTGGTCCGGTCTGTCTTGTCTCAATCCTGCGCCATGGTGTCCATGCCTTCCCCGCAGCAATCGGATCACACATCGCAAAAGCCCCATGATGGACGCCTGCCCCCAGTGGCGGATATTTTCACTTGTGCCGACGCGCCCGGTGGTGAATGCGTGTATCCAGCCATGTTGAATCCGGACTGCGTGAAATCCGGCGCGGCAGAATGCATGCGGGGAAGGGAGATGAGTGCCCGTGGGAAAGACGCCCAGGCTGATCCAGTCCATAGAACGGTCCGCCGCCATTCTGGAAATTATCGCACAGGAAGGTGGCAGCGCGCATCTGTGGCAGATCGCCGCCATTTCCGGCATTGGCAAGACCACCATCCATAATATCCTGCGCACCCTTGATCATTTGGGCTACGTGCAGCGCAGGCCGGGGGACATGCGCTATCATCTGGGTGGGCGCATCCTCAACCTGTCGCGCATCGCGGGTGATGACGACGGGCTGCGCACCCGCATGCGCCCTACGCTGGAAGCCATTGCCCATGCAAGCGGGGCAACCGTCTATCTGGGCGTGCCCAGCGGGGATGAGGCGGTCTATCTGGATATCGTGGGCCTGCACGACCCGGTGGTGTGCGCATCCCGCCTGCGGCGGCGCGAGGCACTGGAGGGATCAGCGGTGGGGCTTGTCTTCCTGGCGTTCATGCCCGGCCTGGGCAGGCGGCTGCGCACAACCCGCGCCCATGCGCTTGACGCGGCGGTCCTGCAGGAGATCGAGACGGTCAGAATCAGGGGATACGCCCTGGATATTGAAGCCTATCGCCCTGGTGAGCACGGGGTGGCGGTGCCATGGCGGGAAAACGGGGAGGTGCGCGCGAGCATCGCCCTGACCGGCCCTGCGGCGGACCTGCCGCGTTACCGGCTGGTCCGGATGGCATGGATGATGATGAAGCATGTGGAGCAGGCCACATTCAACAGTGTTGAATAAATCGGGATTTCGGACATTGGCGCGTTACGTCCGGCCCGGGCCATGGCTATTTTGCGGCTTTGACCCTGAATGTTCGGAAAACATGTCATGAAACTCTCCCAGGCGACCACCCTGCTTGATGCTGCCCTCGACGAAGCCCGCAGGCGGGGGGTGCGTGTGTGTATCTCCATCCTTGATGCGGCCGCCTGGCCGGTGGCGTTCATCCGCATGGATGGCGCGCCGCTGGGCGTGATCGATGTCGCCAGCCGCAAGGCCCGCACCGCCGTGCTGTTCCAGATGGATAGCGCCGACTTTGCCCGGATCGGCCACCCCGGCGGTGAAGCCTACACGCTTGAAAACACCAATGGCGGCCTGACCAGCTTTGGCGGTGGCATCGTGCTCAGGGCGGCCGATGGCACAATGCTGGGCGGGATGGGTGTCTCGGGCGCGAGTACGCAGGATGATATCGATATTGCCCGTACTGCCGCAGCGATGCTGTCGGCCTGACCCGTTTTTCTCCCTTCTGCCGGACCCTTCAAGATGACAGAAACCGTGTCCACTTCTGGCGGCGCCATGCCCATCACGCCCCCGCATGGCCGTAGCGCCGCTTTTTTCATCCTTACTTTCGGCACGTTCGTGGTCGGAACGGGGGAATTCGCCATTATGGGCATGCTGCCGGAATTCGCGGCATCGCTGGGCCTGTCGGCATCCGATGCCGGGCATGCCATTACCGCCTATGCGCTGGGCGTGGTGGTGGGCGCGCCGCTCATTACCATCCTGGGGGCGCGGCTGTCGCGTCGGGAACTGCTGCTGCTGCTGTTCGCGCTGTTCGGGTTTGCCAATATCCTGAGTGTGGCCATGCCTACGCCGGGGCTTGTGGAAATCGCCCGCTTCATCACCGGTCTGCCCCATGGCGCCCTGATCGGGATTTCGGCGCTGGTGGGGGCTTCCATGGTGGAACGGGCGCGGCGGGGCTGGGCCGTGGGGCGCATCCTGTCCGGCATCGCCATTTCCACGCTGGTGGGCGCGCCATTTTCAACCTTTGCCGCCGACCATTTTGGCTGGCGGATCGCCTACCTGATCATCGCGGCGCTGGGCTTCGTGACCGTGGCGGGCATATGGCGCTTCATACCGGCCGATACACCTAACCGCGCGAATTCCCCATTGCGTGAGATCAGGGCGCTGGCCAATACCCAGCTCCTGCTTACATTACTGACGGCGGCCATCGGCTTTGGCGGGATGTTCGCCATCTATACCTATCTTACCAGCGTGCTGCAGAACGTCACGCATGTGCCGGAATGGCGGATCATGGTGTACATGATCGTATGCGGCGCGGGCATGCTGATCGGGGCGAATGCGGGGGCGTGGCTGGTTGACCGTAATCTCGATCTTGCGGCACTTGTCGCGCTGGCCGGGAGTGCAGGTGTCATGCTTGTCT